>DAONFJ010000121.1:0-7947 GCA_035403545.1 Spirochaetota bacterium
GTAAATTTTCTCTTTGATCAAAAGATCCGGCTAACATTATTACTCCTTATATATAGTACAGAAAACAACCCCTTTCGAATTGTAAAAACTTTTACAACACCCGCAAAAATTTAGTCATTTTATTGCATACTAAATATATTCTGTCAACTTTAAACTATTAATATTAGAGTTTATATAGAAGGGATTGGAAATTTATTCAATACTTTTAGAAATTTTACAACAATAGATACATTAGTAAATATAAAAATTATATCTTTAATTTTTCAAGCCGACTGACAGGTCATTTTAAAAACAGATTTACACCGGGAACTCATGGCAATCTGTGAATCATAAACCTGTAACTGATTAAAGACTGCGGGATACCGCATAATTAACCAAATGGCTGCTAAAGACAACCGCTGCAGTTTTAAATCAGCGGAAATACGGTTACTTTCTCACCGCCTCCCACTCATGCTTTTCTCCTCTGTCATTAATCATATATCCTTTAATAACTTTTCCTGAAGCGCTGTATGTCCCTGAAAATTTCTGTTTGAAAAGATAATTCGCTCCGAGTCTTCTTATCTCTTCCGGAGTTGACGCTGAACGGGTAAACCTGACCTCACCGGAGCTTATTCGTGTTCCTTTAAGATACTCCACCTGGCCTTTTCCCCATTGTGGGAATCTCACTGTTCCGTATACATGCTCTTTTGATACACCCAGGATAAGTATCCCTTCGTGTCCCTGGAGCTGTATTTTAAATCTTCCCAGATACTGAGGATTTACAGCTGAAACATCCGCCGGGGCTGCATCGTCATCCTGCAGAATCTCTATGCTGATAATCTTCTTCATGGATAAAATTTTAAAGGAATACCGGGATATATCTTCATCCGGGATCATCGATTTATCTTTTACAGATTCAGAATCCTTCCGGCAGATAATTGTATTGCCGCATATAAAAATATTCCTTCCCCTGTAATAATTCATATCTTTATCTTTAATTATTACAGAATAAGATGAATTTAAAACCTGCGCTGCAGGCAAAGCAATAAGCAGGATTAAAGCCGCAGTTATAAATAATAATGACAAACGCGATAACAGCACTTTCTTTTTCTCATCCATAATCCGATCCTCTTATTTATAAATGACGTTCCGCATTACTGCCGGCGGCCGCAGGATATGCATATGCAAAAAATTAATTAAGCTGAAACAATAATCGTAAATTTCAGTATATTTTATTAATATAATAAAATAAAAGGTGAAAACTATGAATAAAAATAGACAAATATTTGTTAATCTTCCTGTTAAGAATCTGGAAAAATCAATAGATTTTTTTACCAGACTTGGATTTACATTTAATCCGAAGTTTACCGATCAGAATGCAACATGCATGATAATCGGGGAAAATATATTCGCCATGCTGCTCGTTAAAAAGTTTTTAAAACTTTCATCTCAAAGGAAATTTCCGACTCACGGAAAAGTACAGAAGTTATTCTGGCAATAACTGTAGAGAGCCGGGAAGAGGTAGATGAAATAGTAAATAAAGCGCTGGCTGCAGGCGGGAAAAAATCAAAAGAGCCTGAAGACAATGGCTGGATGTACGGTTGGGGATTCCAGGACCCGGACGGTCATCTCTGGGAAGTTTTTTATATGGAAGAAAAATAGTTTATTCAGGAATATGTAAACGGAACTTTTATGGCCAGTCCCGGATTGATCCGGACTGGTCATAAAAATAAGCAGCAGTGAAATTCTTCTTTAGGAAAAAACAGCTTTTCCGCCGATAATTAAAAAAAGAAAAATGTCTCCGGAGGAACAATGTCAAAGAACATCATGTATTACCAGAATGGTGAAAATATAATTAAAATAGGCCAGACGGAACAGAGAATGTATATAATCCTCGAGGGGCGCGTGAGTGTATTTCTTACAAGCGGTGATGAAAACATTATTGTCGCCACGATGGAAAAAGGTGATTTTTTCGGTGAGATTTCCCTTTTCACAGATCATCCGAGAAGCGCTACAGTTCGGGCGCTCGGCGATGTAAAACTCGCATATATAGATAATGTAACGCAGCTGAAATCTTTTCTGATTCTTAATCCTCAGTTCGCAGCCAAAATGGTATCAATCCTGGCGCAAAGGCTTGCAAAAACAGATACTATATTAATAGGTAAAATCAGCGAAATGAACAGGCTTAAACAGACTCAGGCTATTTAACACCGGGAGTTATCATGAAGAAAAAATTATTTATTCTGGACGGACACGCACTCTGTTACAGGGCGTATTTCGCATTCATAAAAAATCCGCTTAAAAATTCATCAGGACAGAACACGTCCGCCATATTCGGATTTTCCAGAATGCTCTTTAAACTGATTAAGGAGCAGTCGCCCGATTACCTTGCTGTGGCATTTGACCCTCCGCAGAAATCGTTCAGATTTAAACTTTATGATGAGTATAAGGCAAACAGGCAGAAAATGCCCGATGAGCTGAGGAGCCAGATCGGTGAGATCAAACGGATGGTGGAGACTCTCGGTATAACAATACTTGAACACGCAGATTATGAAGCTGATGATGTACTTGGAACTATAGCAGAAAAATTTTCCTCCGATGAACTTGAAGTTTATCTCGTCACAGGAGATAAAGATGCATACCAGCTTGTAAAAGATAATGTCCGTATTTATGCCAACACTAAAGGTATTTCCGAGTATGAGATTTATGATACTGAAGGTGTTGTAAATAAAACAGGGCTGGTTCCAGATCAGATAATTGATTACATGGCGCTTATGGGTGACGCGTCAGATAATGTACCGGGAGTGAAAGGTATAGGTGAAAAGACTGCCCTTAAACTGATTACCGAGTATGGCACACTTGAAAAAATTTATGAAAATGTGGATTCAATTAAAGGCAAAACAGGGGAACTTTTAAAAACAGGCCGTGAGACAGCGTTCCTCAGCAAAGACCTTGTTACAATAAGGAGAGACGTTCCTCTGGATGCAAAGCTCTCCGATATGGCATTTAATGAAATAGACCCGGAGACGGCAGTTGAATATTTCAACAACATAGAAATGGCATCAGTGGCGAACGATTTTTTCCAGAACCCAAAAGCGGAGATGCAGACATCAAGGTCGGACAGTACACGGAATTACGTAACAATCAGAACTGAAAAAGAACTTAAAGCGATGATTGCAGAGATCACTAAAGCGGGATTAGTTTCGTTTGATACGGAAACGGATTCCATACAGCCTGTTGAAGCTAATCTTGTGGGGATGTCATTTTCAATTAAAGAAAACAGCGGATGGTTCCTCCCCTTACAGAGCCGCGGGCTATTCAGCGATGATTATCCTGATCCTTCTGTTTCACTTCCTGCTGTCAAGCCGGTACTTGAAGACAGTAAAATTAAAAAAGTCGGGCAGAATATAAAATTCGACCTTCTTGTACTTAAACGGGCGAAGATTGACCTTCGCGGAGTATACTTCGATACTATGATCGCCTCGTACCTTCTTAATCCTTCTGAGCGAAGGCATAACATGGACAATCTCGCTGAAAAATACCTTAACTATAAAACTATCACATATAAAGAACTGACCGGTACGGGAAAAAACGCGGTACCTCTTGTTGAGGTTCCGCTTGACCGGCTGGCCGAATACGCGATAGAAGATGCTGACATAACTTTCAGATTATATAAACTCTTTAAACCAATGCTTGATGAACAGAATCTTACAGAATTATTTGAAACAATTGAGATGCCGCTTCTTAGTGTCCTCGCTGATATGGAATACATCGGCGTAAAAATTGACACTGCCCACTTTGAGAAAATGAAAAAAACTATTGTCGAAAAAGTCTGCGAAGTTGAAAAAAAAATCTACGAGCTTGCAGGGCAGGAGTTTAACATTAACTCAACAAAAGAGCTCTCCGCAATTCTCTTTGAAAAGCTTCAGCTTAAAACAGCGAGGAAAACCAAAACCGGATTTTCCACTGACATTCAGGTTCTTGAAACACTGAAAGGGCGCCATGAAATAATTGATCATCTGATATCTTACAGAACTTTGAGCAAACTTCACAGCACTTATATTGATTCACTCCCGAAAATGATCAGCCCGACGACAGGAAGGATACATACTTCCTATAACCAGACAATCGCAGCAACAGGGAGACTCTCGTCAACCGATCCGAACCTGCAGAACATTCCCATTAGAGATGAATTCGGAGGACAGATCAGACGGGGTTTTATTCCTGAAAAAGGATTTTTCTTTATGTCTGCCGACTATTCACAGATTGAACTCCGCCTCGCGGCCCACTATTCCAATGATGCGAATATGATTTCAGCATTCAGGGATAAAATTGATATTCACAGCATGACGGCATCTTCAGTATTTAAAGTCCCGATTAACGAAATAACACCCGATATGCGGCGTCAGGCAAAAATTATTAATTTTGCCACAATATATGGAGTATCACCTTACGGATTGTCACAGCAGGCAGAGATAGGCATGAGAGAGGCCGCTGAATTTATAAAAATATATTTTGAAACTTATCCCGGTTTCAGAAATTATATAGATGCAACTATTGAATTTGCAAAAGAGCACGGCTATGTGCAGACTTTAATGGGCAGGAAACGCCCTGTTCCGGAAATCACATCAGAAACATCATTCAGGAGAGAGGGAGCCGAGCGTGTTGCCATAAATACTCCGCTGCAGGGGACTTCGGCAGACATGATAAAAATTGCAATGATAAACATTGCGAAAGAGATGACAGCAGGAAAGCTTCAGTCCCGGATGATTATGCAGGTGCATGACGAACTTGTGTTTGAAGTTCATGAAGATGAAAAAGAAATTATGGAACAGATTGTCCGCGACAAAATGGAGAATGCCATAAAGCTCAATGTCCCTATTGTAGTAGATATTAGTATTGGTAAAAACTGGGAAGAGGCGCACTAGACGGATTTTACTGTACTGACATGCACAGCAGTGATGAATTTCTCAACTCAGAATTTTCATCATATGTTAAAGTTCATTGGCTGAGGCAGTTACATATACATTTACAGATTCCATATGAGGGGAGATTCATGCTTCATATTTTATAGAAACATGCGTATTTAAATAAAAGTAACCGTGTTTTTTCGCGGTTACTTTTATTTATAATTATTTTATTCTAACAAGTTTATCTCCGTCCAGTTTATACACTTTCAGCTGTATATACTTTTTGTTTTGAACAGTATAAATGCCTACATTGCAGACAAGGTCGCCATTTGGTGTGAAAGTGATTTTTCCTGATGCTCCGTCATAGTCTTTTGTTTTTGCAACAATTTCCCTGACTTTATCTCTGTCTATTTTCAGAGATCCGTTTGGACCTTTGACTGATGCACCCCTAATCGCATTAAGTATAATTTTCGCTCCATCATAAGCATTGAAGCTGAATCTATTTGGTTTCGCACCCCAGTAAACCGAACCATTATAAAAAACTTTTATATCATCAAGATTAAGCGCATCCGGTTTTATACCCCATTTCGCATGGTATTCAGCTTTAAAATTTTTTAAACTGCTGCTCTCCGGCTGTTCTGCCATCTGTGTATAGATAACACCTTCAGTAAGGTCACTGGAAGTTTCAAAAAACTGGGAATTTGCAAATGAATCCGCGCTGTAAATTCTAGTCTTAAAACCAAGCTGCTGCATCTGCTCAAGAATCACTGCTGTTTCAGCAGGGTAATTCGGAAGATAGAGAGATTCAGGTTTATGTGATTTTATTTTTTTCAGCTGCCTCATAAAATCTTTGTCTCCATAATGGCCAGACTCAACAGCAACAACCTTCCCTCCATCTTTTTCATACTGTGCTTTAAAATCCATAGCAAGAGTCCGGCTGTAATCGGTTTCCAGATAGAGTATAGCAACATTTTTTACTTTATCAACTTCATAAAGGTATTTAGCAAACACAACAGCCTGAAGGGCATCATTCATAATATTTCTGAAGATGAATTTCCCCTTGTCAGGAAGATCTTTATGTGTTGAGGCAGGAGATATCATTAGGATTTTTGAAGCTTCAGCTATCGGCGCAATAGCAAGAGAAACTGTACTGTAACAGGCGCCTACTAATCCGAATATATTATCATCATATGCAAGCCTCTTCATTGCTGCTATCCCTTTTTCTGCATCTGTCCCTGCGTCTTCAATAACCAGTTCAGCTTTAAAATCATGGGCTCCGCCTTCCGCATTGAATTCATCTACAGCAATCTGTATTGACTGACTCATAACTTTGCCGTAATTACCCGGATCTCCGGTCATCGGTCCGATAAATCCGATTTTGATATTTTCCCCTTTCCTGATTATATTCTTTTCTTTTCCGCATCCAAAAAAGGCAAGAAGCATAAGAGAAAAAATAACTGCGATTAATTTTTGCATAGTATGAACTCCTTATGAAATGATTGTTTATAGTATCATGGGCAAACGCCTGTAATATAATATACAGAATCTTCATTAAAAACCTGTGTGATATTTATCCTGCTTTACTCCATAAATACTTTTAAATTTAATTATTATTGCTTCCCTTATAATCAAGCGCATTGAATTAAAAAAAATATCATCATAATCAGTATATCTCATATTCAGGATAAAAACCAGTATTTTTTAATAACACGGCCTCATTATAAAAATATCAATTATATGATGAGGAAAAAATACTTTCCCGTATGGAATAATATTGATGCCTGAAAACATAATGTTTTTCTATTCATAGCTTCCCTACAAAAAAAAAGTTTTATCATAGATCAATTCTGCTGAAACGACATACAGTAATTTAATTATGCGGTTTTTTTGAATTAATTATTGAAGAAGAA
The DNA here is from genome assembly GCA_035403545.1 of Spirochaetota bacterium. Taxonomy (GTDB): domain Bacteria; phylum Spirochaetota; class UBA4802; order UBA4802; family UBA5550; genus WRGT01. The sequence goes on from DAONFJ010000121.1 coordinate 6,800, forward strand.
TCGGCATTGATTTTATGTTAAGTCTTGTCAGACAGTTTAAAATAAAGTATAATTATGATATAGAGGTTACTTTTCTGAAAAACTTATTGAAAATATCAGGCCAAACATTCTTACTCTGGAGCATTTACTACGTAAGTACTTGGATAGTAAAATTTTTTCACATTCCGCTGCCGGGAAGTGTCCTCGGCATGATAATCCTGTTTACGTTACTATCTGCAGGGATCATTAAAGAACAGTGGCTGACCGCAGCTGCAGCCCCTATGCTCAAACATCTCTCATTTTTCTTTATTCCTATTGCTGTTGAACTGATGGAATGGGGCGGCCTGTTCCGCCAGAAAGGGCATCTCCTGTTTTTACCGCTGGTAGTCAGTACTCTGGTGGCGCTACTGGTAACTGGAGGAGTTGTTCAGCTCCTTATGAGATCAAAGCATGAAAAAAAGGGATGAACTAATATGCATAATATACCAATAACTGCTTTTACTATTTTTATTACTGTCGTACTGTATATCATCACCAGAAAAATTTATCTGAAGGCAAAAACTGCGCTGTTGGCGCCTCTGCTGCTCAGTACAACTGCAATTATTCTTATCCTGCACTATTCGGGAATTACATTTGAACAGTATAAGCCGGGTAAAGCTATAATGACATTTTTACTCGGCCCTGCTACCGTAGCACTTGCACTCCCGCTATACCAGAACCGGTACATTCTACGGAAAGCATTAATTCCGATACTGGCAGGTATAGTTAGCGGTTCAGTATCTACTCTGACAACCGCTGTATTATTAGCTAAATGGAGCGGCCTGGATACACTTCTTGTGACATCGCTCGCTCCTAAATCCGTGACTGCACCTATTGCAATTGAAATCGCGATTATAACAGGAGGCGACCCGGCAATTGCCGTAGCATTTGTTGTCTTTACAGGCACTCTTGGTACAATGATCGGTGCAGCTTTTCTTTCCTTATGCAGAATTACAAATCCTGTCGCAAGGGGACTTGCCATGGGAGTGACTGCACACGGCCAGGGGACAGCAACTATCCTGGAGGAAGGTCAAACCCAGGGAGCAATGGCGGGGATTGCCATGGCCCTTGCTGCTGTTTTTGTTTCATTCATTGCGCCGTTTTACATCCCGTTACTTTTAAGGTGACCC
>DAONFJ010000122.1:0-7925 GCA_035403545.1 Spirochaetota bacterium
GTACGGTCATAGCTTTCCTGCGAAGGTTTGAAGCCGGTTTTAATAAAATCAAAAATTATGACTTTGGGCTTATATCGTTTCAGGATGCTCCTGATCACTGCATAATGATAGAAAATGTAGCTCCCGTCTCTGCCCGCATTGTAGTATGTCAAATTCAGGTTTTTGCTCAGTACTTCGGGATGATAGTGATGATTGGCACGTGATGATCCGATTATTACAAGGTCAGCTGTTGTTTCATTCAATGCATAAGTGGTCCGGTAGAGCCAACCTGATTTCTGTTTGAAATAGAAGTTTTCGAGCAGATTACCAAGGGCAAGATCAATAACAGCAACAGTTGCTAAGAGAAAAATGATATGAATTGTCCTCTTAATGTATTTGTTCTGTTTTATGCACTGAAAAAGCTTCATTGATTCGGTTAAAACTGAAAGTAGATAAACTGGCTGCTGTCAAAAACACCAATGAGCAGAATTATAATGATGATGGCACTATAGCTCATAGTTCTCACAATGGTGTTATCATTATCGAACAGCTTGATTTTATGCGGGTAGAACTCATCAAGAAAATCCTTGAGAAGGAGCAGGATCAATCCACAGCCTAAGTATATCATGGTGGAGGGCGAACCCACAAAAAGTGGCCCGTGTTCGGTGAAAATCTTATTATATACTACCATTGCATCATGAAATGTAGCAGCCCTTGAGAAAACCATGGAGGAAGAAAACATGAGAAATGTGAATACTATACCGGCGACGATATACCATCTTTTCTTCTCCAGGGAATATTTTTTCTCAATGATCGATTTTCTTTGATTCAGCAAAGCCTCTGCGCTCAGGAAGATGCCTTGCATGAGTCCCCACATCAAAAATGTCATTGTTGCCCCATGCCATATTCCGCTGAGGAGAAAAGTTAGCAAAAGTGCGCAGACAATTCCCCATACCTTGTATTTCCTGAGGGCGAATGAGAGTGGTGTATATACATAATCGGTTAGCCACGTAATAAGCGACATATGCCACCTCCGCCAGAATTCGGCCATGGTTGGCGCAAAAAAGGGCCGGTTGAAATTTGGTATTATTTTGTATCCCAGTATGTTGGAACAACCTATGGCTATCAGAGAATAACCCCCAAGGTCAGCATACAATTGAAAGGGATAAAGCATGGATGCAAAAAGAAGGGACGTTCCATTATGGTGTTCAACATGGCTGTATACGCTGGTAACATAAATTCCGATTCTGTCGGCAACAACCAGTTTCATGAAATAGCCCCAGAGGATTAGTTGTAAACCTTTTGCAATTAATGCAAAGTCGGGAGATTGCGCTTTCCGGAACTGAGGCAGCATATTACCGGCTCTTTCAATGGGCCCCGAAAGAATTAAAGGGAAAAATGATATGAACAGGCCGATAATTCCCGGATTTTTTTCAGCTTTGAGTTCATCGTTATATACATCTATAGCATATCCCAATGCCATGAAAGTATAAAAAGAGATACCTATAGGGAGAATAAACCTCATTTCGGGCAGCGGCCAGTTAAGCCTGATTTCTGTCAGATATTTTAGCAAAGCATTGTTTATGGCACTGAAATACTTGAAGAAAACCAGTGGCAGTAATACAATGATAATATTTACAAGGAAATATGTTCTTCGTTTTTTTTCGTTCCGGGTGCCTGACATGAGCAACGCAAAACCCCAGGCTGCTGCTGAAACACCAAAAAGAACAAGAGCCAGAACCGGCTTTACATTAATATAAAAGAAATAACTGGCAATAAGCAGTGTAATGTACCTGTACTTTCCGGGTGTAAGCCAGTATAGTATAAGTACAAGCGGAAAGAAAATCAGGAAATTAAAACTGGTAAAAGCCAAAGCAGTGTGATTATTATTGCATTTTCTCGCTGATGAGGTCAATCATGTCGCCAACATTTTTCATTCTGTTAAGCTCTTTCAGCTTGAATCTTATTTCGAAGGTATCTTCGATTTCTGAAATGAGAAGCATATGGGTTAAGGAGTCCCATTTGTCGATATCATTGGCGGTCATTTCCCGCTTTATTTCAAGCGTATTCATATTGAAGACTTTCCTGAAACTTGCTTCAAGTTTTTCTGCGATTTCTCTTTCTTGCATTGTTGTGATTATTATAGCGTTTTCTTTAAAAGAACTTTTTCGTTATAGGGTAAAAAACGAAGTATTTCAGGATTTTCACATTTCCGATTCATGAATTTTTTGAAACCGTATCTTTCATAGGAACGGATGGCAAATTCATTGTTGGCCATGACCTGTATGCTTAGTTCCTTCACGCCTGAGTTTCGATGAATATGAGCATTGGTGAGCATGCCAAACAGGTGCTTGCCCCGGTGGACCGGAGCAATGTAAACGATAACGAGCGATAATGCATCCTGAACATGCTCAATAATTAACTCAGAGGTTATCATCGATTCTCTGGCAGCATAAGCCAGAGAAGCTTTAGGGAGATAGTAACCCAGCAGGTTGCTCTTGATAGTCTTGGAAGGCGAATCAGCAGTTTCTATCCAGGCGCCTATTGTTCCGGCAGGTTCATGGTTTAACTCAGCAATGAGGTAGCATGAGATAGAGAACTCACAACCATCAATTTCCTCGAGAAGCATTGAACGTATCATTTCTCTTACCTCTGCCTCAGAAAGATTGAATACAGTCGCATAACTCAGGATATCGCTTCCCGATTTTTCAGCCTCAACGATTGCAGTGACTATAAAATCGATGTCATGGAGAGTTGCTTCCCGGATCGTATATTCCTGCATGCTGATTTATAATTTATTGATGATGAATCTTACTGTATAGTTTACTTTTTTTTCTGATATAGTTCGATCAGGCCGATATCAGGCGAAAACAGGTAGCAGAACAAGCCTTGGTCCATAGCTTCTGAAACCAGTGGTTCAAAAAGCATACGGAAACGCTTGTCTTCAAGATCTTCAGCCGTTTTTTCTATGTCATCCACTTCATAGCAGATATGATAGGGCGTTGTCCCGGAGTTCTGAATGATTCTTGAAACGGGTGATTCATCGTTCAGTGGTTCTATAATTTCCATCAGGGGGTGTCCAGCTTTCGAAAGAAAAGCAATTTTTACATTTTGTGATGGTTCAATCACAATCTCTGATGCTGCAAATCCCATTTCCCCGTATGCTTTTATGCATTTATCAATGCTGCGTGCAGCGATTCCGATATGATGGAACCGAAGATTTTCAATCATTTGAGCATTAGGTTAGATAACTTTTGGTTGAGGATGCGAATGTAATTATTATTGACTTCAGTAAGCAACCCAAAAATGCGTCGGGAGAGGGGACTGTCCTTCTTTAACAGTTCTAGTACTATCTTTAAATGCTTTCCTTTAACTTTATCCGGTCAATTTTTCCATTGTTATTAAGAGGGAACGTTTCCCTGAAAACAAATTTAGAGGGTACCATATAATATGGCAAGGTAGATTTGAGATAACTGGAAATAATCTCAGGATCAGTTTCTTTATCTTCAACAAACAGAACAATCTCAGTGACGCCTGATTTGTTCTCGTAGGTTGATGCTACCGCATTGCCTCCCTGGAGGAATTGTCGTGCATGATATTCAATTTCACCAAGTTCAATACGATACCCCTGTATTTTTACCTGATAGTCCAACCGCCCACCATATAGTATATCACCCCACTCATCCATGATGCATAAGTCTCCGGTCTTATAAAATCTTTCTGATCTATTGTTAATATTCAATTCAAAGAATGCCTGTGCGGTTTTTTCCTGATTTTTCCAGTAACCCGGTGTTAATTGCCTTCCCGATATACATAATTGCCCCTTTTCTCCGGGGCCGAGGAGATGATAGTCGTCGTCTGTGATTATAGCATTAATCCCTATCATGGGTTTACCAACGGATAGCATTCCATTGAAGTGTTTATTAAAACCATTCCGGCTGAATCTGTAATAGGTGCAATAGATGGTTGCCTCGGTAGGACCATAAAAATCATAGATTTCTGCGTTTGGGATGCAGGCTGACCATTCAGTTACTAGATCCACCGGTGAAGCTTCGGCTGTTAGTATGCAATAACGCATATCCGGAGCATTAATTTCGCTGAAATAAGGGCGTAAATATCTTATCATGGATGGCGCCATCGCACCGAAAGTGAGTTTATGGTCTTCGAGCAGGCCATAGACATAACTGTATTTTATTTGATTGTGCGGAATGGTATAGGTACATGCTCCACGGGTCAATGGAACAAGGTAGGACTGTACCGAAACATCAAAAGTCAGGTCGAAGCATTGTAAACATCTGTCAGACTCATTTATTTCAAAACCGACTTTCCAAAAAGATCTTATAAATGTGCCGATATTACCCCTGGTTATAGGTACTCCTTTCGGTTTTCCGGTGCTTCCGGAGGTAAAGAGCATATAGGCCGGGGATTCATCAGGACATTCAACAGGATTCAGGTTTACCTCTTCTGAAATCAGGTTTCGCGTTTTAATCGTTGTACAACCATTAAATGACAAAGAGTTATCGGATGAAAGAACAACGGATAAGTCAGCCTGTTCAATAATTTCGTTGTTGCGGGCAGCAGGTTGCATGGGGTGCAGTGGAACATATGAACCCCCTTCGAGCCACACAGCTATGATAGATGCGTACGTTTCAATATCGTCATTAGCCAGTATTCCCACATATTTATGTAACAGGTTGTGTTGTCTTAAAGACTTTCTGATACCTGATATAATTAAAGCAAGTGTTCGATAACTATAAAACTGCTCATTGATACAAAAGGCATTACGGTTTATATGCTTCTCAAATATATTAATGAGCGGATCAAGAATTTCTGCCGCGAAAACAGATTTTGATGTTTCTAATGCTTCCATACAAGGTTTTTAATTAACAAACTGTCGATTATCCTGTTGCTTAATACTATAGCACCGTCTTCGTTGAGATGGGATATATCAGCAAAGTACCCGGGATTACTCCTGAATGTTGAATCTTTTGAAAAATCAATAAAACTGACCCCATATTTATTTGCAATTTGCTTAGCCAGATGAGTTGATGGATCGACCCTGTCAGAACTATTGAAAAAAGGAGAACTTGCGATCACCAGATTAATTTTAGAAGCTATACACTCTTCAATAAAGTTTCTGTATACCTTCACTTTCAACGAATCAATTTCGTAGTTGAGGAAAGAGGTGTCACTGTTGATAGGCCGGTTCCATTTCCGGTGAAGGGGAGTATACCCTTTAATATCGGTGTGATTTTGTATGTTGAAATTTGTGTTTCGTTGCGCAATCGCAAATATGTATGAGTTAAACGGATAGATAGAGGACAGCATTTTATACTTCTCGTATTTGCTTTTTAGCTCAACTACAGGTCGGATCTCGGGGCGTTTTTCATAGTAGGGCGCAAGCATAGCAAGTCTGTCGTAACTATTTTGTTTCATTTCAAAATCCCTCGAAAAATCAAGAATGATTAATTTGGGACTATAACGTGATGTGATTGCTTTCAGAATTCCATAATAGTAAAACATTGAACTGCCGTCTCGGCCTGCATTGTAGCAAGTCATCCGTAACCGGTTTTCAAATATTTCAGGATGGTACTGGTGATTAGCCCTTGATGCTCCGATAATAACCACTTCTGCATCAGACTTTTCAATAATGTATGTTGCCCTGAATTCTTCACCTGCTCTCTGAGTGAAATAATAATGATTTAGTGTTTTGCCAACAACCAGATCCAGAATAATAACTAAAGAAATGAAAGTAAGAATCCTGATATATATTTTTGAGATCATCATTTTATTGTTTATTGTCAGGTTTGCTCATTTATAAGTATCACAGTAAACCCGGAATATTGATTAATTGTGTCCTCATTCATCAGAAATTATTTCTCCGAAAGCAGTATATAATGATTGTTATACATGAATGACCCGGATATCTTTTCCACCGGTGAATGCAGCATAAGCAGAAAAAAACTCAAATACATTTCAGGAAGAGTAATCATTGATATATTGCAGGTTCGTTGTAAGCTTCCTTGGATTTTGGCATTGAAATCATCAATCACATTTTTTGGCACAATTGATGTCAAACCAATAATTTGATAGCGATATAAAGCAATTTCGTAACTTATGCTAGGTGCTTTCTACTCTTATTCACCAGAACTAAATCCTGTCACACCTTCTTCCTAAAAGTAATTTATTAATATACTCCATTGAGTCTTTTGAATGTTTTCTTCTACGAGCCATTCCCTTTATACCGTATGAGTTTCTCAGCAACTTTCTGATATAGTACTTAAATGTGTATATATAATCTGATATCGAGTTTTGTATTTTCTGGGATAGAAAATGATTTAGTTGTTCCTCTGTAATCTCATTAAATTCAACAATTTTGTTAGGTAGAACATAAAATCTATTTGGCATTGTTATGGATGTTAAATATGGATTAGATAATTCTCTCTTTTGAAAATGAAAATAAATTAGTTCAGTTCTGACTATTTTATCTTTTTCTTTAAATAGTCGGTAAACTTTCCCATGGTCATATTCAATAACCACGATGCACATTCGGTAACCTAAATCATATACAAGTTGTCTTTTTTCTGGAGGTGCGTCATATACATTCGAGTAATCAGTAAATACTCTATATCCACTCCTGATGAATTTTGGCAAAATACCTCTAAATTCATCAAAATAAAGCTGCTCAACCATAGTAAAAGCGTCTTTATATGTATATTCGGGATACTCACAATCACAATTTTTATATACTGCATTAACATCTTTATCATTTCTATATATCGTAAAGTGACCATATTCATAAAACTTATCATAATTTGCCAAAATCTCCTCATTTAATAATGTCTGTATATCCCCAATGAGCATATCAAGATCAGAATATCCCCAGAAATCATATCCTGTAATATAATCTGAAAAAATTTCCCCCCACGCAGGTCTGAAGTCCGCAAATTTATAAGCAAATTGCATTTTAATCGGAAAATCGAATCTGCTTTTTACTTTCATCCTCATTTCTTCCAAACTGCATTTAATGACAGTTAAATTATTTTTACTATATATATCAGTAAAATCTGTAAACAAAATGAAGTCAATATTTCTATTTGATAGCACACACTTTTCCCAAAGAGAGTAATATGTAGGCTTTGGCCCAAAATAGAATGATAGCATTACTAACTTATTTACTTTTTTGATTCTCATATATTTTCAAATTTCATCGGGAAATACATTTCTATTCACTGTTGTCCGGTAAAAATAAAGAGTTAGAAAGTTTAAAGTAAAACTAACCAACCCTTCATGTAGTTTTATGTCGCCAAACGTAGAACTCATGGATAATAGTACGCATTTTTTCGGCACATCGGTTTTCGGACAGCTAATTTCACTGATTGAACCAACTATCATTAACCAAGCTGTCAATGCATACCATTCTGACCGGTATGTTAAGAAGTTCAGGACATAGGATCATCTGATAAGTATGCTGTTTTGCGCCTTTGCCAAGTGTACCTCTTTGCGCGAAGTATCATGTGCAATGCCTGGATTATCAAGCAAGACACGTCATTTTCAAATGGAATTTATACCCTGCAAAAGTACCCTTGGCGATGCTAACCAATTATGCAAGGCGGAAGTATTCGGTTTAATCTATCATAAACAGCTTAAAAAATACAGCGGATATATTTCGGACAGCCGGATCAAAGATTTGATAAACAAACAGATAGAAATATTTGACAGTACGACCATCAGTCTTTTTAAGGATATTATGAAGTGTGTTGGCCGAAAACCAAAGGATGGCAAACGCAAAGGCGGTATTAAAGTGCATACTATCATCAATGTAGATGAAACTGTACCCAAAATGGTTTGGTTTACCAATGCCGCTACAAACGATCATGTTCTATTCAATAAGCTGAAGATGGACTCAAACACGATCTATGTATTCGACAAAGGGTACAATGATT
>DAONFJ010000123.1:0-7920 GCA_035403545.1 Spirochaetota bacterium
AGAAAGACCCGACCAGAATGCTTGATGTTATTAGAGATGTTCAGGCAGAACTAGGCCAGGTAACAAACGATGCTGTCGCTGAGATCGCAAAGGAGATGAATGTCTCCTCTATCGATGTTGAGGGAGTTGTAACATTCTACCATTTCTTCTCAAAATCACCGGTGGGTAAATATGCCGTCTATCTGAATAACAGCGCCGTAGCAGTAATGAAGGGCTGTTATGATATAGCCAGAGTATTTGAAAAAGAAGCCGGATGTAAATTCGGTGAAGTTTCATCTGACGGAAAAATAGGACTTCATTATACATCTGACATCGGAATGAACGACCAGGAACCATCTGCAATAATCAACGATGTCATCTTTACAAGCCTTACAGCTGACAAAGTTAAGACAATCGTTGCCGACATGAAATCCGGCAAAAATATTCAGGACACAGTAAAAGAATTTGGAGACGGAAATAATCAGAATGCGCTGATTAAATCTATGGTTAAAAACAACATCCAGAAAAAAGGCGCAGTCCTTCTCGCTCCTTTTGAATCAGGTACCGCTTTAAAAAAAGCTGTTTCAATGTCTCCGGAATCAATAATTGAAGAGATTAAAATCTCCAACCTAAGAGGACGCGGCGGCGCGGGTTTCCCAACAGGTATGAAGTGGGATTACACAAGACAATCAGCGGGCGACAAAAAGTATATCGTGTGTAATGGTGACGAAGGTGAACCCGGAACATTCAAAGACAGAATTCTTTTTACAGAAAGAGCTGAAATGCTTTTTGAGGGAATGGCTATTGCCGGATATGCTATTGGCGCTGACGAAGGGCTTCTCTATCTGAGAGGAGAGTATATGTACCTCAAAAAATATCTCGAAACCGTACTTGATACAATGAGAAAAAACGGCATACTCGGGAAAAATGCTGCCGGTAAAAGCGGATTTAATTTTGACATAAAAATTCAGATGGGTGCGGGCGCTTATGTCTGCGGTGAGGAATCAGCCCTGATAGAATCTGCAGAAGGAAAAAGAGGAGAACCCAGAAACAGGCCTCCATTCCCTGCTCAGAAAGGATTTAAGGGAAAACCAACATCTGTAAACAACGTAGAAAGCTTCTGCTCTGCTGCAAGAATTATCCTTGAAGGCGGCGCATGGTTCGCAAAAATGGGGACCGCACAGTCTAAAGGCACAAAACTTCTCAGCGTTTCCGGTGACTGCAAAAAGCCGGGCATATACGAAATTGAATTCGGAACAACAGTACAGACATTACTCGAAGAATGCGACGGAAGAGCTGCTAAAGCTGTGCAGGTCGGCGGGCCTTCAGGTGTATGTATAGATAAGTCAAAATTCGGCAATAGAATCTGTTATGATGACCTTGCAACCGGCGGATCAATCATAGTAATAGGACCTGAGAGAGATCTTCTGGAAGTTGTACATAATTTTATGGAATTTTTTGAAGAAGAATCATGCGGATGGTGTACACCATGCCGTGTAGGCAATCAGCTCCTCCTTCATAAACTTGAAAAAGTCATGCATGGAAAAGGAACCGAATCCGATCTTCAGGAAATGGAAAAGTGGTGTGTCACTGTTAAGAGTATGAGCCGTTGCGGTCTTGGACAGACTTCTCCAAATCCGATACAGTCAACACTCAAAAATTTCAGGGAATTGTATGAAGCAAAGATTCAGAAAGGTAAAGAGTTTGTTACTGAATTTGATATGGCTGCTGCGGTAAAAGAGTCATGTGCTGCTGCAGGAAGAAAACCAAATTTAGAGGGACATTAAAATGAGCGATATAAAATTTACTATAGATGGAAAAGAATGTACTGCAAAAGCCGGCCAGACAATTGTTGAAGCTGCAAAAGCCAACCGCATTTACATTCCGGTTCTCTGCCATTTTGAAGGGCTCAAACCTGCGGGTACATGCCGTATCTGCACAGTTAAGGTCGGCGGAAGATTTATGGCTGCATGTACAACTCCTGTAGCAGACGGGATGACCGTTGAAAGCAATACACCCGCTATTGAAGATATGAGAAAAGAGATTATCGAAATGCTTTTTGTTGAAGGGAACCATATGTGCCCGACATGCGAAAAGAGCGGTAACTGTGAACTTCAGGCTCTCGGGTACAGATATAAAATGATGGTTCCAAGATTCCCGTATCTATGGCCCGAAAGAACTGTTATTGCCGATGCACCGAAGATCTATCTTGACAGAAACAGATGCGTTCAGTGCCTCAGATGCGTAAGAGATGTTAAAACTTCTGACGGCAGACACGTATTCGGAGTTATAGAAAGAGGCGGAAAAACTCTTATCAGCATAGATAAGAATCTCGCAGCTAAGCTGAGTGAAGATGAAGCAATGAAAGCAATGAAGCAGTGCCCTGTTGGATGTATCCTTAGAAAAGAAATCGGATTCAAAATACCAATCGGTCAGAGAAAATATGATACTAAACCTATCGGCAGTGAAATCGAAGGTTAAAAAGCAATTAGAGAGCTTGGAGGCTAATTATGAGTAAACCGGTTGTGGCCACAGCGTCACTTGCAGGATGTTTCGGATGCCATATGTCATTACTTGACATAGATGACAGAATATTAACACTTATCGATCTGGTCGAGTTTAACAAATCACCGATTGATGATATAAAAACTTTTACCAAGCAGTGCGACATTGGAATTATTGAAGGCGGCTGCTGTAACAGTGAAAATGTAGAGAATTTACTGGCTTTCCGTAAAAATTGTAAAATTCTTATATCTCTTGGAGAGTGTGCTATTATGGGCGGGCTCCCGGCGATGAGAAATGGTCTTTCTATCAAAGACTGTCTCGAGGAAGCATATCTTGACGGACCGACAGTAGACACTAACACTAAAAAGATCATCCCTAATGATGATGAACTGCCGATGATTCTCGACAGAGTTTATCCATGTCATGAAATCGTTAAAATCGACTATTTCATTCCGGGATGTGCACCAAGAGCTGATCTGATATGGGAAGCACTTGTAGCGCTTGTAACAGGCAACGAGCTGAAACTTCCATATGAAGTATTAAAGTTTGATTAATTGGAGCCAAACATGGGAAGAAAAATAACAATAGAACCTGTAACACGGGTTGAAGGACACGGAAAAGTTACAATTCAACTTGATGATTCAAATAATGTAACACAGTCCCGGCTGCATGTTGTTGAGTTTAGGGGATTTGAAAAATTTTGTCAGGGACGTCCATACTGGGAGGTTCCGGTACTGGTACAGCGCCTCTGCGGTATATGCCCTGTGAGCCATCACCTGGCGGCTGCAAAAGCTCTTGATGTAATTGTAGGAGCAGGCACAGGGGAGGGACTTACTCCTGTGGGCGAAAAAATGAGAAGACTCATGCACCACGGACAGATGTTCCAGTCTCACGCTCTTCACTTTTTTCACCTCGCATCACCAGACCTTCTCTTCGGTGCGGATGGGGATCCTGCGATAAGAAACGTTATCGGTGTGGCCCTTGAGCATAAAGACCTTGCTGTACAGGGTGTAATGATGCGTAAATACGGCCAGGAGATAATCGCTGCGACTGCAGGTAAAAAAGTTCATGGTACAGGCGCTATACCGGGCGGTATCAACAAGAACCTTTCAATTGCAGAGAGAGATACATTCCTTAAAGGTGCTGATCCTCTAAATATCGATAAAATGATTGCATGGGCTCAGGGAGCTCTTGATTTCTTCAAAGGATACTACGCGAAAAATAAAGATTTTATTGATAATTTCGCAGTGTTCCCTTCTTCACACCTGAGTCTGGTAAGAAAAGACGGAGCTATGGACCTATACCATGGTGTTATCCGTGCGGTGGATGCCGATGGTAAAAGAATTGTGAACGATGTTGACTGCCAGGATTATTCAAAGATAATTGCTGAAGAAGTAAGAAACTGGAGTTACATGAAGTTCCCGTACCTGAGAGCATTAGGCACAGAAAAAGGCTGGTACACAGTCGGGCCTCTTGCACGGTTAAATGTATGCGAGTTTATTCCTACACCTCTTGCTCAAAAAGAATTTGAGATATACAAGGCTCTTACAAACGGCAAGCCGAATCACATGTCTATGCATATGCATTATGCACGATTGATCGAGCTTCTCCACTCTGCCGAGGTAATTAAAGATCTTCTTAATGATCCGGACCTCCAGAAAGATAATCTTGTTACAAAGGGAACTAAAGGAAAAGAGGGTGTTGGTATCATTGAAGCTCCTCGTGGAACTCTATTCCACCACTACAGAATCAATGATAATGACCAGATAGAAATGGCTAACCTTATTGTTTCTACCACGAATAATAATGAACCGATGAACAGAGCTGTAAATTATGTTGCTAAATCTGCGTTTAACGGCAAAAAAGAAGTTACTGAAGGAATGATGAACAGAGTTGAAATGGCTATCAGGGCTTATGATCCATGTCTCAGCTGTGCGACACATGCATTAGGGCAGATGCCTCTTGAAGTAACTCTGGTTGACTCTGAAGGTACAATTCTGGATCAGAAAAGGAAATAGACTTCTTGAAAGATAATAAAGTATACATATATGGTTTTGGAAACCCGGGCCGCCAGGATGACGGTCTGGGGCCGGCCATTATCGATAAACTTGAAAGTGAAAATATTCCCGGCATCATTACAGATAGTAATTACCAGCTGAATATTGAAGATGCTCATAATATATCTCAAGCCGACGCGGTCATATTTGTGGATGCATCCTTAGAAGCGGATGAACCTTTTTCTTTTAATAGAATTGAGCCATCAGCTGAGATAACTTTTACTACTCATACAATGTCTCCTGAATCGGTTCTTGCTCTTTGCAAGGAACTGTATGACAAGGATATGGAAGCATATGTATTGGCTGTAAAAGGTTATGAATGGGAATTTGCCGAAGGATTATCTGATCAGGCAGTTTATAATTTTAAGGAAGCATATCTTTTCCTGGTAACAAAAATAGAAGAGATGCTTCACCCGTCGCGCCCTGTCGCGGCAGAAAACATGATTTAGGAGGTCCATATGTCTGAAAACAAAATACTTATAATAGATGATGATCCGGATATTCTGGAATCTATACGTGCAATTCTAATTTCTGAAAAATTTACAGTTATTACAGCTCTTGACGGGAAAGAAGGTTTTGAAAAATTTAAAAATGAAAAACCTGCCCTGGTGCTTTGCGACATGATGATGGAAAGAGTTGATGCCGGAAGTAAAGTTGCCGAGATGATACGAAAAGAGGATAAACAGATTCCGCTTTACCTTCTCAGCAGCATAGGGAATGCAACTGCGTCCAATATTAATGTAAGTGAACTGGGATTCTCCGGTGTGCTGCAGAAACCTGTTGATCCCGAAGTTTTAATCGCAGACATAAAAAAAGCTTTAAAGCTATAATAACTCCAACAAATTTATAGATCTTCATACTTCTCAGGCTGTTCCCTTCGGGAAACAGCCTTTTTTTTGGGTAACAAGCCGGGAGATTTATTCGTAGAATTGATCCATCGGTGTAACCTGATCCATCAGGTTGAGTACATCTTTTTCAGTAGGAAACTGCTGGAACATTTTTTTCTCTTCCTCAACAGTACCATGTACGGATTCGTTGGCAAGTTTTCCTATAAATGTTTCGAGGTCTTTATCACTGTTCCCCATAATGCTTAAAAGATTAGGCCCGGAGTTTATGCCCCAGTCAAAACCATCATCTCTGGTTGCCGTGAAAGTTTCAGTGATGCCGTCACCATCCGCATCTTCACAATAGTAGACTGTTCCGTCATTAGCTTTCGCTTTCGCAGAAATAAAAAATTTCTGTTTTATATCATTCGAATTGTCCGGATTAACTTTGTACGATAACATATATTTGTTAATTGTAAGTTTAGATTCACCTCTGTTTCTGAGCAGCTGCCGGAACTTATCAACATGCATTTTTACAAACCTGTCACGGACTGATTTATAAAATGTACCAAAATTTGTTGTTACAAACTCTTCATTTGAATTCATCATCAGGTTACTGCGCCTGTATATGACCCTGATGTAATCAGGCCTTCCATTTATCTTATTCAGCCAGAAATCATTGTCTTCCAGATATTTGTTCTGTGAATCTTTAATAATTTTGTTTGTCTGAACATCAGTCATTAAGTCATAGCCGTCAACAATGAAGTGAATTTTCCGGTCTTTAATAATAAGAAGATTTTCTACTGAATTATCTATGGTAATACTATTATTTTCAATAAAATCATCTTTAGTATGATCTTTTCTTTTTTCTACTCTCTGATAAACAATACGGTCTTCATTATAGCGGGATATTTTATCCGGATCAATGATCAAAAATTCTTTTTCTTTTGAAA
Organism: Spirochaetota bacterium; assembly: GCA_035403545.1. Classification (GTDB taxonomy): domain Bacteria; phylum Spirochaetota; class UBA4802; order UBA4802; family UBA5550; genus WRGT01. The sequence goes on from DAONFJ010000123.1 coordinate 6,319, forward strand.
AAAGTTCTGAAGCCGAAGAAAAAGATAAAATAAGCAGAACAACTATTACACCTGATTTATATTTTCTCATTATATAGTACCTTCATCAGCCATTAGAGAATATTATTTTTTCACTTGTGTCTACTTTATCGGAAATAATTAAAATAACATTGATTAAATTTTTAACAATCCCCGTGCCTGATGTAGCCGGAAAATATTCAGCAATTTTAGAGAAATAGATGTGCACTTAAATAATTATTGACAATACATAAAAAACTCTTATTTAACCTACTATCAATGAGCAGTAACTGAACTGTTCTCTTCAACTAAAAGCTTTAGAAATAAACAGATTCGTTAAATAAACTATAAGGATGTCATCATGAAAGGGAAATTATATATTCTGCTGATTATGGCAATAATGATTCAATCCGGATGTGAAACGACAAAAAAGCAGACAAAAAACACCACAACCTCAGATGAAACAGTCATTACCGGAGAAAACTATCCGGACAATAAAATCAGTAATGAAAAAATCTCCGGTTCAGATAAGAAATTGAAATCGGGAAGCGGCACCCTTACCTCTGATAACTTTAAATATGAGGGCGAGATTGAAAACGGCAGGCCTCACGGCAAAGGTACTTTATATATTTATGACGATAAAACCCGGACAAACTTAACATCTAAAATTGAGGGAGAATTTCTGAACGGTAAACCATCAGGAGAAATGCAGGTCTCTAATTATGATAAAACCGGTAAGTTTGTGAGTAAATATACCGGGACACTGAAGGGAAACTCATACGAAAAAGGAACTCTTATAACATATGATGAAAAAGGTAAAATCACATCCGCATATACAGGCGAATTTAAAGACAATAAACCCGCGGGTAAAGGTGAGCTCATCAAATATAATAAAGATGGAAAAATGTTCAGTAAGTTTACCGGAAATTTTGTAAACGGCAATCCTGAAGGGGAAGGGATTTTATATGAGTATGACTATAACGGTAACCTCATCAGTAAAACCGCGGGAAATTTTTTTGAAGGGAAACCGAGCGGCAAGGTTACCATCTCAACATATGATAAGAAAGGAAAACTGGTCAGCACTATCACCGGCGTGTATAGAAACGGTAAATTGTACGGCGACTCGGTTATAACAACCTATGATGGCGATGGGAGAAAAATAAGTGATTATACAGGCGAATCAGAAAATAATAAACCACAGGGCAAAGGGACTCTGATCAGTTATGATAAAGACGGAAACATTTTATTAAAATTTACAGGTGACTTTAATAAAGGTGAGCCGGATGGAGAAGGTAAACTTGTCACTTACGGCAAAGACGGAAAATTAAAAACAGAATATACCGGAACATTTAAAGAAGGCAAATTCGACGGGAAAGGAACTTTAACTGAGTATAACTCTAAAGGAAAGCCCGTCAGCAGATATGAGGGCCTTTTCAAAAAAGGAGAGAAACACGGTGAAGGGACTTTTTCTGAATATGATGACGACGGAAAACTTGTATCAAAATTCACAGGGCAGTATGAAATGGGAAAACGCCACGGGCAGGGTTCGCTATTTCAATATGATAAAAAAGGTCTTATTGTTAAAAAATATTTAGGCCAGTTCAC
>DAONFJ010000124.1:0-7550 GCA_035403545.1 Spirochaetota bacterium
GAGACGGGGGGTACGCGTAGGGGTGGCCGGCACCACCCCTCGCAAAAGTCTGGTATTGAAAAAAATTCTATAATACATAAAAAGTTTTATTATACCGACTCCCGCAGACGTATTATAATTATTAACAAAATATAAAGATACTTGACTAAGTTAATGTTAAATGATTCTATTATAATAAAAGCATGGGGTACATCATGATAGCAATAAAAATTAAACAGGACATAAAATCAGGAAAGCTTGTAATACCGGAGTTGGATAAATACAAAGGTAATAGCGCTGAAATAATTATACTGATTGAAAATGAAAAAATCTCTACCTGGCCGGATAATTTTTTTAAAGATACTTATGGATTTATGAAATCTGAAAAAATAAGCAGAGGTAAACAGGGAGTTATTTCTGAAAGGATTAATATAAAATGAAATATCTGCTGGATACAAATGCATGTATTAAATATATAAATGGAGATTCGGAGTCTGTCAAATTAAAATTGCAGAGTTTTAAACCGGAAGATATACTTCTTTGTTCCATCGTTAAATCAGAACTAATTCTCCAGGTATCTCGCTGAAATAATAGAAAAGGTTTAAGCAATCTCAATGACAGCGGTGCAGATATATTAAAAAAGATGCATTGCATATAGCCAGTGCAATTGAAGCAAAAGCTGATTATTTTATTACTACAGATAAAGGGATTATTAAAAAGAGACACCATACCGCAGAAATCAGGATTGTTGATCCTGTTGACTTTATCCGTATTCTGGAGGATGAGAATGAGAGAAGATAATATAATTAAGAGAGAAGGTTTCAACGCGCTTGCGGAGAAACTTGATCCGGTAGAACTTGAAAGATTTATTGTTTTGTTAAACAGAGAAAAATTTGATTACACTAAATGGCGTAAAGATCTTTTCGAAGATATGACAATTGAACAAATATCAGAGGAAGCTGAAAAGTATTCGGCCGGATTAGATAAAAAATAATTCCGGTGGCGAATCGATAAATATAAATAGATGACTGTGAGATTTATCTCTTCACTGCAAAAAATAACATAAACCACTAAATAATTCATAACACAAGCCCTCGCCCGGCTGGTGGCAGGGAGAGGGCGGCCGCGCTTCAAGCGCCGGCCGGGTGAGGGCATGTATTCCAACCGGGCTGATCAACAGTTCAGACGATGTGCAGCAAAGATGTTGTTCTGTCCGATAGAGTCGATGTATTGTAAACACCCCTGCAAAAAGACCTGTCCCTACGGAAAAACTTCATCCTGTCTTTAAACCCATATCCGCACTTAAAGCACAAATTTTACCATACACAATTGGCATTTCGTCCCTTATATTGCTCAAATGCGGTGCAGTGTGATACTTCACATGCCCGGATAATAGTGCTTCTTAAAATTCAGATGAAATACTTCTGGGTATCTCCGCACTATGGAGTTTGTGATTGATTATTTTTAAAGCATAGAGCATAGTCGTACATGTCACCAGTTTATTTCACTTGTTTACACATACAGTATAAAAAATATAAAAAGAGGAGTTATTTATGTCAGTTGAAGGAGACCGTTCGTGGTACAAAAATTATGATCCGTCTATACCAAAGAGTTATGTTTATCCAAAAATTCCGGTGAAGGACATGTTCCTTAACCATGCGGTAACTAAAGGTGCGAAACCATACATCATACTTGATGATATTGTACTGAATTACCAGACAACAAACATGATTGCAAGAAAGTTTGCAAATGCACTTCTTGGACTCGGAGTTAAGAAGGGGGATAGAGTAGGGCTTGTGGCGGCAAATATTCCGCAGTATATACTTGCTCTCCAGGCATGCTTTAAAATCGGGGCAATTGCTGTTCCTGCAAATCCGCTTTATACTGCTGATGAGCTTATCCATCAGTTTACGGACTGTACAGCAGAGACTGTTGTTGTAATGGCAATGTTCGCGGATAAAGTAATAGAAGCCAGGAAGAGCGGGAAGACATCTATAAAAAATATAATATCAATACAGCTTGCGTCTCTCCCTGTGGACATGGCAGGGAAGGATGTAATAGATTTTGCAGAGCTTGCAGGCAAGGGCGAAGATAAAGAACCGGACATTGAAGTTACAGCTGATGATGTGGCAATGCTTCAGTACACCGGAGGGACTACGGGTATATCAAAGGGGTGCTGCCTTACGAATTATAATATCGTGTCAATGTCCTACCAGATAGGGCACCAGATGCTTGAGTTCTGCCCCTACGAACTTATAAAGTGTACTGCGATTGTTCCCCTTTATCATATATTCGGATTCAATACAACTATAAACGCGTGCCATTTTACAGGCGGGTCCATAGTACTGGTCCCCAGGCCGGATCTCAACTATTTACTTGAGTGTATCAATAAGCACGAACCGTCTATACTTACCGCGGTTCCTGCCCTTATTATCGGGCTTAATAATCATCCCGGCCTTGCCGGTTCAAAGATCAGTTCGCTGAAAGGTGTAGTGTGCGGATCATCGCCGCTCTCGGTGGAAAGCTTTAATGAGTTTGAAAAAAAATCCGGCGCCTGGATAGTTGAAGGATATGGAGCATCTGAAACGACAAACATTGTGACAGCCAATATGAAACATAAACGGAAGATCGGAAGTGTGGGCCTTCCATGGCCGGATGTTGACCTGAAGATCGTTGATATTACCACGGGAAAAACAGAGATGCCGGAAGGCCAGGAGGGTGAGATTATTGTAAAAGGCCCGCAGGTTATGACCGGGTACTGGAAGAATGAGAGTGAAACCGCCCATGCTGTAAAAGACGGCTGGTTCTATACCGGGGATATCGGTTATATTGATCCCGACGGATTTGTGTTTATTGTTGACCGGAAAAAAGATATGATTCTCTGCAGCGGCTTCAATGTTTATCCCCGCGATATAGATGAAGTTCTGTATCAGCATCCCTCAGTGCTTGAGGTCTGTGCGGTAGGTATTCCCGATGAGAAGAGGGGAGAGACTGTTAAGGCTTTTATTGTGCTGAGAGAAGGGGCCGCGGTTACAGAAGCTGAAATAAAGGATTTCTGCAGGCAGAAACTTGCACCGTACAAAGTCCCGACACATGTTGAGTTTCTTAAAGAGCTGCCGAGAAGTGCAGTAGGTAAACCTCTAAGAAGACTGCTTCGGGACAGGGAAGCCGCTAAAAAATAATTTATGTGCATATCCGGCAGGGACAGGCCGCGGCCTGTCCCTGCCGCGAAAAGCCTGCCGCGATACAGTAAAACCTGGTCCCGCAACAGAACTCTCACCCCTTGAAAATCTTAAACAAATCTTTATAAAAAAGAAAAAATAAAGAAAAAATAAATTCTTAATAATTTCTTTATATATTCTTTATATTTATTCCCTAAAGAGTAAGTACAGATATTTTCTGAATTATAAATGTTTATAAAACCGTTTAAGGAACGAATGAATGCTTAAAAAATTTGTATCTCATATTTTAACAAAAGGAATGTTAACCGTGTTTCAAAATCTGAACAGCAAAACAGCCGACTCTATCAGGGATATGGGGAGGTAAATTTATGACTATAACAGTACTATTACTCATCGCGCTTGCTCTATTTTTTGATTTTCTTAATGGTTTCCACGATGCTGCGAATTCAATTGCGACAGTGGTTGCGACAAGGGTTCTTCCTCCAAATCTCGCAGTACTGTGGGCTGCCTTTTTTAACTTTGTAGCTTTTCTGTTCTTTGGCCTTCACGTTGCCGGTACAATAGGCAAAGGTATTATAGATGTAAATATTGTTGATTCACATGTTATATTCGCGACCCTGGTCGGCGCGTGTATATGGAATCTTATAACATGGTGGTACGGTATCCCTTCAAGTTCATCTCATGCTTTAATGGGGGGCCTTGTCGGAGCCGCTACTGTAAAAGCAGGTTTCGGGTCTATAGTCCAGGCGGGATTGATTAAAACACTGGCTTTTATTGTAATCTCTCCGACTCTGGGGATGATTCTTGGAATAGTTATAGGGGTCATTGTCTACAGGCTTTTTCAGAACAGCACACCGCGTAATGTCGATAAATACTTCCGCAAAGGGCAGCTCCTTTCCGCGGCCCTGTACAGTCTCGGTCACGGCGGTAATGACGCCCAGAAGACAATGGGGATAATCGCCATCACTCTTTACAGCGCAGGGCTTCTCGGATCTACTTTTTATGTTCCTTTCTGGGTTGTAATAGCCTGCCATAGCGCCATCGCGCTTGGAACACTTAGCGGAGGATGGAGAATCGTAAAAACCATGGGCAACAAAATAACAAAGCTGCGCCCGGTTGACGGCTTCTGCGCGGAAACCGGTGGAGCGATAACTCTTTACATAGCTTCTTTTTTCGGTATCCCCGTAAGTACAACTCATACTATCACAGGCGCAATAGTCGGAGTCGGTTCATTAAGACGTTTGTCCGCTGTCAAATGGGGTGTTGCAGGTAAAATTGTCTGGGCATGGATTATTACAATTCCCGCAGCCGCATTGATAGCGATGGGCACATATTATATCAGCACATACTTCAGTTTTTAGACGTAATGTATTGTTAACCCGCCCCGGAGCCAGGCCGCGGCCTGTCCCGGTTATAATTGCCGCACATATCACCATGTTTTATGATTGAAATAAAACAATAATCATATTTAAATACCCCTATCAGCATAATTCAGAAGCTGTGAGCCGACCGGCGGCGGGTGTCTAAAAAATTATAAATCAATAAAAAACAATAAAGAACAATGAAAAATAATGAATAATAAAAACATGAGATTTACAGAAGACAAACAGGTACAGAGAATAGCAGAAAACATATACCTGCTCATCGCCCCTCAGCGGGGGCAGTTTCCGTACTGTCACGGATTTCTTTTTACGGGAAACCGGAATATACTGATAGATGCCGGCGCTGATGAGGACCTTATTTTAAGAATAGACCGCGAGATCGGTATAGATTCCCTGGTGATCTCTCATTCACATCCTGACCATATCCGCAGATGGTTTGTTCTTAACCACCGGAAGCTTCTCCTCCCTGCCGAAACTCCGGACTCGGTATATGACCTTAATCTTCTTGGTGAACGTTTTACAGGCACGCGGGAGAGGGGGATTCGCTGGGCCGATGTTATCGGTAAAACACTGGGGCTTAAACCTCTCAGGGAACCTGACGGCCGCTATTCTCACGGAGATATTTTTGATATCGGCACCGCGCGTATTGAGGCGATTCACGCGCCGGGCCATCTTGATGACCATTACTGCTTTTTTGAACATCTCACAGGTACGCTTATCTGTACAGATATAGATTTCTCATCCTTCGGCCCATGGTACGGAAACCCTGAAGGTAAAATAAAACCTTTCATGGAAAGTGTTGTCAGGATAATGTCTATTCCGTACAGCCGTGTCTGCACATCTCACAAGCTTCCGCATGAAGGTGACGCTTCCGGCCGGTTCAGCGCTTTTCTCGCCGCGTTCGGCCGCCAGAAACAGGAGGTCTATGATTTTCTCGGTTCAGGCAAAACTCTTCATGAAATCGCGGAGGGTTCGCCGTTCTACAAAAATAAATTCATGGATGCTGTAATTCAGTACGCTTTCGAGGAGCATATGGCAGGCGAAAACCTGGCGCTTCTTGTTGAAGAGGGATTGGTTGCTGTTGAGGGCGGCGTGTTTGTCCCGGTAAAGTGAAAAATTTCATAAATATAAAAAATTTTATCTTATTGAACTCCATGATCGTATTAATAAACAAATGCCCGGACAGGTGATTGAAGGTGATTAATCTGTTAATCGACGGCCCGGCAGGGGGGGAATTAATATGATTAAAAATGAATACAGGTATTCTGAAATTACCGGTAAAATACTCGAATCTGCGTTTGCGGTACATAAAATACTGGGCAGCGGTTTTCACTGTCTGATTTATCAGAAGGCTTTGGAAAAAGAAATGCGGATGAATGGCCTTTCGTTCTGCAGGGAACATGAAATGCCGGTTTTTTACAAGAGCGAAAAAATCGGAACACGCAGAGTCGATTTCCTGGTAGAGAATGTGATTTCTGTCGAGATGAAAACTTTGCCGTTAATGAATGATGACCATATGGCACAGGCAGTAAATTATCTTGAAACGTTCAATGTGGAAGCCGGACTTTTAATTAATTTCGGCGCGAAAAGCCTGCAATACCGGCGGTTAATAAACAGTAAATATGCTGTCAGGACGGTGTAAGGGGACATTCGGCAGAGATAATTCCTTGATTGTCCCTGCCGCATCATGTCCCGTTATATCACAAGCTGATTAATAACGGGCCAGCCCCTTCGTTCTTACAATCGCGTTATGTGCCGCTTTCCTGACAGCATCCTTTTTGTCGTCAAGAGCCCATTCAAGCGCGATCAATGCTTTTTCATCGCCGATACTTTCAAGCGTATGTACAGCCTCAAGCCTCACTTTCGGTGACCTGTCATTCAGAAGTTTCTCTATAAACTCAACTGATGAAGGGCTTCTGAAAACTGATATTGATTTAAGCGCTTCAATACGGACTTCCCTGTATTTGTCCCTGCACCCGAGGTGAAGCAGTGATAATCCTTCCCTGATAGACTCTTCACCGATTTTCTGTACTGTCAGTTTACGTACAGGCTCCCTGTCATTCATCCCGTTTACAAGAGCGGTAAATCTTACATCATATACTGCCTGTTGTGCTGTCTGGTAATCTATTTGAGAAAGATATCTCCGCGCGGCAAAAACTACATCCGGATTTTTATCCGCCAGAAGGCCTATGAGGTAATCCACTACTTTGTCTCCGCCGATTGTAAATAACGCGTGCGCGGCGTATAGACGGATTTTGTGAAGTTTTTCATTAAGGCATTCCGCTATGTAAGGAATCAGGTGCATGCTCCCGGCTGCTTCTGCTGCGGCTATTGCCTGAATCTTTACAGGTTCTTTTTTGTCGCGGAGCCCGTGCATTATTACCTGTAAAACAGTTTCATCTTCGCTGTTTCCTTTCTGAGCTATAACTTTAAGAAGCTCAACTTTTTCATCCTTTGATCCGTTGACGATAATATCAATAAATTTATCTGATACGGAATTGTCGCCCATGCCGGCTAACTTCAGTGTTGCCGCAGTCTTTACCCTGATAGAACGGTCGTTCACCATCTTTTTAAGCCTGCTTATAATTGTGTCATCCGGATCGGTAACACCGGCCAGCGCGTTAAACGCGTTAAACCTGACGGCTTCTCTTTTGTGGTCAAGACAGCTGATCAGTCCTGCCACGTCATTCATTCTTTCAAATCTCCCTACAGTCGCTGTGAAAATCATATCATACCTCGTAGTTAATATTTTTTAAAATAGGTCACACTCTGTTATAATCTCGCGTCTTTCTATTTTGACTAAATATAAACATAGTATAATCTTTAAAAATCATTGATAACATACTGCGGATTTAAGGGGCTGTAAATGGGGAATGTTACTTCATTTTTTGTAGTGAATATTCGCGGAATTTGTTCTGAACAGCTACAGCGGATTAAAAATCGGTTACAGGCAATGAATTGATACGGTTACATATCTGACCGGTTATGCGGTCATGGTGCTGAAGTG
>DAONFJ010000125.1:0-7507 GCA_035403545.1 Spirochaetota bacterium
ATAAAATCATAGATATAGTTGAAACAATCGCAATAAAACAAAACCTGCCGGGAATTTTTGAGAATTATTATCGCTATCTGATCGATACGCTTGAATTCAGGGACAGCATTGGTATCAGCGGAAGTATTATGACAGCTGCTGTTTCAAACGGAAGAAAGCTCACTTCGGAAGAATATAGAAACATAAGCGGAAAACTTGAACTTGCAGATTATCTATGGTCAAAGATTGAGGTTATGACAGATATAATAAATGATGAAGACCTTAACCGCAGGAAGGTAATAGTTCAGCATACTTATTACGGACTATACCGGCCTGTACTTGAAGATACAATCCGCCGTGCTTACAGGGCACCTGTTTCTCTTTCAAGAGCAAAACAGCTCAAGGATCTGTCTGTTCCTGCTTTTGATTCTGTTTTTACACTAAAGGATCAGATAAAAATTGAAATCGGCTATGAAATAAAAAAACTGAAGGATAAGGCTATTATTTCTCTTGTTCTGGCATCAATTCAGTTTCTTGCAGCACTGCTGATAATTCTGGCTACTATTATCTATTTCCGAAACAGACTGTTCAAGCCGCTGATAAACCTGACAGGCGCACTGGGTAAAATACGCACTGGTGAAGATGTACCGCCGCTATCGGATGAAATATCACGTCCTGACGAAATTGGAAAGCTTGCCGAAGGTGTAAAGATGCTTGAGCTAAGCATGTCTGAGGAAAGAAATCTCCGTAAAATTACTGAAATCATGGCTATTACTGATGAGTTGACTGGATTATACAACCGTCATTTTCTTGAAAAGAGCATCGATAATGTTTTAACACGCTCAGACCGCTATAATGAACCAGTAACCCTGGCAATGTTTGACCTTGATCATTTCAAACAGATTAACGATACATGGGGGCATCCTGCGGGAGATGCAGTTCTTAAAAATATTTCGCAGATAGCCGGGCAGATAATACGCAGCTCGGATCTTCTTATACGCTTCGGCGGTGAGGAATTTATAGTGCTGATGCCGCACACGACTTTAAATGGAGGCACGGCGGTAGCTGAAAAGATGCGTGAAGCGATTGAAAAAAATGAACATCCGGGCGTTGGAACTGTTACGGCAAGTTTCGGCATTGCAGAAAGACAATGCGGCGAAACCTTTGAAAACTGGTATGCCCGGACCGACTATGCTCTGTATCATGCAAAGCAGTCGGGCCGCAACAGAGTTGAATCAGCCAATAGCAGCCAGGAGCTTCTTGACAAAACTGAAACTGATAAGATGTAAATTTCCACAGATTTTCTATATTTATTTAGTAATTTTTTATAACAACAAAGAGTTTTAATGTAACACCATGCGGTTAAAGAATAATTATGAACCTTATCATAAGATATTAAATGTATTTTTTATTAACTCAAAATATTCAATACAACTCTGTTTTATTTTTATTATTTTCTCCCCAGCCTGTGTTCATAAATGCCATTATACAGGTTTATTTTTCTGTTCTTTTCCGGAAAGAAAAACAGCATACATTCCATGAACGAATAAAAATCGATGATATGAGTTTAATACATTACCAGACTTATGGAGCGTCGGGATAAAAATGTTACAATTATGTAAACTTTTTGTATTTTACTGTTTTTTAAGTCATCATTTTTAAACTCACTTGACAGTCAAGTAATCTAATGTTACAAATATGTAATATTTTAACTTAATTGTTACGATTATGTAAAATTTTCCTTTTTTCACTATCAAACATCATTTTTGAGCTCATTTAACAGGGATAAAACTGTTAATCATTTAACCGGAACCTCAGAAGCAGGATTACACTGGTCTGTAGAATTATGGAGAAAGCTCGGGAAAATGATATTAAATTTTATTCTATTCTGGAGTTAATAACATGGAATCAAAGTCCTACAACCCGTTTCAGGTAGCACAGAACCAGTTCGACAGTGTGGCTGCAATGCTCGATCTGGAGGATGGCTTAAAAGAATTGTTAAGACAGCCAATGAGGGAATATCAGTTTACAATTCCCGTTCACATGGATGATGGTAACGTTAAAGTTTTCAAAGGATTCAGAATTCAACACAATGATGCCCGAGGACCGGCAAAGGGCGGTATCCGTTTTCATCCGCTTGAAACCGTTGACACTGTACGCGCGCTTTCAATGTGGATGACATGGAAATGCTCTGTAGTAGATATACCGCTTGGAGGCGGGAAAGGCGGTGTAATATGCGATCCGCATCACCTGAGCGCGCGAGAACAGGAACAGATTTGCAGGGGTTGGGTTCGACAGATCGCACAGAATCTTGGGCCGGTTCTTGATGTTCCTGCGCCGGACGTGATGACCAATTCACAGCATATGCTCTGGATGCTCGATGAATTTGAAGCGATACACGGAGGGAAATATCCGGGATTTATAACAGGTAAGCCTGTTGGAATGGGCGGTTCACTTGGACGCACTGAGGCTACAGGTTACGGCCTCATATACACTCTGAGAGAGGCGTTAAGTGAGCATAAAATAGATCCGGCTAATACCACAGCCAGCCTCCAGGGCTTTGGTAACGTTTCACAGTACGCTGCAAAGTTATACGACCACCTTGGAGGGAAGGTTATATGTGTTTCATGCTGGGATCAGGCTGACAAGACTTCTTATACATTCAGGAAGAAAAGTGGAATCAGCGTTGATGAGCTCTTCTCAATCACTGACAAATTCGGCGGCATAGATAAAAACAAGGCGCGCGATCTCGGGTACGAACAGCTTCCGGGTGATGCATGGCTCGAACAGGACGTTGATATCCTGATTCCGTCAGCAATGGAAAACCAGATCAACAAGGACAATGTTAATAAAATCCATTCAAGAGTTAAATTTATTGCCGAAGGAGCTAACGGCCCCACAACACCTGAAGCTGATGAAGTAATCAAAAGCAGGAATATATTCATAATTCCTGATTTCCTTGCAAATGCCGGTGGTGTTACATGCAGTTATTTTGAGCAGGTGCAGTGTAATATGAACTATTTCTGGGAAAAGAAGGAAGTTCTTGATAAACTTGATACAAAGATGACATCTGCGTTTCTCGCCGTAAGCGAACTCGCCAGGAGCAAAAAACTTTATATGCGCGACTCGGCATATATAATTGCAATTGACAGGGTAGCCAAAGCTGTTAAAATGAGGGGATGGGTCTAAGTTTAAATATCAGAGGTATATGTGGGACTAACTGTTCTTTCAGGTAAAAATTTAGGCAATGACTGATTCTAATCTGCCAAATGACCAGTTGATCAATATACTCCGGGAACGTGCGAAGGAGTTGAACTGCCTGTACCAGGTTGAAGAAATTCTTGCCGGTAACGACAGTTCGCTCCCTGATATGTTCATGGCAATAATCGGGATAATACCATCAGGTTGGCAGTATCCCGAGATATGCCAGTCCCGCATTGTATTCCAGGACACGGAATATAAAAAAGAAAACTATTCACCCTCCATATGGACTGACAGCGCCGAAATAAAGATAGAAGATAAAACTGCGGGCTTTATTGAAATTTCATACACTGAAGAAGTTCCACTTTCTGAAAAAGGTTTTTTCCTTGAAAAGGAACGCAAGCTGATAGCTACAATTGCCGACCGCATAGGGCAGACGGTTCTTCACCGCAAACTGGAGGGACTGATCAGAGAATTTGAAAATGCAGATAGAAATCTGGCTGAAAAATCAAATCGCAAATGGATGGTAATTACAGAGCTTCTCCGCAGTACTGATGTGAATCTCTACCACCACATTGCACGAAAAATGATCTACCATCTTTTCTGGAACGGAGTCAAGGACGCAAAACTGCTCCTTAATAAGTACAACAGTGACTTTCCCGGTAATGATGCTGATTACCAGCCCGAAACGAACAGCCCCAGTCTTAAACAGCCCAGGGATCTGATGCTTGAAGCAAGTGACCAGGTGTTTTTTACCGCTTCAAAAAACATGAGCGACAATGAAATTATGTCCTGCATACAGAAATGGATCAACGAGAATAAGACGGGTTTTCTTGTAAAAACCATTGATTCAGGGAATGCAAAGCTTAATGAAATCATCGATGCCATACAGCGTTACAGGGCGATGAGTGGCAGTAACATGGCTCTTGCCCCGTCAACGGAAAAATGGCTCAGGATTTCACTTATACGCAGGTTTTTTTCTGACAATACGGATTTTATCAATATAGCAAAAAACCACCTGGAAGTTAATGATTTTTTTGATTTAACAACGAGGATAATTCACCATACGGGGAGCAACGGCAAGCTGGGCGGTAAAAGCGCCGGACTTTTCATGGCAAAGCATATGCTGCTCAAGGCTGAAGTGAAAAACGATTTATTGAAAAATATCTGTACACCGATGACATGGTATATTACTGCAGATTCGCTCACTGAATTTCTCCGCTATAATGACCTTGAAGAACTTAACGAACAGAAGTACAAGGACCCTGAGCAGATACGGATTGAATACCCGAATATAATTCAGCTTTTTAAAAATGCTCAATTCCCTTCAGAAATAAAAAAAGGACTCATTGCTGCGCTTGATGAGCTTGGAAACAATCCGATAATAGTTCGAAGCTCAAGCTTGCTTGAAGACAGAATCGGGACTGCTTTTTCAGGAAAATATAAAAGTCTGTTTCTTGCAAATCAGGGTGACAGGGAAAAACGATTCAATGCTCTGCTTGATGCCATTTCCGAAGTCTATGCATCACTCTTCGCTCCTGACCCTATAATCTACCGTTCTGAGCGGGGATTAATCGATCTGAATGAAGAAATGGGTATAATGATACAGCAGGTTGTCGGGACAAGGGTTGGGGATTATTTTTTTCCCGCGTTCGCCGGAATCGCTTTCAGCAACAACGAATTTCGATGGTCACCAAGACTCAAGCGTGAAGACGGGCTTATACGGCTGGTGCCGGGTCTGGGCACACGCGCAGTAGACCGTGTGAGCAACGATTACCCTGTGATGATCTCTCCTGGTCAGCCGGCGCTAAGGGTAAACGTAAGCCCCGATGAAATCAGACATTATTCACCATCATCGATCGATGTTATCAATCTAAACAAAAATTGTTTTGAAACTATACAACTTGCGGAACTGTTCAAGCAATCCGGTGATGAAATTCCCGGCATTCACCAGATAGTATCCATCTTCAGGGATGGCCATATCTCGCAGCCTTCGCTTATTAATCTTGATTGTAAAAAAGATGACCTGCTGGTGACCTTTGAAGGTATTATCTCCAGAACCACGTTTGTAAAAAAAGTACATGCTATTGTGTCAGTTCTGCAGGAAGGATTTGGTATGCCCGTTGATATCGAGTTTGCATGTGACGGTACCAGTTTTTATATATTGCAGTGCAGACCTCAGAATTCAGACGGCGACGCAGCTCCAAGTCCCATTCCACATGATATCCCTGAGAATAAAATTCTTTTCAATGCAAAACGTTTTATTTCAAACGGGAGGATACAGGATATCTCTCATATTGTCTGGGTTAATCCTGCAAAATACGGTGAACTGGGTAACCGGACAATCCTTACAGACGTTGGACGCGCGGTAGGAAGGCTCAATTCACTTCTTCCCAAGAAACAATTTATTCTTATGGGGCCAGGCCGGTGGGGGAGTCGTGGTGATATAAAACTTGGAGTCCAGGTTACTTATTCTGACATATGCAACACTGCAGTGCTGATCGAAATTTCAACTCGAAAGGGGTCATACTCGCCGGAGCTGTCATTCGGCACTCACTTTTTTCAGGATCTTGTTGAAACCGGCATCAGGTACATACCGCTTTATCCTGAGGATAAGGAGATAACATATAACGATCTGTTTTTTACAAGCTCCGAGAATATGCTATGTGATCTTCTTCCGGAATATGAACACCTGGAGGATGTGATACGGGTGATTGATGTACCAAGACGTACCGGTGGAGAGATATTAAAGATTCTTCTCAATGCTGATCTGGGGGAAGCCATCGCCTACTTCAGCGAAGCGAAGGCTTCGGGTGACAACGCTATACTAAAACCTGTACAGGTAAAATCTCAGTCCGATGATTTCTGGCGATGGCGTATGCATATGGCTGAACAGATTGCAGCGCAGCTGGAACCTTCACGTTTTGGCGTGAAAGCTTTTTATGTGATAGGATCGACAGTTAACGCCACATCCGGCCCATGCAGTGATCTTGATCTGCTTCTGCATTTTACCGGTTCTGTCGAACAACGTGAAAACCTGCTGCTGTGGCTCGAAGGCTGGAGCCTGAGTCTTGCAGAGATGAACTTTCTGAAAACAGGATATATTACCGGCGGTCTACTGGATGTACACCTTATAACCGATGATGACATTATTGCAAGGTCATCTTTCGCCGTTAAAATCAATGCCATAACAGATCCAGCCCGCTCTTTGCCGATGAAAAGCCGGGTATTCTGATTCTACCTCATGCTCTCCAAACATCTTTCCGTATCCGGAGGATATCACACCCAACATCTGTGGCTACAGGTTATCCAGTACTTTTTTCTTTACTTACGGTTTTTAAAACGCCTTGAGCATCATGTCAGCAGTCTTATATAGTACTTTTTGAAGCTGTATGGGCAGGAATAGGTTACAAAACAAATAAGATATAACCGTGAACTGATAAATAAAGCCTAGAATAGATTTTTTCTGGAAGCTATTAAAATTAATCACAGGAAGAGTGTTTATTAGATGAATAAAATATTGAATATTTGAAAATTTATCGTTTTCTAATAATAAATGTAACATAATTATTTTAAGTAATCCTATTAATCTTAAATAACAATTAAAAATGAATGACACGTCTATTCACCTTTTTCATTAAAGGGTGAGGAGGCGTGTTATTTTTTTTTTGGAGAAAATTATGAATAAAAAGAGAATTATCTTAAACAGCAGGGATTTTATTAAACTCAAACAGGTCATCAATGAAAGTATAGCCAGCGGACATGTAAATGCAAAAAATCTTGATGCTGAACTATCAAATGCATTGCTGCTTGAACCTGAAAAGATACCATCCGATGTGATAACAATGAATACAAGAGTTAGCTTCATCGATATTAATGAAGCTGAAGAGTTTGTTTATACTATAGTATATCCTGAAGATGCTGACCTGGCAAATGGAAAACTTTCTGTACTTGCTCCAATTGGTACTGCCCTATTAGGCTACAAAGAAGGCGATGAAATTGTCTGGAATGTACCAGCCGGTCAAAAAATCTTACATGTTGAAAAAATACTATATCAGCCCGAAGCGAACGGAGATTACTATCAGTAATAATGACTATAAAATATCTGAGGATAACCTGCCATGAGAAAACTTTTCAGGGAATTTATATATAATACTTTTCTGCTCACTTTGGGCAGTGCGATATGTGCGGTTGCAGTTAACGGATTTCTAATTCCGCATGGTTTCTTATCAAGCGGAATAACAGGGGTCGCCCTGATAGTTTATTATAAGATGTCTTTAATACCTGTCGGCTGGTTATATCTTCTGATAAACATACCGGTTTTTTT
>DAONFJ010000126.1:0-7389 GCA_035403545.1 Spirochaetota bacterium
GATGGTACTCCTTGAAGAAAAAACTGCTGATAAAACAACTGAGAAACATGTTCCGCTTATTGAAAAAACAGCTGACGGTTATAAAATCACTGTTGGAAGCACACTCCACCCTATGGAAGAAAAACATTTCATTGAGTGGATTGAACTCCTTGCGGAAGGAATCTCGTACAAAAAATTCCTTAAACCGGGCGACAAACCTGAAGCAGTTTTCAAAACAGATGCAGCGAATATCACAGCAAGAGAACATTGCAACATCCACGGCCTCTGGAAATCTTAAATTCTGACTCAGACTTATTTCAGAAAAAGTAATATTGATGTATTAAACCTGTAATGATAACTTATTCTTTACAGGTTTAACGGGAGACATTCACAAAAATTCCCCGTTGGGGCCTTACGGTTCAAAATCCATTTATCGAACCGTACTTTTAATTCAAGGAGAAACGTTATGGCTCAGACATTAGAAGACAAAGTCTTAAAAGCAATGAAAAAGGAAGGAAAACCTTTGAGGCCAGGTGAAATAGCCGAACTTGCAGGCGCCGATAAGGATGAAGTAACCAAAGCTATTAAAAAACTAAGCGGCGAAGGTAAAGTAACATCTCCAAAACGATGTTTCTGGGAAGCAGTTTAAAATATTAGAATACGCTATAAATACAGAAAGAGAAGGACTCATCCTTCTCTTTCTGTATTAAAAATATCCTGATAATGACTAGCAGGTACTTCCGCCAAGAATAACAAATCCTGAACCATATCTGTCTTTTTTAAAATCAATTGTCAGAGAATTTCTCATATCAACATAATTTTTTAATTTAGGATCATAAACAACATTTACTTCATTCTCTTTAATCACATTCTGATCGTTTTCAGTTAGTTCATCCAGAACTAAACCCATGCGGGGACCGCCTCAACCAAAACCATTAAAACTGACCCTGAGAACAGGATTCTTATAACCTGAATCTTTCATCAATTCAAGTACCTCATTTTTAGCATTATCTGTAACTTTAATTGCCATATTATTACTCCCTTAAGCATTTAACTATTTACAATTTAATAAAATACTTAATAATCGTCAACAATATTTATGTTTTTTTTAACTTTTTAATTTTATCCGCAAGTAAGCCTTTTTTCACACCGTTTTTCGAAAAGTAAAAAATAACCGGTTTAAAATGTCGGATTCATAGATTTACATTTGCAGGAAAAATCAGTATATTAAATAATACAGAAAGAATTTATGTTTTTCTAAATGGAGAAAATTATGACACATTTCAATCTGATTGTAATCGGCGGTGATGGTGCCGGTATGGGCGCAGCATCTCAGGCAAGAAGAATAAATAAAGATATTTCAATCGCGGTATTTGAACGCGGCGAACATGTTTCATATGCAGCATGCGGGATGCCGTATTTTATATCCGATGATATAAAAGATTACAGATTACTCATTGCAATAGACAAAGATGAATTTATTATTAAAAAAAATATAATGATAAATACTTTCTCAGAAGTAACAGGAATCGATTTCTCCGGTAAAACAATTATAGTAAAACACAATGATGAAGAAACATTATATTCTTACGACCGTATTATACTAGGGACCGGAGCTATGGCAGCTGTTCCCCCTATCCCCGGAATCGATAACGAAAACATCTTTGTTCTTAGATCATTGCGGCACGGGATGAATATAAAGAACTACATTGATATGAAAAAACCATCTTCGGTAATTCTAATCGGGGGAGGTTTTATAAGCCTTGAACTTACAGAAACGCTGACCAAGCTGAATATAGATGTTACAATTCTGGAAAAAATGGATTCAATAGCTTCGTTAATGTCTCCTGAAATTCAGAAAATTATACTGGATGTTCTTATTCAGAAAGGTGTGAAAGTTAAAACCGGAGTTGATATTGAAAATATAACTCAGGAAGGAAAAGGGCTTAGTGTTAACACAAAGGATGAAAAATTTAAAGCGGATTTTATAATTGTATCAACCGGTGCAAAACCGAATACTGCGTTGTTTAAAAATTCTGATTTAAAATTATACGGTAACGGTGCCATTCTAATTGATGAAAAATGCAGAACAAACCTTGAAAATGTTTTTGCAGCCGGAGATTGCTGTACTGTTAAAAATCTGATAACCGGTGAAGACGATTATATGCCCATGGCAACAACAGCCAACAAACAGGGAAGAGTCGCAGGGCTGCAGGCTGCTGATGTTAAAACCGAAAATTTCAAGGGATCACTGGGCTCGCAAATGATGAAAGTATTTGAACTTGAAGTGGCAAAAACCGGATTCAATAAAGCAGATGCCGCCAGGCATGGAATAAGCACAATTGATGATTTTATAGAATGGAAATCCAGGGCGGGATATTATCCAGGATCGAGCATAATATTTGTAAAACTAACGATTAGAGAAGATAACAGAAAAATAATCGGAGGTGAAATCGCCGGAGTAGACGGTGCCGCGCTGAGGATAAATACAATCGCAGCAGCAATTACAGCAGGTATGACGGTTGAGGATTTTGCATATCTCGATACAGGTTACTCTCCGCCATTCTCGCCGGTATGGGACCCGGTTATTGCTGCAGCACAGAATTTTATAAAACGCGTACCGGAGAAATAATTCATTCTGCCGCAGATGGGAGAATACAAAACAGGTGATAGACACAGATTGTTCTGATTTTAAAAATGAGATCAAAGTTCATCAGCCTTAATCTGTGTCTATTAAGCGAAGGGGGCATCAAAAAATTATCCTCAACCCCGGGAATTTTAAAGTCAAAAACAGGTATTTCACCTGACTGATTCAGCCGCCGTTTTTGATGATGTTAACAGGCGGAAAAGCCTGCATTACTTTTGTCCCCGCGGGAACTGATTCGGTTATCCAGACATTGCCGCCGACCTCTGAACCTTTACCTATAGTAATTCTGCCGAGTACTGTAGCTCCTGAATAAATAATGACATCGTCTTCTACGATAGGATGCCTTGGCACATCTTTTATAGGATTTCCTTCTTCATCAAGCGGAAAGCTCTTTGCACCCAATGTAACTCCCTGGTAAATCCTGACATTATTTCCGATTATACATGTTTCACCAATAACAGTTCCGGTCCCATGATCTATAAAGAAATACTCCCCTATCCTGGCGCCGGGATGAATATCAATACCAGTCCGTGAATGAGCCATTTCCGAAATGATCCTCGGAATTAATGGAACACCAAGCCGGTATAGTTCATGAGCAATCCGATGATAAGTCATAGCCATTATACTGGGATAACAGAATATTGTTTCCGCAATACTCTTCGCGGCCGGATCGCCAATATACGCTGCTTTTGCGTCAAACGCGAGAAGGCGCCTCAACTCCGGCAATCTTTCTATAAATTTTTCCGTAAGGTCTCTAGCCCTGTCTTCACAGTCGAGGCAATTACCTTCAGTTAAATCACAGGTAAAGCAGAAACCTCTTTTAATCTGCTCCGTTAACCACCTGTAAATTCTGTCGAGTTTAGCACCGGTATAGTAGCTCACTGTATCTCTATTGATTTCTGAATTACGGAAATACCCGGGGAAGAGGATTGACCTGATCAGTTCAATAGTCTCCTTCAAATCATCAATAGACGGCATTGGTACATCATATCTTGATATATGAAAAACATCACTGTAAAGTTTCTGATCTGAAAGCTTCTGTACTACGGAATCAAACCGTTCTTTAAAAAAAGTCTCGCTGTTTTCGCTCATTTTCTGCTCCTTTATAAATATACTTACGGCACTTCGGCAAGCTCTGTGGCCGTTCGAATATATTTACTTTGTAAAAAAAGTTAATACTGTTACACTAATAAATAACAATAGATCCTTTTCAAGGAAAATTAATATTAGTTTCTTATAATAATTGACACTTCACTATCATCGGGTTTTATTAAAAAATATTCTTTTTACAACTACCTGGAACAAAGCGATTGTGATTAAATAAATGCATATAACTGAACAGATACTTTTACATACAATTAATTATATAATTACAACAATTCCGGTTTTCATTCTGAGTATTTTTGTAATGAGTATGCTTACTTTCAGCGGATATATACATAGAATATCGTGGATTGCCAGGCCGCTTATGAAATTCGGTCATTTGCACGAATCGCTGGGCATTACATTTATGACCGCATTCGGTTCCCCTTCTGCGGCAAGCGCTATGCTCAGGTCCCTTCAGGAAAACGGATTGATTTCCAGAAAAGAAGTTATCATTGCAGTATTATCAAATGCATTTCCGGTAATGATAATGGAATCAAGAACTATGTTACCTGTAATGATATCATTTCTGGGCCGAACGGGTCTTATAATTTTCGGGATTCTGATTACAGCCAGATTTGTACAGACATTAACGGCTCTTGCAATTGGAAGAATCATATTTCAAAAAACAGATAAAGTAATTGATAAATCATTACTGATGAAAGAACGCCTCACCGGGATATTACTGCTTAAAAAAAGTTTAAACGAAACTTTTATTTTAATGAAGAGAATTGTAAAAATCACGATCCCTGTTACAATTCTGACATTCTTTCTTATTGAAGCGGGAGTATTTAAGTACATAGCGTTAAAAATCCAGTTTCTGTCATTACTTTTTAAAATACCGGTCGAAGGATTGAGTATTGTTGCAGCATATTTCGGGAACTATACAGCAGCCTATACTGTGGCGGGGAACCTGCTGGCTCACGGAATTTTATCTCCGAAAGATATAATAATTACTATTCTTACTGCAAAAGTTCTGGCCAGTATTTTTTTCGCGGTGAGGCATTCAACACCATATTACATAGGAATTTTCGGTTCAGGACTTGGCGTTAGAATAACAATACTGAATACGTTATTCAGAAACTGCTTTGATATTGGAACCATTGTTTTATTGAAATTTATTTTGTAGAGAGCAAACATCGGTCAGAATTTCAAGATTAAAGAAATCACAGAATATCATTGAAATCTGAAAATTCTGTAATCCCGTTCAAATATGCTGTATACTTTTAAATTTACTGAATAAGATACTGCCGGGCAGCAGTATCTTATTTTCAATATTATTCTACAACCCCTTAACTTCTTTAGTCGTAAAATAATCCTGAGTTCCGTACGGGTCCTTATACTCCTGATCCGGTTTAAAATTCAGTTTATGTTTACCCCTTCCGTTAAGAAACTTATTAAGATCAAGATTAATTTTCTCCGGCAATGTTATTCCGGCTTTTGTGATCAGCTGTCTCAGCAGAGTTTCAGACTTTCCTGCGAATGCAACCGAGTCGCCCAGTACTCTTGCAGCTTCGGTTGAGTTGTGGAAACCTGTTGAGTTCTCCGCGCTTATAAAATTAAACCTGATGAATCCCTGCATGTAACTCTCTTTAGCCCTGGCATAAAGATTCTGATCTACCTTAACTCCCTTTGCCTGATTTTCATGAACTATCTCAAACAATCTTGCAGCAGTTGCATTTGCATAACCAGCTCTTGACAAAAGAGAAATAGTTCTGTCCTGGATTGTGAACACCTGTTTTCGCAGCCAGTCTGCCGATTCGGTGTGGCACTGATTACATGCAACAAAATCCTGTTTGATTGGACTTGTAACATCATGATTTGATATTTTGTATGACCCGACTCTCTGGTACGGCATATGACAATCCGCGCATGCAAGGCCTGCATTAAAATGAACGCTCCCCTTAGTAAACATTTCAAACTCCGGGTGCCTTACAAACGGCATATCAAAACCTGTCACCTTCTGTTTCCATTCAATCCGTTTTGTATCTGTCAGCAGATCCTTAATTATATTTTCTATAGAGATATTCCCCCATGTGCCTCCGGTCCATGGAAGAGCCACATCAGCTATTACTTTTTTTTCTGAATTACGTGGCACATAGTAGGTTGTATGGCACTGGGCGCATGCCAGCATGCGCTGTTCCTGCCTTGTAAATTCCTTTTTACCGATAAGTTTTAAACCGTTTTCCAGATGAGTTTTGTTGATCCGCAGCGACATATCAGACGGTTTATGGCAATCTGCGCATGACGGCCCGATAAGCTTCATATTTTCAGGATACATATTGAGTGCATCACTAAATTTTGCTGTTAGATATTTCAAACCAAGCTTTTCAGTATAGGATTTATGAAGGGGAGATTTACATGCAAGACATACTCCGCCTGCACCGGTTCTTGAAGGATCAATCTCAACCTGATCAATAATCGCGTAATGATGGCCCCGTGGTTCATTATACTCAACACCGAATCCCCATCCGTTAAAAAGCAGGCCCAGAAAAGGGTATTCGCTCAATTTATCATATATGATTTTATCCGTATCCCAGCCTTTTTTATACATACTCTTCCCGACCGGTTTCGGATCTTTAGTTTTACTCCAGGACTCATACTGCAGAGGAAACAGTTTACCCCACACAGCAGGGTCAAATTCATTTTCAGCGATTGAACCTGCTTTAAACATTTCAGGCTTATCACCGCCGCATGCAATAAAAAGAATGGAAAGAATCATTGCTGACACTAAAATTTTTAAATATCTTTTCATAAAGTTACCCTCGTTTTATTAACTTCTATTGCAAAATACTGACTGATGGAAATGTATGATTAACTCTTCTGTGGCAGGACCAGCAGTCTCTGCCGTCCGTGTTCATAACTGAAACCATTCCTTCGTGACACCTGAGACAGTTTTCTTTTACAATTTTTTTACCATGCGAAGATATTCCAATTTTTTCAGAATAAACGCCGGAGTGAAACATCACCAGATCTTTCATCCCGTCAATTCCTTTCCAGACGAAATACCTTATCCCGCTTGAGTGAGGAAGATGGCAGTCTACACACTTGACATTTCTGTGAAGTCCCGTCATAAACCATGCTTCATATTGGCTGTTCATTACATGGCATGAATTACAGTAATCCGGCTCAGATGTTTTTCGGAGCATATCGGGAGGTCCCCATAATACAAAAAGCAGAATAAATGCGGCTCCCCCTGCAGCAAAAAGATACTTTCTGATGTTTTTCATATTCACCATTCTAATGTAAATTGTTTCCATTTATAATATAAAAAAAATTGCATTGTATCAATAAAAAAATACAATTTTGTATTTTTATAATTTTTTCAGTAATAATTCCTAAACTTTTTTATAATAGAGAACGCACTATTATCACCCCCGTCGAATGCGGCGGGGATATATAATTGTTTATTTTACACTAAAATATATGTTAAGCAATTAACATCGAATTTTTTTATATTTGCTGGAGGATTGGATAGAGCAAGGGGCAACAGCCTCCTGCCCTGCGGAAAATATATCCGCTCTGAGAGCAGGAGGTTTCGACGCCCTGCTCTATTTGCGGGAGTTTATTCGTATCTGGTTATAATTTCTTTGGTAAGAGCCATATAATCGTCAGCACCG
>DAONFJ010000127.1:0-7385 GCA_035403545.1 Spirochaetota bacterium
AGATTAGGATAGCGGTCGAAATCTTTACGGAAATTCGGTCCCGGTTCTTTTGCGTGAATAAGCCTGATAAGAACGTTTTTATCCAGCAGACCGGATAAAATTTCAAGGAACGGAACCATTGACTTCCCTTTCTTTACGTGAAGATCTTTAATGTCTGATGTAGCTATCCATAAAAATTTTTTTGCAGATGGAATTTTCTCAATGATAACTTTATCGTAGATCTCTGTATCTGTTATAAATTCTGTTTTCCCCATTCATACATTTTCCTTAACTGACTTCAATATGCAACATCTTTTCAGGTAGTACTTTCGCTGGATGATGCCGGAAGAGTTAACCTGCATCCGGATACACCTCCATGTGCAGGTGACTGTCAGAATAAAATTATTAAAACATTAAGTAAGAGTTAAAAATAACTTTTTTGATCTTTTTGTTTTTAAATCTGAACTATTAATGTC
This sequence comes from Spirochaetota bacterium, assembly GCA_035403545.1. GTDB lineage: Bacteria > Spirochaetota > UBA4802 > UBA4802 > UBA5550 > WRGT01. The sequence goes on from DAONFJ010000127.1 coordinate 456, forward strand.
ATTGATATTTTTTTGTTTTGACAAATCTACTCCGACAAAAGAGAAAGCAATGTTCAGAAATGCAGAAACTGATCACTGATATTCCACGCGTCTCCGCAGGTATTGTGCAGATGCGGAATCACCGGAGTATCTGTTTACAGATTAAAATTTTTTATTGCATTGAAGAGCTGAATTCCCGGGGGAAAACTACAGAACGTGTTATGAGAAAGAGAACTTATAAAATTTTTATTCTCCGGACAGCGGCCTTTATTTTTGCTATTATAATTACAGCAGGGATAATTAATAGTGACAGTCTGAGCGCGCAGAACGGGACTGATAAATCTATTGTTACTGAACAAAAAAATCCTGTTACAGCGGAAAAAAATTCTCCGGATAAAAAGAGTGATATTCCCAAAACCTCCTTTGATATTGTTCCCGCAAGTACAGACAAAAATACCACCGGAGCTAAAGATAAAACAGTCGCCCCTGATGAAAAGATTGGTACTTCCAAAACCCCCATTGAAATTGTTCCCGCAAGTACAGACAAAAATACCACCGGAGCTAAAGATAAAACTGTCACCCCTGATGGAAAGAGTGTTACTCCCAAAACCTCAGCTGATATTACTCCCGTAAATTCAGACAAAAACACTCCCGTAATTAAAGATGAAAAAAACGCCCCGGTTAAAAAAGAACCGGTTTATATAAATGCTGAAGAAATCTTCGATCATCCTGAAATTGTATTAAACGCATATAAAGAAGCATACCCCGATTTAATTGCTGATGTGGTCAAGGGAGAGAAAGACTGGATTGTAAAATTTACAAACGGGAATATTTATTACTGGGCGGATGGTAAAATTCTTCCTGAATCGGTGTTGTCTAAATCTGATAAATATATCAGGTATTCAATTTATCCGTATAATACGAACGGCAGGTCCCCTGAATTATATACCGCAGAAAAGATTGAAAAACTGCGTGTAAAAAAGCAGCATATCCGGAAAAAGAAATTTGTCCCCGGTGAAGAGGGGTGCCTCTACAAGGAACTGTTTGCCATTACAACAAAGAAGAGCGCAAAAAAACAGCTTACCGAAGTAATCCTATCCGGGCATTATATAATAGTACATCATACCATTGCAGAAAAAATCAAATCAATAGATTCAAAGATAAATGAACTGGCAAAGACAGACCCCGAAGTACGCAGTTTCTTAAAAAACATAGGCAGCGTATCTGCATTCAACTGGCGTAAAATTGCAGGGACCGACCGTATGAGCAATCACAGCTATGGAATTGCCATAGATATACTCCCGAAAAAATATCGCAAAAAAACAATCTACTGGTCATGGGAATCGGAAAAGAATGAGAAATGGATGCTCCTTCCGCGAAGCAGCCTATGGACGCCGCCGGTTCCGGTAATAAAGATTTTTCAGGAAGAGAATTTCATCTGGGGCGGAAACTGGGACAGGTACGACACAATGCATTTCGAATACAGGCCGGAGCTTATCTGCCTTTCTAAAAATGTAAAGTTTGATCAATAAATTTTACAGGCAATGCCCGGCGTTTAATGTGACGGTCATCTTATTTTATTTCTTCCACATTTTTGTTCTGATTATCCAGCACTTTTCTTGATTCACCGATAAACTCTTTCATCCGTTTATAATATTCCGGCGCTGCAAAAAACTCCGGACGGTTTTCAAAATCTTTGCATGGCAATATATAAAACTTTTTTTTGATGCCGGTACCGGGGCCGTAAATCCAGGTAAGCATATAGTCTGCTTTCGATACCGTTGTTATCCCGTTGTTTTTTGTCAGGGTAAGCTTAATCATCTGGCCGCCATCGGTTTTGGGCGCTTTTTGTTTTGCAATAAAGTTGCCAAGTGAATATGCCACAAACTTATTCCTCCCTGGCTGATTTACCAGGATGCTTTTCTGGACTACGTGAGGGTGTGAGCCTATAATGATGTCTGCTCCCGCGTTAAAACATGTATCGGCTAATTCCATCTGGCCGGCACCGGGTTCGTTCTGCTTCTCAATTCCCCAATGAAAAAAAACGATGACAGTATCGGGATTAGCCAGTTTAGCTTTAGCAATATCGGCCTTGAGCCTGCTGATTTTGATAATGTTGACACAAGACGGTTCAGGTACGGGAATACCGTTGGTTTCGGCTGTGTAGTTGATCAGGGCAATTTTAAAGCCGTTCTTTTCGATAATAAGGGGCGATTGTTTCTGTCTGGCGGAGCAGGATATAAAAGTGCCGGTATGCGGAATATTTAAACTGTCCAGGGTTTTAATGGTTCGCTCAATGCCTTTTTTCCCCCTGTCAACACTATGGTTATTGGCAGTAGCCAGCACATCAATACCCGCATCCCTGCAGGCTGCAGCCAGTGCATCAGGAGAACTGAACAACGGATAGCCCTCGTATGGCGGACCGGCCAGGGTTACTTCCAGATTAGCGATGGCCAGGTCTGCAGCCGAAATATCAGCCCGGATATAATCAAAACAGGAGGCATAATCATACGTTACACCGTCAGGCTGCAGGGCTGAACTTATAAGGCTATCGTGACCCATGATATCACCCATAAACAGAAGGGTAAGGCTCCTGCCGTCTGGTACGGACTCAACGGATTTCTCCCCTGCACCGGGAATCTCTGTCTTCTGAACATCTTCAATATGCGTGCTGCCGGAGCTTTGCAGCGGTAATTCCGCATAAACAGAACTACCGGCAGACGCAAATACCGGGACAAGACAAACAGTAATTATAATAAATAAATTTTTCATATATAGTTACTCCAACCTGATAAATAAAAACAACGCTGTAAATAAAAATCTTTTAAATAAGTAAATTTATGCACAGGTAGAACCGTATATACGGCGGTAAATTATCTTTTGCGATATGATAGACAGGCAGGAAATTAAGTTTGAAAGATAAGTGAATGTTAAATAATCAGCAGGGGTATAACCGTAAATACTCCGGCTGATTTGACTCTGCTTGTGCTCATCATAAGCCCACCCGGTATACGCCTGAAGCCAAACTGTTTGAATGCCTGACCTCAAAACGCCCACCCGGCGGCTTATGCTGAACCTGCCGAACTAAACCGGAATGAAACGATCCGGAAGATTAAGGTATTAGATTTCGGGTGATTTCTGGTACTTCATGGGTGCCGGTTTTTTGTAGCCTTTTGCTTTCGTATCACACTTTGAATAACAGTTAGCTATGTTAGTGGAGCAGGCTGCTTTTTTAGATTCATTTTTTCCGGCTGCCTGAACGCATTTTCCATAAGCGGCAGTACAGTCTTTTTTACATGACTCTACAACTGGATCTGATTTTACCGGTGTTGCTTTTGTCGATGATGCTGTTGAAGAAGAACACTGAACGAGCTGAAGAATCATTGCAAGACTGATGAGTGTTAACATTGTTTTTTTCATATTTATCCTCTCTGATGTAATGGTCATTTATTAATCATTTGCAGTCAAACAAAAAGATATGTAATTTAATTTTTTTATTCCTTAATCGCCATGTATATCACATCGAGTATTCTTGAGCGGATATTCATTTTTGCGAGTCTGTTTCCTGTATTCGGGTAAGTACGGTTTGAAAGGAATATATAAATAAGTTTTTTCTCCGGGTCTGCCCACACACAGGTCCCGGTAAAGCCGGTATGCCCGAAAATTGAAGGTGATGCCATAAATGACGGATACCCTGTTTTGCTTGCCGGGTCCCAGCCGTCAAATCCCAGGGTGCGGCGGTTTGTATCAGAACACTTTGCAGTAAAAGTATCAACGGTTTCCCCTTTAAAATACTCCGCTCCTCCATATTCTCCGCGGTTTAAAAGCATCTGGAAAAGAATGGCAAGGTCATTTGCATCTGAAAAGAGCCCTGCATGGCCGGAAACTCCCCCCATCATGGCAGCCCTCTGGTCATGTACGTAACCAATAAGTGTTGTATTTCTGAAATAGGTATCGATTTCTGTGGGTACAAGCCTCTCCGCGGGGAACCTGTCTCCGGGATTGAAACAGGCAGTCTGCATACCCAGGGGGATATAGAAATTACTATATATATAATTATCAAAATTCTTTCCAGACCGTCTCTCTACAGCTTCCTTAATATAGAACATGTTCAGGTCACTGTAAACATATTCCCCTCTTGCTCTCACAGGAGCCTTGAGTATCCTCGGCCACATATTCTTTTTATAAAATCCGGTTTTCATGTAACAGCGGTCTGCGGCCTTTACCCTGTACGCAGCGGAAGACCTTTCCCTGTAATCCTTTGACTTTACCAGGCGGCCGAAAGATATATCTTCGGGAAGCCCTGACTGATGAAGCATCAGGTCCTTTACCGTAATATGTTTCTTGTCCGATCTCCGTGTCTCGGGAATATATGAAGAAATAGAATTATCAAGTTTAACCCGCCCCTGGTCATAGAGGCGCATCAGTGCCATAGTTGTAGCCGCCACCTTTGTAACTGATGCGAGGTCAAATATATCCGTTGTCAGCATAGGCATTGCGCCATCATTATAGGTATGGCTTCCATAGCTTTTTTCAAAAATAACTTTGCCGTCTTTTACTATCATTACAACGGCTCCCGGGGTCGCTTTTTCACGGATTGCTTCCTTAACGATTTCATCTATCGGGAGAAGGTCCTCAATGTTAATCCCCGCTTCTTCAGGTACAGTATATTTAAGCCTGACAGGTGTTATAGTATCCCCCGCTCCCGCAGGATATGACCCGGAAATTCCATGTTCAAGCTTTGAGGATATCGCGGCGCCTCCGAATATCAGCTGTGCCGCAAAAACTGCCGAAACTTCGGAACTTATATCAGAGATGATTACCGGCTGCCTGAATTTATCAAGATTTTTCAGAACAGTACGGTTACCGGTCACGCAGAGTATAACCTGATGTTTCTTCTGATTATCATTAATGAATTTCAGAATTGAAGGGTCAGCAAGAGGCTGATCTGTCGTGAGTATTATTACTGTCTTATATTTTCTGATTTTTTTATTTAAATCTTTTATGCTTTTAGAACCGGCCGATTTTACCGGAAAAGAGAGAGATGAAACCTGCGCATATCTATTAAGCATATTATTAAAAGCGGCTGAATAATCAGAATCAAAATTGATGCATACGATTTTACCCTTTTCAGTTTTCTTTAAAGGGAGAATCGCCTTGCTGTTATTCAGAAGAACTGCTGCAGCTGCAGCCTTTCCCTGCTCCTGAAGATAAAGGGTGTTATTTTTATGAATATCTGATTCTGAGCAATCAACTATTATTGTAAGAGACAATGTTAAAATGACAGACAAGGGGATAATTGTTTTTAAATAATTCTTCATGCTATAATTCTCTAACGCGTTTAATTGAATGTCGTATTGGATGTTCAACGGGCAATCTGTTAAAGAATTATTATCTGTACATAACAGTCAATTCAATTTCGACCGGGTATATTGTCATTTTTACTACGACACCATGTTATTTTCCTGCACTGTGAAATTACTCATTAGACGACATGCATTTTACAGTTCAGCGACTTGTAAATAAATCAAAAATATCACGAAATACTATAAATATTTAATAATACTACCGGCTAATTTTACGAGTGAGGGTAATATGCAACAAACACAATCAGTAAAAAAACAACACGGCCAGGCTTTCAAAACCTGGCAGGAAGAGTATAACTCCAAGCTGAAAACCGCTCAGGAAGCGGTAAAACTGATTAAAAGCGGTGATGTTATTGCCATGCAGGGAGGGACAGGGATTCCGCCTGCGATAGCAGACGCTCTCGGCAAACGCGGTCCGGAGCTTAACGGGGTTAAATGCCTTCAGGGTTTTGCGCTCGCTTTTCATGAATACATGAAACCTGATCACAGAGACAGCTTCAGGGTTGAAACTGTCTTTATCGGGCCTGCCGAACGCTTCTGTATGGCAATGGGAACAGTCGATTTTGTTCCAAATCACCTTAACAATCTCGGGAGATGGATGGATACAAAGAACATCAATGTAGTTGTAGCTGTAGTCACTCCGCCCGACGAAAATGGTTTTATGAACAGGTCGTGTTTCGGGGGCCTGTGTCCCGAGCGCACAATCGAAAATGCGGATGTCGTTCTTGTTGAGGTCAACAAAAATACTCCATGGCTTTGCAGCGATGCTTTTAAACTGCACGTTTCACAGGTTGACGTTATTGTTGAAAACACCGCACCTTTGTTTGAGATTCCGGAAATTCAGATAACCCCGGTTGAAGAATCTATCGCGCATATAATAGCCGATATGATTCCTGACGGCTCGTGCATTCAGCTCGGGCTTGGCGGGCTTGCAAACTGCATAGGACATTTTCTCAAGGAGAAAAAACACCTGGGGGCCCATACAGAGGTCGTTTCAAATTCTTTGATGGAACTTATCAAGTGCGGCGCCGTTGACTGCAGCAAAAAAAATATTATGAAGGGAAAAATTCCGTTTACCTTCTGCGTAGGCACAAAAGAGCTCTGGGAGTTTATGGACCATAATGAAATGTTTGTCGGTTACGAGATTGAGAAAGTCAACGATCCGAATTTTATCTCACAGAACGACAACATGGTATCGGTGAACAACGCGCTGATGGTGGACCTCACAGGCCAGATAGCCTCCGAATCCATAGGAACAACCCAGTTCAGCGCGACAGGCGGCCAGGTTAACTATGTTCATGGAGCCCAGCGTTCAAAAAACGGCAAAAGCATCCTTGCGCTGCCTTCCACACGAGTCGACAAAGAGGGAGTCATGCATTCCCGCATTATGCCGACTCTCCCTGAAGGGACTGTCGTCACAACTTCACGGAATGACGTCCAGTGGATAGTAACCGAATACGGGGCTACATGCCTTAACAACATGCCTGTATCATACCGGGCAAAGGAGCTTATAAGAATTTCGCATCCCGATTTCAGGGACAAAATGACTTTTGAAGCAAAAAAACAAAAATGGATATGATTCAGA
>DAONFJ010000128.1:0-7361 GCA_035403545.1 Spirochaetota bacterium
GGATCAAAAGATCCAGGATAAATTCCAATCCGCATAATTCTCCAAAAATTTATACTTGATAATACTAATATTTAAATACTAATCTGTCAAGAAATAATAAGATTTTGTTAATCTGGAATGATCAAAAGTAGATAAAAAAGAGATAATTTGTATTAAAATCTGCCAAAAATGAAACGCGGAGTCTTCGAAGTTGATATTTTATATAAAATGATTAGAAATATGTAACAGTGCCGGCGTATCTCTTGCGCCAGTAATCCTTTCTTATATCATCAAAAGATACGTGTTTGCCTCTGCTGGGAGCATGGATAAATCTGTAATCCCCCATATAAATTGCAACATGGGAAATTTTCCACCCGGAAGTTCTGAAAAAAACCAGATCTCCCGGTCTTGCTTTTTTTATCCCGATTCTTCTTCCATTGGCAAACTGCTGCTGGGCTGAATGAGGCAGGAGAAAACCATTCACTTTATATACATAACTTGAATATCCTGAACAATCAAAACCTTTAGGATCATTACCGCCGAATTTATACCTTACACCAATATATTTTTCTGCGGTTTTAACGATAGAATACCTTTTAGTACCGGGGAATATATAAGGCCATGATGTTTTATGTGAAGAACTACAGGCAAAAAAAGACTGAGATAAAAATAAAATTAATAAAACGGCGAGTGTACTTTTAATTATTCTTTTTATGATATTCAATAAATTCAACCTGAAAATATACAATTATTTTAAAAACCGTTCATCAAACTCTTCTTGGGATATAACAGACATTACTCTGTTTATTTTCGTAGTGTCAAAAATTTTCTGCAATTCGCTTCTAAGGCCGAATACATACATTTCGATATTATTTTTTACAGAGCTGTTAAAAAACTTAACAAGGGTCCCTATAGCGGAAGAATCAATAAATTCGAGTTTATCACAATCAAAACCGATTACTGATGCTTCATTATTTAATATTTTCTCCCAGACGCCCTCTATCTCTGCAATATTGCCGATATAAAAATATTTTGGCAGGGAAACAATTATCACATTACCTTTCCTTTTTATTTCCACTGCTGATATATACCTGAATTTATCCATATTCTCTTTATCGTTAATTCTTATTTATTTATAAAAGATTTCTTTTATTTTTCAATATCTTTTTTTAAAAAATGAGTTTTTATTCATAAATTCTCGACATCTTCCACTTTTAATTGCAGTATTATTTTAAATATACCATAAAAACACATTTTTGTCATATGTATCAGCATAATAAAACTTAATTATATTTACAGACGTTCAAAAAATAATATGACATGAATTTTTAAGCCGGAAATTCAGAATTAAAAAAATGCATAAAATCAGGCTGATAATGATGTATCGAAGCCTTCATTTACATAGTTATTGGTAACAATATCACTTCATACACTTAAATCTTAAAATCATCATTTTTATTTATAATCACAAGTGTAAAGAAAATTATTTCTTGCCTCAAATTGCAGATACTTCATTAATACTACTATACGTTTTTTATAAAAGATTTGAACAAATCAAAAATTTGTGTTTAAGCAGATAAGATCTTTAAATTAACTGAATAATTTTTACAATAATCACATCCGGGAGATTACAATGAAAGTTTTAAACGGCGGGCTGGAAAATGTTAAAGGGTTTTCATTCTCTACAATAAAATGCGGAATAAGATACGAAAACAGGCTTGATTATGCACTGATATATTCTGAAAAACCATGCAATGCAGCCGGAGTATTTACTACAAACAACATAACGGCTGCTCCTGTAAAAATCTGCAGAGAAAGAATTAATAATAAAATACATGCCATTCTCATCAATGCAACCAATGCGAACGCCTGTACCGGCGCCGAAGGTTTTGATAACGTTATCAGGCTTACAGGTGATCTCGCAGAAAAAATGAAAATACCTGCAGACAGTATACTGGCAGCATCCACCGGCATTATAGGGCGCCAGCTCCCGGTAGAGAAGATGGTGTCATCCCACTCTGAACTTATATTAAATTTGAACAGCAGTGACGGACATTCAATGGCGGAAGCTATCATGACCACTGACACAATCCCCAAAGAAGCTTCAGCAGGATTTGAGCATGATGGCAAATCCTATTCCGTTGCAGGGATCGCAAAGGGTTCCGGGATGATATCTCCCAATATGGCCACCCTTCTCTCTTTTATATTGACCGATGCGCCTGTTGCTCCGGCTGACATGAATGTAATTTTCAGAAAAATCGTCAAAAAAACATTCAACGCAATAACAATTGACGGGGACATGTCAACCAATGACACTGCGATCATTCTATCTCCGGTTACCGGAGTATACCTAAGCGGAGAATCATTAAAAGAATTTGAACTGTCGCTTGAGTATGTAATGAATAAGCTTGCAGAGCTTCTTATATTTGATGGAGAGGGGGCAACTAAAGCTGTAAAAATTAGTGTGGTAAACGCATCAAGCGATAGAGATGCTGAATTGATTGCAGCAGCGGTTTCAAAATCTCTGCTGGTCAAGACAGCATTTTTTGGTAACGATCCGAACTGGGGCAGAATCGCATGTGCAGCCGGTTATTCCGGAGCGGAACTTCAGGAGGAAAAACTCTCGATCTACATCAATAAAAAAGGGCTTTTTATTAAGGGCAAACCCTCCGAAGTAGATTACAAAGAACTTGAAAATATTCTGAAGTTAAGAAACTATACAATAACAATAGATGCAGGCCTGGGAGAAGGAGAAGCATCGATGCTGACAACAGATATATCATATGATTATGTAAAAATTAATGCTACATATTCGACATGATCATGACAAATTACTCAGCATAAAGCACCGAATTTTATATATGGAAAATTTAAATTAAAAAATCACGATCCACATACATTGAACGGAAAAAGGTTTTTTAAATACTCAACCGGGTACTTCCCTGACAGAATTGAGTACTTAAAAATACATTGACAGTAATTTATATATAGATATATAATATTAAAAAGGAAGTTAATAATTACGTGATGAAACTGTTAAAATCAATCTCTCTAATCTCTGCGATAATATTTTTTTCAATGAATTTATATTCGCAGGAGATAAATTCATCACAAAAAAACAGGCTTCTAATTTACAACTTCATCACAACTGATAATTATGACAGCATCAAAGATAAAGAAAAAAATTACCAGTACTACTCCATCGTAATACCGGAAACAATTACTAAAAATCTCGGCAAGTCCAAAAACTACGATATCAGACGTGAGGCAGGTCCCTTTTCCATAGAAGCAGACTTTCCGGATAAAAAAGAAAAAAGAAAGTATATCCAAAAACTTGAAGAACTCGGTTTACAGAATAAATCTGACTATGTAATAACAGGCACTTTTAATGTTGTTAATAAAAAGCTTACTATACGTGTTACAATTTTTGATGTAAACGGCAAGGATATTAAGACATTTGATCACGAGAGTGATGAATTGGGCGTCAGGATGCAGCAAACACCGGATATCATATCACAACTGATCAGTGAAAATATTGAGAGCTTCAACAAACTCAATCAGGAAAAATCAGACAAAACCGGACTATACTCCCCTTTCAGTATAATTACAATTGGCCTGGACAGCGGTTATCTCTATTTAATGGGAGACTGGAGTTCAACATATAACAACGCTTTTTATATTTCACCTTTTATTGATTTTGAGCTTTTTAAAGATTTCAATCTATCACTGAAAGCCACATCAATCCAGTGTAATTCTAACGATAACAACACAAGTTCCTATTCAAACATACGGATGTTAAGCGGCAGTATTTCCCTGTCCTATCTTTTCAGATTCAGTGATAATTCCGGAATTGCACTGTCTGCAGGAGGAGGGATGACTAAAACTACTATTGCAATTAACCCGGATAAACCTTTCAGTAATACCACGACAGAGGAAGACTCGTTTGACCCGAATGTTGATTTATCGTCATACCTGGTCTATAATTTATCAACATTTACTTTAAGGGCGGGAGTTCTATACAAAAGGATATTTTTTGAAGATGAACCAATAGATACAGGGGTAATTTTTGCAGGTGCAGGAATCCACTTTTAATTGAAAAAGAAATGCAATTATTTTATAATTGATTAAAGATTTGACAAAAACAGCCGATATATATAACAGAAAAGAGAAGGGTTATTACAATGGTAATTGAAAAAATTGGAAATATAAACAACATCACTGAAACTAAAAAGAGTAAACCTGTTTCAGGGAAAAAAGAAGAGATTAAAAGTGACTCTATACAGATTTCCAGTGAAGGGAAGCAGGCGGCTGAAATTGCCAAAAGCGCGCAGATAGTTAAGGATACCCCTGATACAAGAATTGAAAGAGTAAAAGATATCAAAATGAGAATTGATAACGGAACATACGATTTCAATGACAATAAAATGCTGGAAATGGTAGCAGATAAAATTGCGAATTTTCTATTAAGATAATAATTTCGGAACAGTCTTGGCATAAACAAAAGCGGGGATATCAGATATGTCCGCTTTTTTTTATTGATCTGATAAAAGCTCTACCAGGGAAGGAAAACATTGAGCGATATTATATCACCTGAATTTCATCTTCCGACAGAAATATATATAAAGCAGGGTATTATCAAAAACGCTGCAGAAATATCATCAAAATACGGTTCAAGAATTGTTATTGTAACTGTTTCAACGGATTTTGAAATCTATCAGGAAACACTTTCCGAGATTTACAGATATTTTAAAAACCTGAATCTCGGATGCATAATCTACGATGAATTGCCCGGAAATCCCACTACAGAAGACATAGATGTGGCGGTATCATTCATAAAAAAGACTAAATGCGATCTGATTATCGGATTCGGAGGAATTGAGTCAATCAATTCCGCAAAAGCAATCGCTCTTCTTATAAAGAATTATATTTTCTGCTATGATGCGCTTTATACACAGCAGACCCTTAATCCGCCGGCTAAATATATAACAATGCCAGCCTACCCCTCTTTCGGATTTGAAATTTCTCCAATATTTTATATAAAAGAAATACACAAACTTACTAATCAGATATATTACAATCTTAACCTTTACCCTCTTGCATCAATTGTTGATCCGGAATTATCCCTTCTGGTTTCCGAAGAAAAAATTCTAAAAACTTCAGCAAGCTCACTGGCAGTCGCTACTGAGTCAGTTATATCAACCATGAATAATGATATAGTTAACATATATGCGCTGAAAGCTATAGATCTTATATTCAGGAATCTGCCTGTCGTTTACAAGGAATCAAAGAATATTTCACCTAGAATTAATCTTTCAACCGCATCAGTAATGTCCGGTATCGCTTTCTCTGTTTCATTTCTGTCTGTTTCCCTGGCTCTGGCGCTGGCGATATCATCAAAAACAGATATCGACATAGAAACCGCCATGTCTGTAATAATACCTCATATAATGGAGTTTAACCTGACGACATCACCTGGAAAATACGTTCAAATGTCGAAGGTCATGGGAGAAGATGTAAAAGATATTACCGTTATTGAAGCCGCGATTAAAGCAGTAGAGGCGGTAAGAAAGCTTGAAATTGATATTGAAATTCCTCAAAGATTATCCAGCTTTAAAATAACTCAAAGCCAATTTAAAAGTATAGCCGATCTGGCCTACACCTATCCATTTATTAATAATACACCGAGAAAAATTTCAAAAAGTGAAATTGAAACTATATTGATCGCAGCTTTCTGATTAAATAGCCGCAAGGTCTTCAACAGAAAATATCTGGTTGATATCCAGAATTACAACAAATCCAGTTTTCAATTTAGCAATTCCTACAATATATTTTCCAGAAATACCTTTTACAACAGGAGGTGGCGGTTCGATTTCGTTAAGGTCAACCTTTATAACATGACTTACCGAGTCAATGGCAAGCCCTACTCTTTTGCCGTCAATATCAACAACAATAGTTCTGCTTGAATTACTTAAATCCGCTATTATTCCAAACTTCTTACCCAGATCAATAATTGGAATAACCTTACCTCTTAAATCAATTACTCCCATTATGTGTGAACGGGACTTGGGAAGCTTTGTAATTTTAGGAACTTTTAAGATCTCCTGTACCTGAAGAATGTCTATTCCGTACTCTTCATTTCCTATTTTGAAACATACTATTTGAAGCGAAGTGGTTACTTCAGTTTTTTTCTGATGCATTTTATAGTTCCTATTTCTTTATTAAAATACAAAATTTTTGATTTTTAATTATATATAGTATCAATTTTTTATTAAAACATTTCAAGAAAAAAAAATATAATCCAATAATTTATATTGTAACTGATCAAAAACCGCAGAATATAAGTTTCGTAGTAACACCCTGCGTAACTGAGAACGAAAATATCATATGTTCTTGAACAGTTAGTTAGAATATAGCTTTCTTATAATTGACTAAAGATAAAGATAGCCGTAAAAATATATTCCTACTCCAGATATCAGAAAAAAAAATATTTTTGTAAATACCGGTTCCCGTTCTCTTAGCAGAATATCGAACACTCCAAGAAGCATCCCCCATATTACAGCAGCTGCTCCGGCAGCAATTAAGTCATACTGCCCTAGAAAGAAAAATAAAAATGAAATAATTACACCGGTAAGTGTATCCAGAAGATCTATTAAACCTATTTTTTTTATTTTATTCCGGCCTGAAGAATCATTTTCCACATACGGATTATCTTCAGGTTTAAAGTATCTTCTTTTTATTTCTTTTCGCTCTACTTCCAGACGTTCTTTTTTTTCATCTTTTTTAGAAGGTATGGAGATTGAAATACCATAATTATTATTGATTAATCTCAGAACGTCTTTATTCGGAAGCGTAGAAAATTCTTCAGCACGTTCACCTATTCTCTCGGCAACCCTGGTTGACCTTCCATTACTATTTTTTTCAACTGTAACCCGCCCTTTACTTATAACTGCATAATAAGATGCTCCCTTATCCTCAATGACTTCTGTATAAATTCTTACAATTTTTTCACCGGTATTATAGTCAACACGAATATAGTCCCCATTCTCGAGTGTAGCATACATAGCTCTTTCGTATCCTCGAATTTCAGAGGGTCTTCTTTTCCAGGTGAATTGTATAATTTCATTTTTAGCCATAGTCTTATCGCCTCTAAATACTAAAAGAGATTGGCCTTAATTGCCAATCTCTCTTTAAAAGACCAAATTAAATCATTTTTTCTTGTGACGGTTCTGTCTTCTTCTTTTCTTCCTTTTATGGTTCGCTATCTTTTTTCTTTTCTTTTTTTTACCGCAGGGCATAAAGAAACTCCTTATTATAAATTACTTCAAATTACTCTTATTCACCGTAGATTATCAACATCTCCCTTTACACCGGGTTTTGTTCCG
>DAONFJ010000129.1:0-5274 GCA_035403545.1 Spirochaetota bacterium
TCTATAAATAATTCCTTTCTTTTTGCCGCACATAATATTAATAACCCGGGCCGGGTTGTTTTTCACCAACACGATCGTTAAGACGCCGCACCCCCGGCTCACGCAAATAAATTATTGATGTTCCGTTCAATGATTATTGATTATCGGTTTTTCCATTTTATATCCCTTTACCTTCAAGAAAACTTTTTACCGAATCCCAGTACAATTTCGGATCAGCAAATTCAAGATCGTTATGGCCGCCTCCGGTAATAGAGACAAAACGCTTCCTGCCGGGGTATGTTTCGTAGAGCCTGACTCCGAGAGTATATGGAATTACCTCATCATCAGTTCCGTGAATTACGAGAACCGGGGATTTGAGATTGCCGATTTTATCGACGGACCGGAACAGGTTTTTGCCCGCACAGGCAAATATATCAGGATACTTCTCTTTAATGAAGTCTTCGGCGGATGTGAGGGGTGTTACCAGTATTACCCCTCCAAGCTTAATGTTCTGTGATATTTCCACTGCGACTGTGGTACCGATCGACCTTCCGTAAATATAAACCTTCTCCGGCGCGTAATTCAAAGTACCTGTAACATAATCGAGGACAGTTCTCCCGTCTATGTAAACACCAGCCTCGGAGGGTTCACCTGTACTCTTTCCGTATCCGCGGTATCCGGATATAATAATGTCATAACCCATGTTATAGATTACCGATGCCTCCCTGATCCGATGATAGAGGTTGCCCGCGTTGCCGTGAAAATATATGACTATCTTACCTCTCGCTGTATTGTGATGAAAATACAGCGATTCCAGTCTGATTCCATCTTTTGTATTGAGCATAACCGGTTTGATGTAATGAGGAAGTTTTTCACTGTTTACAGTATGATCTGTATCAGGGAAAAAAGACAATGAGTTGACCAGTGACTCACATGCACTGAAGAGCAGGAGCAGCAGGAATATAATTATAAATCCGGTATTTTTCATCAAGCCTCCCATCCGGCCCGCAAGTCAGCGTTACAAAGAAGTACTCCGGGGCAAAATTCAGGAATATCATACTACCGGCCTGCCCGGGAAATTCCGGTATCTGCACGTGCGGATAAGGCAAAACCGGCAGTACCCGGACAGGTTTTTAAATATCAGAAAAGACTCTTTGCCCGTTTTCTGTTATAGATAAAAATTCCGATAAGAACCAGTATCAGAATTCCGAAGACTCCTCCGATAATAGCGTAATTTTTAACTGCCGTTTTAAGAATATAAGCTGTTAATGCGCTGGAGGAAGCAAACGGCATGCTATTATATTTATCCGAGATCTCCTGTTCAGTTAATACACGGCTGTAGATCTGTACAAGATCGATTGTTCCGTTGAAAACAAGATTACTCCATGAATTACTATATATAACCGGCAGCTGCGCGCCTATTACGAGCCCGCCGGATGAGTCGCGCACGGTACCTATTGTATTAGGAACAGTATCTTCGGGATTTCCGTTTACATAAAGTTTAATTTCGGAAGCATTCCATGTGGCGGCAACATAATACCATGTTCCGGTTTCGAGCTTTGTACTGCTCTCAACAAAAACGTATTCTCCGGCGCTGTTAAATACCGAGAACCGAAGCGTACCGTCAGTTCCGTTAGCACCCCAGAACTGGAGACTATAGGATTCGTCACTGAAATCCTTGTTAACACCTTTATGGACAACACCGGCGAACGGCTGATGAGAATCCGCTTTAATTACGGCTTCGATTGAACCCTCAACTGCCAGTGTAAGATAATCGCTGTCAGGCACCAGGACATAGTCCCCTTTATTAAAGTGTAAAGCATTGCCGAGAATTCCGTCTGTAACTGCTGCGCCATGAACCGTATAACTTCCGTCAGTTCCATACTCAAAATTCCACAGGCCGGCTATTGCTTCAGTGTTCTCGGCTGTGGCTGTATAGCCCGCTGCACTGCCGTTGTCCGCAGTAACTGTATATATCACCGGCGATGTAAAATCATTCTTTGTGACTCCGTTAACCTGTTCAACGCCGCCTACTGTAACCTTTACGCCTGTAGTCACATATACGGCAGTCAGGGCTGACTTATTTTTAGCAGAAGGGAATTGAACGGTAATACTCTTTGCAGCTTCATTTATTACTGCTGTCTCGCCGTCAATCACACACTCTGTTATCGCCTTCGCGTCACTCTTAGCGACAGATACCTCTACCGAGTACGGATGCACGTCGCCATTTTCCGCAGTGACAACATATCCCACGGGGAGTGAAAAATTATTTACTGTTACGCCCGATAATTGAACCGCATCATTAACTTTTACCGTTTCACCGGAAGTTTCAAAAAATGCCTTCAGGCTATCCTTACCGGAACCGTAAGGCAGAACAACATTAATAGTATCACCTGAAAGCGAACCATATACATCCGTACTTAAAGCCGGATTGTCACTTTTCATAAATCCGAATGAGAGTATCTCCTTTGCGGTATCTTTTAATACCTCTACGGTTACAGTGTATTCTTTTTTTGACCCGTCCTCCGCGGTGACAGTATATTTGACCGGCCGGGAGAAATCATTTACAGTTACCCCGCTCTCCTGGACAGCACCTTCTGCTGAAACAGATTTACCCGCGGTTGAAAACACGGCTTTTAACGAACCCTGCTGTGTCTTCGGAGGCAGCTTTACCGAAACAGTTCCTGCGGATTCATCAATCTCTCCTGCTATCCCGTTTATTGAAAAAGCAGTTAAACTCTTTTCTTCTGACGGAGCTTTATTAACAACAACAGAATATACACGTTTAACACCGTTATCTGCGGTTACCGTATATTCAACGGGATTCGAAAAGTTATTCGGAGTTATACCGCTGCTTTGAACATTACTGTTGACTTCAACGTGCGTGCTGTTAGTTGTATATTCAGCTATCATTGATGTTAAATCTGTAGAGTGTGGTACTTCAAGTGTAATTACCGGATCAGCAATTAAACCGGTTACATCGCCGGCAAGTGCCGGGTTTTTCGAAACCGGAAAGGTAAAATTTACAATTTCATTATCGCTCGAAGAAAATCTCGGATACTGCTCTCCGGATCCGCTGCTTCCCCCGCCGCAGCCTGACACAATCAAAGACAGTAAAACAGACAAAACTGTGATCGATATTTTTTTCATACATCTCCCTCCGGTAAAATCATTTGCGATCCTGCTCGCGGAAAAAAAACTCCGGCACATTATAAACCTGATCTATTTATTATTTCGGTGAAAAAACTCCAAAATAAAGTCTTTTATGCTGTTTTATCTATATTAATTCAATGTTAATTCCTTAACATATATTTTAGTCTAAAATAAACATTTTATATCTCCGCCATTTAAGATAGTAATCAAATATTCGCACAAAACCTTTAAGTCCCCCTCCTGGGGATTTAGGGGGCTGTCTGAAATGTTGGTACAAGTGAGACTTTCGGCACCTTCGATAATAGTGCATTTTCTATTATAAAAAAATTAAAATTATCCGGTTCTCCGGCGCTCCAGGCACAGAAAAATTTTTGTCCGGCACAGATTTTTTTAACAGATGCGAACCGGCTTTTCAGATATCCCTTAATTTCTTGACAGAATTAAAGGAAAAGAAAATTATCTGGATATATATATAAAGAGTAAAATCATCATTCATACACGCGGTAAAATTTGAAAATAACAATTAAAAAACCATTATCATGGTGGTGGAAAAATGCTAAAGAGCATTACCAGCCCGATGATATTATAAAATTTCTGCAGAATAATAAACAGATACTTGAAAAGCATATTTCAAAACTGGATAATAACAGTTATCTGTACAGATGGGTTCATAGATTATTCTCGCTTTTTTCGGGAGTCGCCGGAATTGCGGACTGGATAACTAAACTGGTTCAGCGGTTTCTCCTGCTCTTCCCGGGCATCAGAGTCCTTATTCAGAAATTCAGCGACTGGAAGAACCATCTGAACTTCCAGGAATTTATTGAATTCCTCAGGGCAAAAATGTACTCACTGAGACGGCCGCCTCATAATGAGGGAGATGTGCAGCTTATCGAAGAGATCATGGAGTACACTTCAAAACATGGATTTGATTACAAAACCCGTATTCCCGAACTTCAGAAACAATTCATGGATAAGAAGAACCAGCTGATGCAGCATAAATTTTTTCAGGAGTTTTCAAAGACAGCCCTTGAAAGGCTTCTGGCCATACAGTTTTCTTTTCACCGTAATATTTTTCCCGTACTTCCCGACTCGGCCTTCTGGCATAAATTTTTTGAATTCCTTGAACGTAAAAAGGTAATTGATATAATCCTTGTCGATAAAGGAAACAGGCGAACTTCATTCAAACACGCAGCCGCTGATGAGATCAACTCCACGGATGTTATTAAAATACTCAGGCGCCTGATGGAAATACGAAACAGCGGACGGCGGATTTTTTTTATCGGTCACCACGAAGGTTATCTCGGCCCGTATTTTGTGAGAAGTGTGGTGCGGAAACTCGGCTTTGACGCACTTACGAAAAACTGCAATACTGTTGTGGGGCCCAGAATGTTTTCAAACGTGGTTCTGCGCAACGGAGCCGCCAATGTGGGCAACCTTTTTATAACTGTTCCGTCACAGAAAACAACAGCCATCCAGACACACGGACTTGCGGAAGAACTCCGGAAAACAGCAAAGAGAACTCAATGCCTTATAAAGTTTCCCGATTCCGGGCTAAAGCTTATAAAGAAATTTGATTACACTGATTTTATGAACGCATTTGTATACGGCAATGATGAAACATTTAAGATTTACACTTCTTCTCTCAGCAATAAAGAGATTAAAGAACTGAAAGTCTTTTTTAAATCATACAATTTCTCCGAGAACATGAAGGACTTCACCATGGAGGACTATGATCTTTTCAAAAAAGTTCTGGGTGAAAGTTTTCTCATATTCCCCGAAGGGTCCCGCTCATATATTGACCCCGACGGATCAGTAGTTATGAAATACATTAATCCGAAGTATTTTGAAGCGTACCTGCGGCCGGGAGATTACATCGCGCCGATAAACCTTGTGGGCGGTTCAGACCTTACCAGGGGATGGAGATTAAGATCAGCAAAACTCGGTATATCAATGGACGATCCATTCGAAGTTACAGATAAAATGATGAAGAATTTCGAAGAGGCCGGACTTGACGTGATGAAAAAAATCGCGGCTCTCCCCAACATAAAAAATGTGAAATACAAAGAGGAGATACAGTTTAAAATACGGACGGATAAGGACTGACTCCGGCCTGATTTAAACGATATTTACCCTTCGCTCCGC
>DAONFJ010000129.1:5374-7251 GCA_035403545.1 Spirochaetota bacterium
TACTGCAGTTTTATATAATCCAGAAGTTTCTGCTCTGCGGAAGATATATTCTGATCCGATTCCGCGGCTTTCTTCATCAGCTTAAATATTTTTTTCTGCTTTTTTGAATCTTCCGGCATGCGTATTACAAGCTGGCTGTTCTGTGCCATGGCAAAAAAGGGCTGAAGTTTCTCAACACTATATCCCCACTTTTTCGCGAGACTTTCAGCGAATTGCCTTTCGGCATCAGCATAAACACCATCTGCCGCGATAACAAGCATTACATTATTAAAAGCAAAGTCGCGCACATCATAAAGTTTATCGATCAGGCCTGTGTCAACGCTATACGAAAGATCACTTTTATTTGAGCTGAGCCATTCGTTATAGGCGCTTATAGACATCAAATCGGTAATAATCCATTCAGTGCCGGTACTGTTCATCGCCGAACCGCAATAAGCACAGTCTATACTCAGAGAGTTTTCAACGGGAGCCCCGCAGCCCGGACAGCTGTGAGCATAAAGTGAACCCTTTGATTCCAAAGCATTTTTATCACGGCTCATGAATACAACTTCGGTACGAGAGACAACAGCCTCATCAATCCTGCTGATTTTATTATTGTTATCGATCTGAATTCTCTGGTACGAAGACTTGACTGCAATGTGCAGAACATTTTTATCAGATTCTTCTGAAATCCCGACGAGAAAAACATCATTAAGAAATATCCTGTTATACGCGGTAATAAGCCCCCTTTCATTTATACCAATCCCGTTAAAAACTTTATCGCTTACAAATCTTCTCATAACTGAAGGATCATTACATGCCATGGCAGTCAGTATCTGCAGGTAACCGTTGCAGGCTTTATCCTCTACAAGCTGAACCGCAAAATCTTCGTTCTCATCAATTATTTTACGTATTTTTTCAGTAAGATTTTCTGATTTTGCGAGTTTCGGGTGCGCGCTTATGTAATCATCAGCCTGTGTAATTTCAGAGAGTACCCAGTCATATTCACCGGAATTTGTCAGAGTCCCGCAGGATTCGCATCTGCTTACTTCACCCATATCGGCAGGGAGAGAAGACCCGCAGTTGGGACAGTTATCACTGCTGTAGAGATCCTTCCGCTCTTTCCCTCTTTTTTTCAGGAATGACCAGTACTCTACAAACTCCTCTTTTCCACCGGAGTTAAGTGAGGAATCAATCCTGCAGACAAATTGATCATTTACTGAAGCATGAATTGCTGTATGAATAATATCGTAGAGTCCGTCACTTTCAATTTTATCTATATAAATATTTTTT
Source organism: Spirochaetota bacterium (assembly GCA_035403545.1). Taxonomy (GTDB): domain Bacteria; phylum Spirochaetota; class UBA4802; order UBA4802; family UBA5550; genus WRGT01. Next base: position 6,647 of record DAONFJ010000129.1, read on the forward strand.
ATTTCAATATTGTCTATTGTGTTGACCTGCCGGAGAAGTTTCATCATCTTGAACTGAGTGTTAAAACGCTGATAAACTCCATCTGACAGAAACTTCCTCACTTTAGAAAGGTCCTGATTCTGCCATGCTTCCTGTATATTCAGAAATGCGGACTTCACATTATTTATAAAATTCTCTTCATTAAAATCGGGACTGCTGCGTATAAACCTGTCATACCCCTTTATGCTGTTCACCGGATCACCGGTCGGCAGCTGATTAAAAATAGTTTTCTGTTTAACGGTTCTCTTCGTATAAATTGAACTTACCGCCAGTCCGCCGATAACAATACCCGCAGCAATTATATTAATCGGGAAAGGGAGCATCCGTAGAATCATAAAAATCAGGTAAATAATATCTCCGCCGTCACCGCTGTCCCCGCCGCCGCTGCTTCCGCTGTCGCCTCCGGCGCCCCCGGCCCTGGCATATAAATCTGTAACTATAAAAGCAATTGCCGCTATTACCAGAATTCTGATAATGAATTTAATACTGTTCCTCCGCATGAGGGCCTCCGTGTTCTGAAGCTGATTAACTGCTTTAGTATAAATCCGGAACATGGATTTGTCAAA
>DAONFJ010000130.1:0-7119 GCA_035403545.1 Spirochaetota bacterium
ATCAACGCCTGCAGCATTTTTTTAAACAACTGGTATCAGTAACATATTTTCTGCTTCCGACGCTCCTTAGCCGCAAAGGACTTCATCTTTCTGTAAATACTGCCGGTAATGTCGCCGCGTGAATATTTTTCGGAGAGGGAGTCAATAAGCTTCATATTGAGTTCTGCATAGTGGAGCGCTTTTTCTCCGTTCTCTGTCCTCCTGTATAAATTTACAAGTTCAGCATAAATATGTATCCTGTCATAACCTGATAAAATACTGCAGTTGAGCGAGTCTTCAAATGTGCGGATTGCGTCTTCTGTCCTGCCGATAGTTTTCTCGATATTTCCCCTGATGGTAAAAAGCACAGCGAGTTCCGGATATCTCTTAATCGCTTTATCACATGAATCCAGCAGAGAATCAGGTTTTACTGTACCGCTGCTTCTCTTCAATATTCTAAAGAGCGACCAGATTTCCCGCGGATTAAAGTATTCTTCAAAATCCAGACCATGTAAGACCATTGAATAATCGGTCTCGCTGAATTTAACAAATCTGAACTTCTGAGATATCCCGTCCCCCACCCTCCCGATGAGAGCCGCATCCTGGTACTTACCGTACCAGTCAAGAAAAGACCGGAGTTCATCAGACTTATATTCAGTTGCCGGATCCGTAAAGGTAGTAAGCTCCGAAGTATCAAAATCATATCTCATTATCTCTGCAAGAGAACTGTAGCCCGGAGCTGAAGCAAGATAAACTGCACCTTTTGAATAATCAAAAATAATTGTATGAAGTGTCCGTTCATTGACTACTGTAGCGTTTAATGATCCGACAACTTTTTTGTAATGGTAAAAATCATAATTCCGGAGAAAATCTATCATTTCATCAACAGAAGAAATTTCTTTTGTTTTAAAATATTCATCAATATTATAATCACGGGCAATATTATATATTCCTTCACCCCTGCTTATCTGCAGATATTTTTTTGACAGCATCATGTTGCCGGTTCTGTCTGAAGAAAATATCCTGTTCAGGACATACATATACTTTTCATCTGTGGAATCTGTTCTTATTATCTCACTATCAAATATATCAAAAACTGCTCCGGTTTTTTCTGAAGCACTTGCTGCTGTAACAATCCAGCCGAGTTCATCGGGCTCAGTTTCATGCAGTATCCGTTCAACATCATCAAGAGTTTCAGCCCGTTCAAGAATCTCCCTTAACCTGTATCCCATGGGAAGGCCTTTGTTTCTTCTGTTGTATGTTCCGTCTCCATAGTTTACTGTAACAGAGATTCCCTTCTCATTCATGCCGTGGAACATCCCTGGGACTCCGGCAACACCGAGATGCATATAGCGCAGCTTTCCCGGATGGCTGTATTCAACTATTACAGGGAAGGTTCCGAGATATGCCGGTTCAAAATCAAGATTATGCGCATGGATAAGTCCTGCGTCTGTTTTTGCGATGATAGATATACATGCAGCGTCGAAAAGAACTCCTCCGAAAGCTACTAACAGCATATCTTTGAAAGAGACACCGCTCCCCCGGGACATGGCAAAAAGCTCAGTTCTGTACTTTGACGGGATTCTCAACGCCGAGAAACCGGCAACAATAGCCATAATGAATTCTCCGGCAGGCTTCATGTACCAGGGAAGGCCTTTAAGTATTTCACGTTTCCTGCCGTTGTTCCGGGCATAAAGCTTTGAAGTTTCACTGTTAAGCAGTACTCCATACTGCAGACCCATCTCACGGTTTGACCCCCTGAGTCTGAGTACAGGATATCCGCCGCTATATCGTAACTCCGCACCTTTGAATTTACTGACATTGCCGTCAACGGTTACCATCTTCTGCAGCACGGAACTTCTGTTAAAAAAAAACATAACCGGTTTCCTCCGCAGTCACGCTTTACAGGAAAACAGCCTTATCTGTCCAGAAATAATTTTATTAAAAAATTGTAGCCTGTCATAAAATACAGGTAACTAAATCTGCTACAATATCTGTCACAGGTTCTAAACCTGATTTATTAAAAGAGTTATTAATTTTTATTCCTGAATTTGCGTTATTACAAAACTCTATCCGGTTAAAGAGAGATACGGTAAGATGTTATTTTAATTGATTAATAATTATTTTTTATCCTTAGATTTATGTATTATATCTTAAACAACTAATTTCATACCGGAGTCATCATGAGACTTAACTTTAAAATCAATTTTATTCTCATATCATTAATTCTATCCTTCATAATTCTTCCAGTTAACACCTTTGCGTCAGATGAATACAGTCGATCCTTACTAATCAATAACATAGACTTTAATAATTCCGGTTCCGGATCTATTTACCTGGCAGCCATAGAAAGCTCCGATGAAAATAAACCTGCCGGTAAAATCTCTGACAAAAATAATGATTCTCAGATTAATTACCATAAAATTCTCGGCTGGACCACTCTGGGGATGATGACTGTTACTATTGCAAGCGGTTTTATTATACCCGATAAAGGACACTGCGCTTTAGCCGGTGTCACCACCGGTTTTGCAGTTGCTACCTGTGCTGATGGAATTTATGAGTACGGCGGATTAATCAGTTTTACAGATGGAGACTGGAAGTATAATACTCACGCAATCCTGGGAGTGCTGGCAACTGCCGGTTTTATAACAACACTTGCACTGGCGGATGGAGATGGACATGTTGCAACAGGTATAGCTTCAGGTTCCGCATTTTCAATTGCACTGGGAGTTCTTTATTTTTAATTTCAGCCGGATATGTCATCCTTTGCAGGGATGACTCATCTTAAAAACTTTATTTAACTGGAACTTGTTAATGTTTTCTGTAAAAAATGATACCTGATCACTATACAGAAAAGCATCGGGATGTATTTACTGCGCTAAGGTTTGCTGAAATAATACTCTCTTAGAGATAGTATAAAAAGCAGCTACTTTTTCCACGCATAAATCACAACACTCTTCGGGAAAAAATAATTAACAAAAAGTTCCGCTTTACGCATAAACTTTGAGAAAAGCCCCAGTGTAAGAAATTTGTGGTATGCTTTTGTAAAAGGATGATCTGCATAATTAAGCCCCACAACACATCTTATCATCCACCATATAGTATGAAATGAATGTTTAAATCCCACTGCATACACTTCGAGACCGTTCTTCCGCATTATATCCGCAAGCTCAGAAGGAAAATATTTTCTTACATGTCCGCCGGGAGAGGTAAAGTATTCATATGTAAGTGTATCATATATTATTTCGCTGAAAAAAGTCGGTACGGTAATAGCGATTCTTCCGTTCTTTTTTAAAACTCTTGCAAGCTCTGAACATGCCTTAAAATCATCATCAACATGTTCCATAACCTCTGAGCATATTATTCTGTCAAAAGTTTCTTCTTTAAACGGGAGGTTAAGCGCGTCACCTACATGAGTTACAAAACCTGCACCCTCGGGAGAACCGCCTCTCTCTTTCATGCTGGCCAGAGTATACCTTGTCTTAAGAAGAGAATCAATATCCAGATCCATACAGAAAACTGATGCTCCCCGTCTCATAAACTCGATAGAGTGCCTGCCGAGTCCGCAGCCGGCATCAAGGACTACATCCCCCTTCCGGACTGCCAGCCTGTCAAAATCAACTGTGAGCATCAATGACCTCCTTATACATCACTTCCATCTCCCGCGCCGCGTTCTCCCAGGTGAATACTTCCTGAATTCTTTTACGTGCGGCTTTACCCATCTTCTCTCTTATACCGGGATTATCTATAAAGAAATCTATAGCTTCGGCAAGTGCGTACGGATCTCTCGATTTAACAACATAACCAGTCTTCATATGTTCACCGACAACTTCAGGAAGAGCGCCTCCGTCGGATGAAATAAGCGGAAGTTCACACGCCATCGCCTCTGCAGCAGGAAAACCGAATCCTTCGTAAAGAGAAGGTGAAACAGCAATCTGGTGCTGCGAATAAAGCTCTATGAGTTTATCTCCCGGAATTTTACCGGTAAAATGTATCCTGTCATTAAGACCGAAATTATCAATCCATTTAGTAACATATCGCCTGTTAGGTGCACCTCCGTCAACAACAGTGAGGTGAACTTTATTTTTTGTAAGAGTAAGCGCCTTCAGCAGATATACAACTCCCTTTTTCCTGTCCTCAACATTACCTACGAATATAATACTGTTGTCTTTCTTCCTGATTCCCGGTATAGGCCTGAATATACTCGTGTCTAGCCCGTTGTAGACAACACTCATCTTCTCAGGTTTAACACCGAATGCCTTACCGATCTCCATCTTCGCATCGTGAGATACTGTCAGTATATGATCCATCCTTCTTGCGACAAATCCCTGCATAATAAGAGGATAGTAAAGAACTCTCTTTACCTTTAACAAAAAGTCCGAAGGGTACTCAAACCATGTAGTTCTGTCTATTGAAAGAGGATGATGTATAGTGGAAATAAACGGCACACCAAAATTCTTTATCAGCAGAAATCCATACCCCAGGCTCTGGTTGTCGTGTATTATGTCGAATTTATGGATTTTAAGAAGCTCTTTCAATTTAAAATACGCACGGAAGGAGAATGTTTCGATCTCCGGAAATATTCCAAGCTTTGAAGCGACAAATTCATAAAAATCCAATGGCTTCAATGTTGCGAATGGTTTGTGCGGTTTTATATAATTTTCTTTATTATTGAAATAGTTATGGTTGCTCACATAATGGATATGAACTCCTTCCATTGGAGGGAAATAAGGAGGACCCTGTATAACATGAACCTCATGCCCCAGCTTCACCAGTTCCCGGGCTATGTACATAGTATAAATACCCTGCCCGCCGCAGTAGGGATTGCCTCTATAAGTAAGAAGACAGATTTTCATCTTCTGCTCCTGTATTCCTTGATGACATCTTTATAAACTTCAAGAGTATTCTTCGCAGCAACCGGCCATGAGAAATTATCAACAGCCCATTTTCTTCCGTTTTTCCCCATTTTTTCCCGCATCTTTTTATTCTTGAGGAGTTTCATAATCGCATCTTTTAAAGCAACGGGATCTTTCGGCGGAACCAGTATTCCGCAATCGGGAGAGACAACCTCTTTAAGCGAACCGGAAGTTGTAACAACAACCGGAGTCTTACAGGACATTGCCTCAACCGCCGGTAGTCCGAACCCTTCGAACAATGAAGACATAACAAGAATAGTCTTTCTGCTGTATATACTAACAAGCTGATCATAGCTTAGTTTACCTGTGAACCTGACTCTGTGCCCGAGGTTATATTTTTTTATAAGATCTCCTGCTGTCATTTTCTTCGGAGGGCCGTCATCAACAATTGTCAGGGTAACTTCTTCAGGAAGCATGGTCATTGCCTCAAAAAGATAGACAAGTCCTTTCTTGGTATCCTCAGTGTTACCCACGAAGAGAAGAGCATTCTCCTCTCTGGGCTCGCCGGTATTCTGGAACATATCCACATCCATCCCGTTATATACAACCGAGACTCTTTCCTTCTTCACCCTGAACGCTTTCTTCAGCTCATCAACTCCTTCTTTAAAAGAAGTAATGACACGGTCAACTCTCCTTATAACAAATCCCTGCATAACAAGAGGATAGAATAGAATCGTTGTGGTTTTATCCCAGATGCCCCAGTTTCTCTGAAGATCGGCCTCCCGGTCTTTTGTAAGAGGGTGATGAACCGTGGTAACTACCGGTATCCCGTAACCCTTCATCGGAACTGTTGCCCATCCAAGTGACTGAATGTCATGTATGAGGTCGTACCTTTTAGTTTTAAGAATTTGTTCCAGAGCGAAAAATGCCCTGAAGCTGAAAGTCTCCATCTCGGGAAACATGTGAAGCCGTGTAAGAATGTAGTCGAGAAAATTCCATGGTGAGAATATTCTTTTAAGTTTTTCGTAGGGAATATCTTTTGTTTTTATTGACCACATATTCAGATTTTCAATCTTATAAACAGTGGCCCACTCTTCAAGAGAATCAGGATATGGAGGACCCACCATAACATCCACTGTTACGCCAAGTTTTGCAAGCTCTCTCGAAAGATTGTAAATGTATATCCCCTGCCCTCCGCAGTAGGGATTTCCTCTGTAACCAAGAATTAAAACTCTCATTATATCTGCGTTATACTGATTATTTTTTATTAGTTATAAGAGTTGATCTGGTTGAGATAATCGCCATCCCTACCCAGAAAACGGCTCCGAGAACCACTGCTGAAATAACAAGAGCGGGAAGCGCAAGAGCCCAGTAGCTTCTTACATATACTCCATATATCATAAGAGCAGCTAATGATGCGGTGATAAGGCAGAGAAACACAGCCTTGATCTTTGAATTATCTTTTTTTTCAACAATTTCAGGCATTGGAGGTACCACCTTTATAGTCAATATTATCCATCCGATCCAGAAACCTGTACATAACACAAATACAGCCACGGCTGCAAGAGGTATCGAAACTGAATAGAATGTCATAGCGCTGAGTTCGTTAAGATTAACAGCATTGAAGATCGAGAAGTCATGATAGTTCAGAATAAAAATTGAGAATATACTTAATCCAAAAAGAGCTGCAGACAGAAGGACTGCCAGGAAACCCCAGATTTTTGCTCTAGGCATAATATTGCCCCGTTATGTATGATTTTAAACGACTCTGACAGGCTAATTTCGTAAATCCAGATGTCAACTTTAATATTCTGATGCAATTTTTTTAAAAAGTAAAAAATTTATTCCATTGACATTATAAGTTCAAAATAATTATGAGTATACGATTGTATTTTTGGAATCATATTCTGTATAAAAATATAAGTTTGTTAGTGTCATAGTATTATTTCAGTAGTACGATGGAACATGTTAAAAACCTGTTAGGGTTAAACTTTAAATTGTTTAATAAAAATGAATACTAAATTAAACATTTGATAGTAATTTGACGATAATAATATCGAGATATAAATAAATAAAATGGTCATGAGAATGAAAATAACTACTGAGATGAAGGATAATTTTGTACTTATCAATGTTAAAGGTACGCTTTCTATCGAAAATATATCCCCCTTTGAAACTTTATTAAACAAATATGTAGATGAAAAAGCACACATACTCATAGATCTATCAGAAATGACTTTTATTGACAGCTCTTCTCTCGGAATAATTGTTGTTTATTATACAA
>DAONFJ010000131.1:0-6882 GCA_035403545.1 Spirochaetota bacterium
CGAGCGATTGATATATGGAGGAGACGACAGCAATAATGGTCCAGTCCCATTCGTTTTGTTTTTCATTCTGCATGAAAGAAGCTCTCAAGGAAAATTCGTCTGAAAATATATAAAACAGAGACGTTGAAATAGTCCTGAAATGAATATCTGATCTTTTTGTTTTTGAATCACTTCCGGAACAGCCGTGTTCATTACTATCGGTAAGGTTGAAACCTTTATAATCCATGTAAACCAGATCCGCTCCGAATTTCCGGTAGTACTCATTAAGCCTGATATCGGTATAGTCTGTAAGCGCATGGCCATTGCCGGTAGGTATGTCAGTAATCTTTTTGATATATGAAAAGCCGAAACCTTTATAGTAAAGCCCGATACCTCCGCTTAACCTTAAGTCCGGCATATAGGTGATATGTGCATCTTCGCGGGCTTCCTCTTCAGATGCAGTTTCATTAGATTTAATTTCAGGTTTAATGCATACTAAAACCAGCGGCACCTGGAGTGAAAGCCTTACGGTTATCTGGTCTTCAAGAAGGCTTACGGCTGTTTTATCATTCTCTTCGGCATGGAGCGGTATGATGAGAATTATATGCGCCAGGTAAATCATTATTATATTATGGATTTTTAGCTTCATGAATTACCCGGGGAGATGTATTGATTTCTGATACTTTGCAAATCAATATGCTGTTATGTCAAATATTTTATTCCTCATCAATCATGCTGTAATGTCAGTTAACACACAGCATGGACAGGCCGGGGCCTGCCCATGCGCGCAAAAAATTTATCTGATTAGATTTTATTAGTTTTTCTTAAAGCAAGAAGAACCACATTACGCAAAAACTTTTCGTGTAAATTAACAGGTTTATCGAGCTCCATAATCTTAAGATAAGGCACCGCTTTTTCCGGAACGGATCTGAACATTTCAAAAAACAATCCCCTTGCGGTTTTGACAGGATATTCGGTCTGGAAATTTTTAAACATTTTAAGTGATGCGCCAAGGGCAATCTCCTCAGGCAGAAGGTCTGTACCGTACGGGAATTGTTTAAAATGTCCCTGTGCCTGGTAAGGCCTTATAAATGCTTCAATTTTTTGTGGCGTATTATTTCTATATTCTTCCGGAATTTCATAATTATCAGGAAGCTTCCCGGCTTTCTTGGCCTGCCTGACAAGCTGCTGCTGGAATCTTGAATCAGATATATTGATCATCTCTGCAATAATATCCTTATCCGGTTTCCCGCGTACATCGGCAATCCCGTACTCTGTTACAATAATGTCACGCAGGTGCTTGGGTATGGAACAGTGGCCATAGCTGAATACAATATTTGAACTGAGGTTTTTACCGGAACCCCGGGTACTTCGGATCATCATAATAAGCCTTGCATCAGGAAGGGCGTGTGCCATGGATACAAAGTTGTACTGCCCGCCGATCCCGCTGACAACTCTGCCGTCTTCAAGCTGATCTGAAGTTATAGCGCCTAAAATATTGGCAATCATGCCCGAGTTTACAAACCGCCCGTCTTTTCTCTGCAGCGCCCGGAGCTCTTCACCGCCGTACAGCTGGTTTACTTTTTCAACACCGGACATGCCGAATAGTGACCTTTCGTCTTCGCTCATTTCATTCAGGGCGTCATAGAATGATTTGGGCCCGAGGAAAAATGCGCCTAGTATTACCTGTCCTTTTTTTAGTTTTTTCCCGAGCAGTTTTTTTATTTCTGCCAGATTATTTTTATCATTGAGGTCGGCTGAGTATTCCGTATTTCCGTCAGATATAAAGCCGTCTCTATATGTAAGCCCGTCTTTGAGTATGCCGAATTCTGTCAGCATATCAAAATCTTTTGCTCTCAGTTTTAAATGAATCCCTTCCTTGTCATGAATAAGTTCCAGTATGTCTGACGGGATATTCTCCGGGTCCAGTTTCCCTTCGTTAATAAGCTTCATTACGGGAATATTGTCAAACACCTTGCGTTTAAGAATGCCTCTTTTATATAATTGCATAAAGGCATCAACAAACATTTCGGATGAACCATACAGCCCCTGTTTAAAAATATCTGTTCCGCCGTAATCTCTTATAAGCGTACCGTACTTCCGGAGAAGCCCTGCATTCTCTATAACAGATTTATAAAGCTCATTCCGGGAATGCCTCATGTCAAGTGATGCGACAATAGCATCTCCCAGTGACCCTATACCTACCTGGATGGTACCGCCGTCTTTTATAAGAGTGCTTACATTTATTCCGATCATATAATCTTTCATCGACACCGCGTCTTTCGGCGGGGCAAACAATGGATAGTTGTATTGAGGACCGGTTAGGAGTATGTCGAATGACCCGGCTTCACATAACGCGTCACCATACATGAAAGGCATATTTTCGTTCACTTCCGCAATGATTGCCATTTTTTTCCCTATGGATCTTCCATATTCCACCTTCTCGGCGGCTTCTATGCATATATCCGTATTGCTCCCCATGGAGTACATCATTTTACCATTTATTTCTCTGCATCCTATGAGCTGCCCGAAGACATTTGCGCCCTGGCTGAACGCATCTCTCGCGATATGCGTATAATTAGAATTGAGGTGGTTCTGCTGGGCTATGGGATTGTTCATGTATCCCCCGGCCTTGTTGAAAAATTCAAAAATTTCAACATTCTCCGGAAGAGTCCCGGCACGGAAATCCAGCATATAGTCGAACTCCGGTGTGCCTGCGAATATTCTCTCTGCAAGAGGCCTGGAAAAACGTTTTTCCAGTTCGGTATTGCCTTTAGGTTTTTCAAGAGCAAGTGCAGTCATTATCTTCAGTTTTATTTCCGGGTCCTCTTTTGCCCGTCTATATAACTCGTTGATAAATAACACAGGTTTTCCAAGCCCCAGGGTCATTGTAAAATTTATCTCTTTCCCCACATGCCTGAGTACCTTATCAACAGTTTTTTCTACATCGCTTGAAATGACACCTTTGACTCCATTCATAACTTTTACTCCATAATCGGATTTTTAATTTTTTATATAAAATTACATTAACTTATGTTTTAATGCAAAATAAACTTTTTATATCTCCCCGCTTCCGAAGGAGATCAGGAAACAGGCCATTTAGTGTTATAAAAAGTACAGGAATAATTATATAGATTATAATTTTTCTGAGACGTTATTTCTAATTTTTTGTTCCGGAAAAACTTCATAAGGGCAAAAAAATTTATAATTTAACTGTGACATTCCGGTTAGTGTTTCAAAACAGAAAACGGTCCTGATTGCCCGACTGAAGATTTCATTAATCTTTTTTGAAAAAACTGGTTTCGAACCGGATATTTTATAAAAGCTTACGGATAATCCCCGCTGATTTTTAAAATTAAATTTTTTTCTGCCTATGCGGATATTAAACTGTAAATAATTGAAAAATATTAAATAAGGAGGTTCTTTATGAAACGAATCTGTTATTCTGTTTTTCTGGTATTGTTTCTCGCAGGCTGCTCAATGCAGGTTAATACAGCATCACCTGAAATGGACGCAAAGGCAAAAGCTCTGGTCCCGCCGAAAGGTAAGTCTCTGGTATATATTGTCCGCCCCACATTTTTAGGTAAACCATTTTCTCATGACATTACCTGTGATAAAGTCAGGATCGGAAGTACATGCGGCGGATATTATATTTTTACTGTAATTAATCCCGGGAAACACATCTTTACTTCAAAGTGTGACAATACAAGTGAATTTGAATTAATGACTGATGCGGGTAAAACCTATTACCTTGAAGAAAGTGTCTACCCCGGAGTTCTTAAAGGAATTGTTAAACTCTCGGAGGCTGACCAGACTGCCGGTAAAAAAAAGCTTGGTGAATGCAAGCTTAGTGGAGATAATACTGCCGGCATATAACGTCAACTGGTATACGTATTTCAGTGATGCACATTTGGCAGCTGTAGAGAAGGGAATACCGGCTTTTCGATACTTTGTGCAGTTACAAAGTATTGTGACAAATTGACTAACAGAATTTTCCTGAAAAGCCGGGACATCTTCTGATCCGCCGCTTTAAAAAATTATTTGATTGTTTTACGTTTCTCCATAAAAGCAAAGAAGACAAACATGACTACTACTGACAAAGCCAGAATAAAGCCGGAGAAAAAACCTGCTTTAAGAGAGAGAAGAGTTATAACAGTGCCTGCAATAAGCGGCCCTGAAGAATGGCCCACATCCATAATAGACGACAAGGCACCCATTGATGCCCCGAGATGTTCTTTTTCGGCAACGTCAGCAACATAGGCGCTGGTAGCAACTGTTGATAAAGACATTGCAAGCCCGAAAATCATGCTCACGGCAAGAACAGCGGCAAAAGAAGTTACAAACGGGAGGGCCGCAACGGATAAACCGAGTATGAACAGGCCTGATGATATCTGGATACGTTTATCTATACTGTCCGCAAGCCGTCCGAAAAGAGGCTTGGTAACTGCAATTGACAGTATCTGCAGTGAAAATATCAGCCCGACTATTTCAGGTTTATAACCTGCATTTTTCAGATAACCGGGCGCGAAGGTTTCAAAAATACCAAAAGAGAAATAGGTGGATAGATCAACAAGCGCTGTCGCGAGGATCAGCTTATTTCCGGCTATATACCTGATGCTTTTAAAAAATTCATTGAGGGAAATGCTTTTTTTAACTCCGGCATCTCCGGTCTTCACTAAAAAAGCACCGGCTACGACAGGGATGCTCATTAAAAAAGCGGCAGAATATACGGCACGGTAACTTGCAAGTTCGCCCTTTATTGAAAAAAATGCGATAATCGCGCCTCCGGCAAGAGGCGCCAGCGTCCTTCCTGTCAGTGTTGCTGAAGAGTAAACTCCCAGCTTTTCACCCCTGTTGCTGTCATAAGATTCAGCAATAATTGTTGAAGCAATCGGCCCCAGGATAGCAGTCGCCATCCCGTGAAAAAACCTCACAGGTATCAGCCACCATGCATTGGTTACAAGCAGATACATCAGCGGCGCCAGTAGAAAAATAAAAGAGGCGGTAATAAGCATAATTTTCTTGCCGGTTTTATCTGCCAGAAAACCTACGGGAAATGAAAATATAATCCCTGCTAAAGGTGATACCGCGGATATGATGCCGAGTATCTGGTCACCCGCACCAAGCGATTTAACAAGATAAGGAAGTACCGGATTCTTTGATATGGTAGTAGTAAATATTCCGAAAAAACCTATCATTGATATATAGAATATTATATTTTTGCCTTTGCCTGATGTTTCTTCCATATTAAACCTCTATTAAATACTTCGAATGACTTATATTTTTTTATGGTTATTTTTTAATAGGGTGCTTTGAAAAAGAAACAAATTTTTTCTATATTTTACAAAGGTAACATGCCGGATTTTAAATGACAGTTATACTGCTTATAGTAAATGAGTGAATGCAAAGAAGTGTAACCTTCTGGATGCAGAATGTCAGTTGTAAGATGAATGATTCAATCAATGTCTCCGCCGGTTTGTTTTATTTAAGTTAAATCAGCTTATAGGATGATTCAATGGTTGACATTTCAGATCTATATGTATTTTTTTACAAAGCGTCATGAAAGTTTATGAAATGGAGGTATTTGTATGAGTATGCCCGGTATAGGCGAATTGATTATAATATTTATGATAGTTCTTGTTCTTTTCGGCGCAGGGAAAATTCCGGTGATAGCAAAGGATATCGGAAAAGGGATACGTGATTTTAAAAAGGCAATGTCCGGTGAAGACGAAGAAGACAAAAAGTAATAAACAGCTTTAGGCGGAGAGAGAGTACATGAAAAACAAGTCTGATACTGCACGATATTATATGAATTTTAAAGAGGAACGGAATGCGGCATACCTGTACCGGAAAATGGCGGGTATTGAAAAAAAACCGGAACTGGCAAAGCTTTATGAACAGCTTGCCCGTACCGAGGAAAAACACGCAGCTTTCTGGGAAGGGAAATTGCTTGAGGCTGGTGAAAAAATTCCAAAATTCAGGATGGACTTAAGGACAAGGCTCTTCGGATGGTCGGCTGCGCGTTTCGGTACATCTGCAGTCGTTTCAGTAATGTCCGGAATAGAGAACGGTGCCGCTTCAGGTTATGACGGGCAGAGCGATGCGGAATCTGTAAATATGCCTGCTGATGAGCGGAGCCATGCCCGTATTCTGAATACTCTGTCAATAAATGAATCGGGGCTTGCCGGAACATCTGTAGCGCGGATGGAAGGCAAACATAAATCCGCCGGCGGGAATGCGTTACGCGCAGGTGTGCTCGGGGCAAATGACGGCCTTGTATCTGTCTTTAACCTTGTTATGGGCGTAGCCGGTGCCGGGATAAAGAATTCGGAGATACTGCTTACCGGGCTTGCGGGGCTTCTGGCGGGAGCTCTTTCCATGGCCCTCGGCGAGTGGCTGTCTGTACAGAGCTCCCGCGAACTTGCGCAGCATCAGATCGACATAGAGAAGTCAGAACTTGAAAGCGCTCCGGAGGGAGAGGAGGAGGAGCTTTCACTTATTTACCAGGCAAAAGGTATTGATGAAATTTCGGCAAAGAATATGGCAAAACAGATTATCGGATCAAAGAACGGAGCCCTGGATACTCTGATACGCGAAGAGCTTGGTATTAATCCTGAAGATCTCGGCGGGTCTGCATGGGAAGCTGCTTATACTTCTTTCCTGCTTTTTTCAATAGGAGCAATTATACCTGTGTTTCCTTTTATATTTTTTGACGGGACCATGGGGATACTGATAAGCGCTGTTATGAGCGCAGGCGGCCTGTTTATAATAGGAGCGGCAATAACCCTGATGACAGGTAAACACCCGGTAAAGAACGGATTGCGGCAGGTGCTTTTCGGCCTGGCTACTGCGGCACTTACATTCGCAATCGGTAAACTGATAGGTGTTTCGATCAGTTAAACT
>DAONFJ010000132.1:0-6865 GCA_035403545.1 Spirochaetota bacterium
TGACCATATTATAAAAAACCCGAAGGTACTAATACCTTCGGGTTTTTTCATTAATCAATACTATAAATAAACTACTGCAGCCGCTTTTTTATGTAAGCATTAAGCTAAAAACTTCCTGCATTTATTTCTTTCTGTTTATAATTTTTGAGATTAAAACCTTGTCAATCTTCAATCCATCCACATCCACAACTTCAATTCTATAACCATCAGCTTTAAAAGAATCTCCCGTGTGTGCAATTCGCCCCTTCTTATGTAAAATATAACCGGCAATCGTACTATACGAATCATCCCTGTGTTTAAAATCAGGAATATCGAACATTTCGCTCAATAAATCGATTTGTGTTTCTCCATCTATAAGGTAACTGTTGTCGCTTCTTTTAACGATTTGCGGATCGAATTGTTCATCGATATCCGGCAGATTTCCGAAAATATTTTCAGAGAGGTCATGGAGTGTAATTATTCCCTGCACTGATCCGTATTCATCAAGAACCATTGCAAAATGACATTTTTCCTTTTTGAATTTATCCAGTATCTTCAGCGGCTCCGAAGCTTCAGAAATAAATATTACCGGCCTTAGTATGCTTTTTAAACTGAAATTTTTCTTTTTTGAATTATCTATATAATCTTTTACTGTAATAATTCCGAGAGTATTCTCCAGGTCATTACTGCATACGGGGAATTTACTATGAGGGCTTTCCATAATAGTTTTTTCTATAATATCATTTTTATCGTTTATATCGATCCAGGTTATCTCATTTCTCCTTGTCATTATCTGCTCAGCTTTTCTGTCAAAAAAACGGAAAAGATTCTGATGTATTTCCGCTTCTTTTCCCGTTATAACTCCCTCTTTTTTTGCTACTTTAACCATCATTCTTAATTCTTCTTCAGTCAGGCTGCTCTTCTTTTTTGTTTGTACGAACATCATTTTTAGCAGAAAATTTGTTGAAATGGACAGGAAAGCCACAACCGGATAGGTGATTTTAGTTATTAAAAATATTACAGGTGCGACTATTACCGCTATAGTTTCAGAGTTGTTTAACGCGAAAGTTTTAGGAACAAGCTCTCCGATTACGATTGAAAAGTATGTAATTGTAGAAATCACAATTGTTAATGAGATTATTCCGGCATGTTGAATAAAAATATTATGTGATAGAAAAAATTTAGTCAGATCATCTGAAAAACGTATACCACCGTATGCGCCGGAGATGATTCCCACAACCGTAATTCCTATCTGGATTGCTGATAAAAAATTTTCCGGTTTTTCCAGAAGTTTAAGTGCAAACTCCGCACCTTTGTTTCCTCTGGAGCTTTTCTGCTCAAGACGTGCATTGTTTGATGAAATTAAAGCTATTTCACTTAGTGCAAAAAAACTATTTAAAAGTATAAGTGCTGCTATAATTAATACTTCCATTAATACTCCATTCAGATTTTTATGCAGTTTGATACTTACAAAAAGCTTTATAATAAAATAAATGTCATTAAAAAATAATTAAAAATTAAACGGTAGAAGAAATCTTGTTTAAATAGGTGAATCGAACTATAATAATGAAAAAATATTTTCACTACACATAATTTTAGTAAAGTCCTTGACAAAAATTCCGATTAAACACTATACATGCATATAGTTTAAAAACAAATGCTGAAATTGACGAATATTTTATTGCAATATTTAATGTGTGAATATAATAGGAAATAATCGCCAGAAAAAAATTCAATACAATATCTGCATTCGTTCGTATGTATAAATATAATTATTTTGACGAATAAGAGGTTATAATGAGTATTCAAAAAGAACTTAATGTAAAAAATCAGGCCCTTGATGCGGCTATGCTTCAGATTGAAAAACAGTTTGGTAAAGGATCTATTATGAGGCTTGGAGATAATCCGGCCAAAGCACAAATTCCTGCCATTTCGACAGGCTCTCTCGAGCTTGATATAGCTCTTGGAGTCGGAGGAGTTCCCAGAGGGCGAGTCGTGGAAATTTACGGGCCTGAATCATCAGGAAAAACAACAATGACTCTTCATATTATAGCAGAAGCCCAGAAGCTTGGAGGCTCGGTCGCTTTTATTGACGCTGAACATGCCCTTGATCCGGCATATGCCGGAAGACTTGGTGTTAAAACAGAAGATCTGCTCGTTTCCCAGCCGGATACAGGTGAGGAAGCCCTTGAAATAGTTGAAGCACTTGTCAGGTCCGGAGCGCTGGATGTAATTGTTATTGACTCAGTTGCTGCTCTGGTTCCAAAAGCTGAAATTGATGGGGATATGGGAGATGCTCATATGGGGCTTCAGGCAAGATTGATGAGCCAGGCTCTCCGGAAACTTACCGGTGTTATCGCAAAATCAAATACATGCGTAATTTTTATAAACCAGATTCGTATGAAAATAGGTGTTATGTTCGGATCACCCGAAACTACAACCGGTGGGAATGCCCTGAAGTTTTATTCATCCGTAAGACTTGATATCAGAAGAATTGAAACTCTGAAAAATGGCGATGAATCCATAGGCAGCAGAGTAAGAGTTAAAGTTGTTAAAAATAAAGTAGCTCCGCCATTTAAACAGGCCGAGTTTGATATAATGTATGATGCTGGAATTTCTCGCGAAGGGGGAGTCCTTGACCTTGCAGTGAAGTATGATATAATAAACAAGGCAGGAACATGGTATTCATACGGTGAAGAGCGTATAGGCCAGGGACGCGAAAATGCACGAAAATATCTCAAGGATAATCCTGCGATTAATAAAGAAATAGAAGCAAAAATTAAAAAAGAAGTAGGCATTCCTGATTTATCAGCACCGGAAAAACCAGCAGAAACTCCTAAGCAGAGTGCTGTAAAACCTGAAGCTGTTAAAGCGGCAGCACCTATAAAAGCAGAGCCTGAAGTTGCAGTGGAATAAAGTACATTCTGGCCGTTTGAAATGAACCGGGTAGTACGGTTAAAAACCGATGATGATATAAAACGGATAAAGGAAAGCGGTCTTATTATATTCCGTTTATTTAAAAAAATCAATACAATGAATCTTGACGGTCTCTCGACATGGGAACTGGATACTTTTATTGATGATTTTATTTTAAAGAATAAAGCAAGACCTGCTTTTAAAACTGTGAGAGGATATTCTTTCGCTTCCTGTATTTCAGTGAATCAGGTTGCGTCACATGGAGTCCCGACAAAAAAGAAAAGAATTCTGTCTGGAGATATAGTAAAAATTGATACAGGAACGGTGATGAATGGTTACTTTGCTGATGCCTGTTCAACATTTAAAATAGGAAATGTTACATTAGAAGCAGATCGCCTTGTGGATGCAGCTTATCTTGCACTTCAAACAGGAATTGGCGAAGTTGAACCGGAAAAATTTACCGGTGATGTCGGGTTTGCTGTTGAAAACTGTGTGCGGAATCTCGGATATTCAGTTGTAAAAAATTTTACCGGTCATGGTGTTGGTTTCGCTCTTCATGAAGCTCCTGTTGTGCCGAATTACGGTGAGAAAGGTAAAGGTACGATTATTCGTCCGGGAATGGTGCTGACGGTAGAGCCTATAGTTAATCAGGGATCAGATGAGCTTATTATACAGGAAGACGGATGGACCTCAATTACCAGTGACGGGAAACTTTCAGCGCAATTTGAGCATACTATAGCAGTTACAAAAAACGGCCCCGTAATTCTTACCTCCGAATAATTTTTACTCATTTTTTATTTTATGATATTTTTATAAAAAATTATGTTATTAAGATTTTTTAAAATCATTGGTTACTAAAAAAATTCTGTTAAAAACATTTTGTTCACGCCCGGTGTGAAATTGTATAGAATTATCACCTGTTTTGAGTAGTTAGAAAAATAATATATGTTTTAGTTGACTATGAATGGCATCTGTCAAAGTTTGTTATTATAATTACAGGGTGTTATTATGAAAAAACATGAATTAAGAGATATACAGTCCGAACCGGATCATAGAAAACTTCCGATTAATAAGGTAGGAGTAAAGGATATTAAATATCCTGTTGTTGTGCTTGATAGGAATGAAGGGAGCCAGCATACTGTTGCCAAAGTTAATATGTATGTGAATCTTCCTCATCAATTCAGGGGAACTCACATGAGCCGTTTTGTAGAAATTCTTAACCGTTACAGAAATGGAATTTCAACAAAAAATGTACGGGAAATTCTTGAAGAGATGAAAACTCAGCTCGATTCGGAAACAGCTCATTTCGAAATTGAATTTCCGTATTTTATTACAAAGTCCGCACCGGTTTCCGGAGAAAAAGCTAAGATGGAATACACCTGCAGGCTCGTTGCTAATTCAGATGTTGATTATTATATGATAGAAGTAAAGGTCCCGGTTTTATCCCTCTGTCCCTGCTCAAAAGAAATCAGTGCTTTCGGGGCACATAATCAAAGATCTATTTTTACAATGCAGATCGAGGCGAAAGAAAAAATCTGGATAGAGGATATAATTGATATTGCAGAAAGTTCTGCAAGCTCAGATATTTATTCTATTCTTAAAAGAGAAGATGAAAAATTTATAACCGAAAAATCATACCAGAATCCGGTTTTTGTAGAAGACATGGTAAGAAATGCTGCTGAAAAATTGAAGAATACTAAAGGGATTTTATGGTTTTCTGTTGAATCCGAGAACATGGAGTCAATACATAATCATTCAGCATATGCTCAAATCTGTATAAATTTGAGAGATTCAATAAAATGAGATATGCTGCAATTTTGTCTTTAATACTTTTGCTTCCACTTTCCTGTAAAAAGGGTAATGATGTATTTGCATCAATTGATGGCGGAGTCATAACAAGATCAGAATTTAATGACTGGCTGGAGAGCAGAAAAATTCCTGTTGAATCAGTGTACAAAGATAGATATTCGATGTCTGATTATCTTCGCCAGCTGGCAGTGGAAAAATTAACTGCAATAAAAGCTGAAAAGAATAATTATAATAATGAAAAAATTTATAAAACAATTGAGAATAATCTCTATAAAAATCATCTGGCAGCTTTCTTTATAAATAAAAGAAGTAAAGAAATAGCTTTTAATGAAAAGGGAGCAGATTTAAGTATAATTCGTTTGTTTATAAAAAAAGCTGATGCTAAAGATCGAATAATTGAAGAAGGGTATAAAAAAAGAATTATGGCCAATCTGCTTGCTGAATTGAAAACAGGAAAAGATTTCAATGAACTTGCAGCAAAGTATTCCGAGGATGCAGCAGCACAAAAAAAAGGTCATCTTGGTATTGTCCCGGAAAACATACTCGAAGTTGAAATTAAAAATGCGGTAGACTTATTAAAAGAAAATGATTACACGAAAGAACCGGTAATTGCCGGAAAGTCTCTATGTCTGATAAAACTGCATAAGAGATATGATATTACTGAAAAGAATATAAAAAATATTGTCACAGATAAGAGTAATGCGGAGCGGATTATCGATTTCTATAAAAATAGATCATTAGATGAAACTTTAAATAGAATATTAAAAGAAAAAAGAATAGTATCTAAAATTGATACATCGTCATATAAAAACAGTGATGAAGTAATCTTTTCAATTGATGGAGAGAGATTTACTTCAGGTTATCTTGAGGATATTTTGAATTTGTTTTATTCATTAAAATATGGAATGCCTTCAACCAAAGGATTCTCAGTAAAAGAAAAAAGAATAACTTCTGAAAAGATTTTTCGCGAGCATCTTTTTGCTTCAGAGGGCAGAAAAGAATATATGGAAGAGAGTCCGGTTTTTCAACGTGATTGGTTTTATCTCCGGAGGGCAACGCTTGCCGGGGCATTTAAATACAGTATTTTAATGAAAAAAGCGCTTGTTACAGATGAGGAAACACTGGCAGAATATATTCAGAATAAAACCACAAAATATTATAAAATTAAAAAAATGAATAATAAAGAAATAAAAGTGTATTTAGCCTTTAAAGATATAAAAAATTCAATTAAGAATAAGCTTGGTCGTGATAAACTTAAATCATTGAAAAAACAATGGGATAAAGAAATTTTATCTGAAGGCAATTATAAAATTGTGAATAAAGATTTCCTAATTAATTGAATTACTGTTCTGTAATGTCTGACTCGCATAAAAGTTTATATCGTTTCCATCAAACGATAAATTTTTGAGGGGATTTATACTAATCCCCAGCTCTTTTGCTGAGTTTATATAGAAATTAATTACCGCTCTTATTCGTCTTAATGCTTCGTCTCTATCTGATCCGTAACAGTTTATGTCAAGTTCCGGACAGTTCGCAATATATTCAGATCCGTTATCTATCAGTTTGATTGAAATATTCATTACTTTTCCCCTGTAATACTCGATGCTTTACTCAATGATTATCGTCAGTGAAATCATATATCATTAGTTTTGAAAATATTATTTTAAAAAATTGAGAATTGGAAATTATCTTCTAATAATACTTCTTGATAAAAAAACTATTTAAAAGTAATTATGAAAGTATAGATTATCTATAAGGAGTTTAAAGTGGCAAATAATAAAGATTCAGGCCGGGTAGTGTTTGCCCATATTACAATAGGTTTGCAATTGGCTATAACAATGCTGATATTTGTTTATGGAGGACACAGGCTTGACTTATATTTTGATAAATCTCCTCTTTTTCTTGTTATTGGTACAGTTTTTGGTATGTGTCTGGGATTTTACCATCTTTTAAAAGATCTTCATGTCGGCAACAAAAAAGATGAACATCCCAAGTGTGAAGATGAGCCGATAAAAAAAAGAATCAAGTGGAATTAGCGCAGTAAAGTAAAATTTTATACCAATAAAGGTGTAAAATAATGAATAATCGTAATTAAATCTAAAAAAAAATGAATAAAGAAAAAAAAAGATTTACAAAATATTTACGTTTGTTTATTAACTAA
>DAONFJ010000133.1:0-6789 GCA_035403545.1 Spirochaetota bacterium
CGGTATCTGCCGTTCATGGTACGACCTTGATGAAGGGGAGCATGAAATTTACGGCAGTGAGAGGGAGGAGAAATTTCCGGTGAAAGCATTCTTCCTTGAGAAAGAACAGTGGGAGGGCCACTACTCCTTCATGATGTTCTGGCTGTATAAATATACCGATTACCCGAAATATGAATCCACGCGCGTTCTCCCTTTCTACTACGGGCTGAAGAGTAAAATTGACAACAGGTCAATGACGGTAATCCCGCCGCTGCTGTCGTATTTTGAAACTGACGGAACCGGGCAGACAAGCCTGATTCTTTTTCCGTTATACTACTCGTCTACGGATACTGATGAATATGACAGATCTGTTTTCTGGCCATTAATATGGTGGGGGAAGGAGGATTACTCATCGCAGAAAAGTTCATACCAGACTTTTGTACCTCTATTGTCGTATCACAGCAGTGAAGAGAATGATAAAAGCGGATCGGGGGAGTATCTCTGGGTAAACCCGCTCTTCGTCAGCTGGCGGGACAAAACATCGGAAACAGAAGAGAAAGAACACCTATGGTGGGCGCCGATTATCCCGCTTACATTTCATTACACAGACAGGTACTACGGGCACAGAAATTTTTTCTGGCTCATGGATTACTCGTGGAATATTGAGAATGGCGAAAGTCAGATGGATAGATTCTGGCTGCTCCCTCTGTATTTATGGAAGCGCGGAAATGACGGCTATACCGCGGTACTTCCGCCGGTATATATAAACAACAGGCACAGTAACGGGGATTACTACCGCCACCTGCTTCCTCTTTTCGCGACATGGAAAGAAAACCAGGGCGGGTATACATGGGAGGAGTTCGCCACACTGCTCTATTCATCGTACAGTGTGACTGAAGATAAAACGGGTGAGGAAACTTACTCAAACTTCTGGTTCCCGATAATCCCTCTCTATTTCAGAAGCAGCGGCCGCGGGCAGGGTACACATACGAATATTGCATGGTTCATCGACTGGGAGAGCAGTAATGAAGGATCGCTCAAAAGTTTCTGGCTTGCGCCGCTGGTCTTCCACCAGACAGGGGAGAGCGGTTACAAATACTACATCCCTTTCTATTGCAGGCCGTCAGGCGCCACGGATAAAGAGGGATACACTTTCGGACTTTTCCATTACTACAACTGGCGGGAGTCGGGGAGTACTGTATGGTCATGGCTGTATTACAGCAATGAGGAGTTTGTCGCTAAACCGCCGGTAAAGGGAAACAGCGGCCCCGTTGAGAAGGAGGAGTTCTATTATACCCATTTTCTCCCGGTCTACTGGTCATGGAAATCTCCGGAAAGTACAGGAAAACTCATACTCCCTCTTGTGTATAATTACAAAGACAAACAGACGGACATTCATGTAAACCTTACGGGTTACGCGAGAAAGACATACATGGGCCCGTTCAATCCCGATGTGGGAGTGGGCCTGGCGAAGAAAGATGACACATGGTATTTTGACAGCGACTACTCATGGTTATACGATGTAGTGAGTGTTTCAAGCAGGGTGGCAATAAAAAATCCCTTCGCGGGAAAGCAGGACAGTACTGTTGCCGATAATCCTGTTAATGAACCGGTTGAGAACAATCGCGGCAAAGTCAAAGACGGTAAAAATGAACTTACTGCGGAAGAGTATGCCGCATCAGAAACAGTAAACGGCACAACAGGAATCTCCGGAAAAAAAGGGATGAACAGGGAAAACTCCCGGTTCTTCTGGGGCTGGAAAGTTCTCTTCGGGTGGATGGCATATGAGAGGGCCGATTCGCAGCGGCACTTCAGGCTGATCCCGTTAACATGGTTTACGTGGGACGAGAAAGCGGATGACAGACTCTATGTGTTCCTTCCGTTCTTTCTGTCATACGCGTCAGAGGAGACTAAGGAGGAGTACTTTGTCATAGCTCCGTTTTATGCCTCGCAGAAACAGGATAAATCATACACGAAGGCGTACGTAATAAACCTCTACTGGGATGAATACAAGGCGGAGGAAAATTACTCCGAGAAGACCATACTCTGGCCGTTTGTAAACTGGTACACTTCGCCGGATAAAAACGGTTTCAGAATATTTCCCATAGTGTGGCACAGGGAGTGGAAAGAAGGAGAAACGGAATCTTCCAGGACATTCGCACCGCTTTATTACAGTAAAGATGTGAAAGATACCGGATCAGGTGAATATAAATCGCGCCGGAGAATAAATCCTTTATACTTCCTCGGTGAGGATAACAGCGGCGCTGACTCGTCATACTCACTGCTGGTTCCGCTTATACCGTTATTTTATCACGGCACAGAGTCCGGTGAGACAACAACATCGCGTACAACTGTTACACCGCTATTTTACTATAACAGTGAAGAGACAAAACAGGCTGACGGCACACTGAACGATACAGCATTGTGGTTCCCGCTTCTGCCGGTATATTACAGCCGCAATTCCCGGGAGTATAGTCACTGGAATTTCATGGGGATACTTGACAGCTGCAGCGATAAAAACTACAGCAGATTTTTTCTTTTACCATTATATTACTCAACGGAAGATAACGGGGAAAAGCATAAAAATATACTCGGGATCATCGACTGGTGGAGTGGAGAGAACGGTGTAGATACCTCCATGGTGTTCCCGCTCTACTGGTGGAGCGGAGATGATGAAAGCAGCAGCCTTGTCCTCTTCCCGCTGCTTTCATATTTTAACAGCGGGCCCGGTGAGAAAACCCGTTTTACTGCAGGGGCATACTGGCATGAGTCACCTTCGTACGAGAGGCAGAACTTTCTATATCTGTTCGATCATAAAAAATATATCAGTGACAGCTATCCGTCGGATCAGTACTCTTTTCTCTTCACCACAATGGAGCTTGATGTCTCGGCGGATATTAAAGAGATGCGCCTTCTCTGGGGAACTCTGCTCAGTTACACCGATTACAGAAAATCGGATGATTATGATATTGACGCCCTTCTATGGTTCGCCGGAGTTGAGAGAAACGGAGATTATTTTCATAACAGGGCGCTGCCTCTCTACTGGTACTCATCAGATAAAAACGAAACCTCCCTGCTGATACCTCCGGCTTTAAGCTATTTCAGCAAAGACAGTAACGGTAATTTTGATCTCGGCGTGCTTGGACTGGTTTATTACAGGAACGAGAACAAATACGCGGGAGAGGACCGGAGGATGTGGCTCCTTGGAACACTATACAATGAAGTGAAAGTACCTGAAAGAAAATATCACGCAAGGGGTAGCCTGTGGGGAATACTCTGGGATTATGAAACTGAAGATGAGACAAACTTCACCAAGTTCACAATACTCAAAGGGCTTTATAAATACATAGACGACAAGGGTGAAAGCGAACATACATTTTTCTGGGTGTTCTGAGCCGGTTCAGATATCGCTTTCCACCCTGTTGCGTCCATGTTCTTTTGCGACATAGAGAGCTCTGTCAGACCGGGAGATGAGGCTGTTCCAATCCTCCCCCTGGAACAGTGAGGCGCAGCCGAATGAAGCTGTTACCCGCCCTATACCTTCAATCTGCATTGATTCAACGGCATCCCTGAGTTTTTCTGCAACGAGAAAAGCTCCTGTAATATTTGTTTCGGGGCATACAACGAGAAACTCCTCTCCTCCTATGCGGCCGGCGAGGTCAATGGCACGTATAGACCGGCTGATGGTTCCGGCGAACTCCTTTAGAATCCTGTCCCCGGTTTCATGGCCATGCGTATCATTAAACAGTTTAAAATGGTCAACATCAATCATAATTACAGAGAGGGGATTTCCTGTACGTGATGACCTTTCTATTTCGGACTTAAGGGCAGATTCTATTTTACGCCTGTTTGATATTCCGGTGAGAGGGTCAGTGAGAGAAAGGTATTCCACCTCTGCGATTTTTTCTTTCAGTTCGGATGTGCGTGACTCAACTGTCTGTTCAAGGAGATGCGTAAAA
Organism: Spirochaetota bacterium; assembly: GCA_035403545.1. Lineage (GTDB taxonomy): Bacteria > Spirochaetota > UBA4802 > UBA4802 > UBA5550 > WRGT01. Next base: position 3,939 of record DAONFJ010000133.1, read on the forward strand.
AGAGTAAGCTTTCCCGCAAAATACCTGGCGGTTAGAACAACGACAATCAGTGAAACTAAAAATATCAGCGAGAACTGCAGAGCGAGCAGCCTTAAATTCGCGTATACTTCATTTTTTGTGAGAATAATTCCAAGAATCCATCCCGAAGAGGGGATCGGCGTGAAGACTGCAAGCCTGGCTTCACCGGTGTTGTAATCAACTCTCCCATGCTGCTTCTGGAGAATTTCTTTTACAATATCAGCCGTTTCAGGACGGTCAAGAAGACTTGTACCGATCAATGACCTGTCGGGATGCACAAGGACTGTACCGTGACAGTCAAGAAGCACAGCGTAACCGATACCGCCGATACGTATATTTTTAAGTTTTTCATTGAGAGTCTGCAGAAGAATATCAGCAGAGAGAACACCTCTAAGTGAACCGTTTCTGTCCCATACCGGAGAGGAAATTGAAACAGTAAGGGAACCGGTTTCATGGTCCAGGTAAATATCTGATATGGTACTTTTTCTATTTCTTACAGCTGAAGTATACCACGGCCTCAACCGGTGATCGTAGCGCACGGGAGGCGCCCATTTTTTGCCGCTGATAAATTTTCCGGAAGCTGAACCATAATATACATCGGAAAAAAAAGATTCCCTTTTGAAATTACCGAGAATTTCAGAAGTTATATTTTTATCGTCGGGAATTCCTCTCCCCATGATGTGAGAATAGGTATTTATAATTGAAAGCATCCCTGTTATCCACTGATCTATCTCCGCGGCATGGCCGTTAACAACTTCCTGTGTCTGGACATCGATATTATTCGTGATGATGGATTTGCTCACCCTGTAGCTGATGAGTGATACAATTGCAAAAGTTACCGCAAACAGAATAGAAAAAACAGCAATAAGTCTTATGCTTAAATAGGATACACTTTCAATCCCGGAATAGAATTTCTTTTTCATTCAATCGATATCCGCTCATAGTTAAATTTAATTATAAAATAACAATGTTAATTCCTTAACATATATTTTAGTGTAAAATAAATAATTATATATCCCCGCCGCCGAAGGCGGCGGGGATATATAGTGCATTTTCTATTATAAAAAAGTTTAGGAATTATTACTGATAAAATAATATGAAATCTTTATAAATCAAGAAAAACGTCAGGTGTCTGTCAGTTGAACTGCTGTATCAGGCTGCATACCCGATATAATTTAAACCGCAGGGGTATTTTCAGCCCGGTAAGGCTAATTTTGCGGTTATTTTCTTGACATTATATTTGGATTGTTGAAAAGATAAGTACACTAAAATTAATGTCGAATGCGGTTATTTTGTAAATGGTACGATCTACTATATCAGCAATAATCATTTTAAGCCTACTGGCTTTCATCTCCTGCGGGAACCTGATGAATGATGAACTTTCCGGCGAAGAAAATAATCCCGCAGATATTATTCCGGGAAACGGCAGTTATGGTTCATCTATCGGAAATAAATTTACAGCATCCGGAAGAGTAAGAATTCAGTCTGCTGAAAATGACGGATATTTTATCTCCGGCACAATATATGGAGACAGCGGACGGGAAGAGATATGGTTATCAAACATTGATAAAAATGCAAACCGGAAATGGTCCGCATCCCTGAAAAACATCAGCACCAATGACCGGATCAGCAGAATAGAAGTAATAGATAAAGATAATATCCTTATACTTGCGGACCGTTATTATACTTTACCCGGCCCCGATGACCTGCTGACTGTTCCTGAACCGGACCTGATAATGATAAAAGTAAACAGCAGCACCGGGATAGTCTGGCAGAAATGCATTGGAAGTGCAAAAAAAGATATTGTATACAGTACTGCTCTGGCAAATGACGGAGGTTTACTTGCTGCGGGAATTACCGTTACCATGGAATCAGCAGGTACTGCGGCGGAATACAGGCCTTTTGTAATAAGGGTAAGTCCGCAGGGTGAAGTAATCTGGAAAAAAGACTACAAAATTTATCTTAACAAGGCAGAGAAAAAATATTTTGAAATAGTGATTCCTTCTGAAATAATAAGCCTGGGAAATGAAGAGTACCTGCTTTCCGGAACAGCTTTAAATCCGGATAATAATAAACTTGTCGGGTTCTATTGCAAAATAGACGGAAGGGCTGCTGGATACGCAGATGACAACACCGCATACGGCGGCGGCATACTTTTAAAATCCTGTTATATTAAGGCCGGGAACAAAACAATTTCGATGCTCGGGAATATCAGCTATAATGACCGTATAGTAAGCGTTATAGGCGTGACAGGTACCGTGAATTCATCAACTTCAACAACGTCCGCGAAATATACCATTCTTACAATGAATAAAGAAACCCTGAAAGTAAGTTCCAAAAAAAATTATGAATTTGAAAGTTTTAAAGTACAAAAGGGTATTATTAGAAATAATACAGATGACTTCACACTTGCAGGAATGATCAAGCCGGTTATAGGTAAAGGCATATACACCATTACATTTGATAAATCGGGAACTATTAAGGAACTTCATACAAAATATTACGATGACAGCGTATACGATTTTATCAGTGTCGAATTTAACGGAATGTATGAAAATTCCGGCCTGGCATATATCATCAGATGGGATAATCCCGGCAGCAGCAAAGAACTGTACATTGACAGATATATAAGCTCTTCAGTTTCAAAAAGCTCCATGCTCAAAGTGGTAGTAGTTGTCACTCCCGATCCGGTGCCGGACGATGCTGACCTTGAAGAAAATGATAACGATGCGGATATTGAAGATTCAGCAATCACCGACAATGATAACCCCGGCCTTGTGTTCAGCAGGTATTGATTCCCCCCTCCCCATCCGCCGCTAAAGGGCACCTTCCC
>DAONFJ010000134.1:0-6661 GCA_035403545.1 Spirochaetota bacterium
CCGTAGATAGTATGATTGACAACAGGTTTTATACCGGTAAAATAACTTTCAGTTTTCTTTCCCAGTATGCAGTAAACCGTGGTAGTCGTTACAGTAAACTGGAAATAATTGTCATTCTGAAAATCATCTCTGATGTAATAATACATAATCATTGGAGAGGGAGTGTTGACCTCCGAATTGCTTACAGGTTTGTCTATACCAAGCAGGAGCACATGCCGGTAGGTATTTGTATCTTCCGCCTTTAATGACAGAGGTAAAACCGGCAGGAGTGCTGACAGAATAATCAGGTACAATATAACTCTTTTACCAATAGCGGCAGAGCCTGATTTATTTTTTATACTATACATATCCGGCGGTCCTCCCTGTATCTTTAAACATCTATACAGATCATGCATATATCATCTTCAAGATTTTCAGACCGGCAGTAATCAATCAGTCTCATGTTTATAAGGATGAGAAATTCATCAATAGGAAGATCACGGTTTTCGTATAGAACAATTTCAAGTTCCGAATCTCCGAACATCTCTCTGGTAAACTTGCCGGCTCTTGCTTCTATCAGTCCATCTGTAAAAAAAAGAATACGCTCTCCGGGATTCAGCGTAATGCTGCTGTTACGGTATTGTTTATTATACTCTTCAAGTTCATCACTTTTAAAAACAGAAAGCGGAGGCATTCTGTTGGCGGAAGATATAGACTCAACTCCATGATCTGAAATTATATACGGAAGAGGATGCCCCGCATTGCAGTAGACAAAATTTCTTTCTCCCGGATTATATATACAGTAGAAAGCAGTGATAAAATTTCCGGAAGTGTAACTGATCAAAGAATCATTAAGATATGCCATAAGCTGTCCGGGATTCTGTTTCTTTTCACCGGACTGAAGGACAAAACTCTTAAGCATTGAAGTAATTAAGGCCGCAGGCACACCATGACCGGAAACGTCACTTATAAAAATACCGATTGAATCCTCACGCATCTTTATAAAATCAAAGAAGTCACCTCCCACGCGTTTCATTGGCCTGTAATAAAAAGCAATATTGTCAAAGGGCGCTTTAACTGGAATAAGCCCTCTCTGTATGGAGCGTGCCATCTTCAGTTCCTCATCCATAATCGAGCTTTGATCCTGCAGGGCATTTCTTTCGTTCTCAAGTTCCCTGGTTCTCTCGTCAACTTTCTGTTCAAGTGTTTTGTTGATTAACTCAAGTTCCATAGTAAGATTTTCTGTATTTACAAAACTCATGGAAAATCTTCTCAGCATGATGAATGATTGCGCCAGGACAAAAACCATAAAACCCACATGTACATAAAATCCGGTATGCAGCAGGCCGAGAAGATTCATCATATCATTAAGGGCAGAGATCAGAAGCGCAATTATACCCGCCATAAAAAAGATTGAGTATTCCTTCTTTCTGCGGAGTGCTTTAAAAAGAACCGCAATAGAAGCAGCAATATAAAAAATAGTTGTAATGATATAAAAATTGATGACCCGCCCGATCCAGAAAGCCGGCAGCACCGTTACCAGACCGATTGAAACCATTATAAAAATTTTCGTCCATTTTTCGATTAAGCGGGAGCTTTCAACCGGATAAATTGATCTTAAAAAAAAGTAAAAAACTCCGCCTGCAATGTAAAAACTTAAGAGTTCGATCCGGTAGGAGATATCCCAGAAAGGATCGAGAATCTGATATAAAATTCTCTGTTCTCCCAGGGACACAATTCTAACGGCCATTATAATACAGAATACTCCGAACCAGAGTGAAGACTTCTCTTTTCTCTGGAAAATGTAAAATCCAATATGATAAAATGCCAGCATCAGAAGTATTCCGATGAGAAAATTATCAAACGAAATTTTCATCCGGCGCATCGATGCTATGCTCTGCGCATAACCGAAATTCAGCGGTGTCCAGAATCCTCCGATATCACACCTGAAATTTGAAATCTGTATAACAATATCCACAACACCGGATGATGACCGGAAATAGTACTCGCCGGGTATCCATCTATGCTCCGTAGTTTCGTCCGATATCCCTACTTTTCCAGCTTCACCGATGAGCATTCCATCGGCCCATATTTTATATGCGCTCATTAGAGAGAATACACGGATGCCGTACATGGTATCTTTATCCGGTACAAGAATTTTCAGCCGGTATGTTGCGTATCCTTTCGGTTCAGCTTCAAGCCCATTGACTGAAAGATCATGCCATGTTGATGGAACCGGTGCGTATCGGATGTGCCGGACATCAGGTGCTTTCTTTAAATCTTCAGGTGAAAGAAGCTGCTTCCAGTAAAACTCCCACTCGCCATCAAGATTGATTACTTTTTGTGAAGAAAAATTATTAGCAGTAAGATCAATTACTCCTTTAACCGCTGCAGGGCCTTGATGATTAACATTTAAACAACCCGGACTTAACATCAGGAAAAGAAAAAAAGCTGCGGATTTAACAACGGATTTTAATTCAATTCTGCGGGGATCAAGGCTTCTCCACTGTACCGGATTATTTTTTTTACACAATGATATTACAGTCTTTGTTTCGCCTGAACGTCCTGTTTTAAATATTATACATTTCAACAATTGCAGTTTCCTATGATGACCGTTTTAATTTCTTAATCGAACTGGTTCTGTTAAGTAACAATAATATTATCTGATTACGTAAAGATGATGATTCATTCCTTAAATTAAAATAAAAAATCCCGCCCATGCTGAACCTTGCCGCAGTATGCATGGACATGATAAAATTATTACATATAATCAATTTGCAAATTCACCAGGCACACCTTAATTATTTAATTCTTCATGAATCTAATGATAAATATGAAAATAGTCAAATTTTTAATTTGCACATTTAATTAGCTTAATGGATAAAAGAAGATCCTTTCCGTACAGGATTTATCTGAAATTATTTCTGCCGTATATATAAACCGGACATGCCGGGGATTTCACACTTTAATGTATCCGCATCAATTATTTTAAAAATAAGGCATCCGGTGAATGGATGATTTATTGTAATCAGGCCACCGTTTGCATATCTCTCCGTGATTTTAAGCAGCGCGATATTATTTTTTTTCAAATATAATTAGAAATTACTGTTGAAGTATAATCGCTAAAATGCATATTTTTATCAGTAATAATTCCTAAACTTTCTTATAATAGAAAATGCACTATTATCCCCGCCGAAGGCGGCGGGGATATATAATTGTTTATTTTACACTAAAATATATATTAAGGAATTAACATTGTATTTTTATTATATTAATATTACTTAAATACTTAAGGCTGCCAATGTGAGTTAAAATGAGATCGGAAAAAAAATTCTGGGGAATACTGCTGCTGGCTTCAGCTGCGTTTATAATAGTTCTTACCTTTTCACTTATGAGAATTATATATCCTTTACATGTTGAACAGATGAAGCAGAGAGCCCGTGAAACGATGACACATATGCTGTTTGTTCTTCCACATCTTACACCGGTTTTAAGGCAGGAGTATCTCGAAAAAATTCTAAGGTCAACTGATGATGTAAGTTACCTTCTTCTCATGGATATTAATGGAAACGCCATTGCCCACAGCAATCCTCTCAGGGTCGGGATGAATTTTAACGACCCTGGATTCAGGCGGTGCATTAATGAAAAAATAAGAATTGAACAGATATATGTAAGAGACGCGGACAACTCATCTTCCCCATATCACGGGGAGGTAACTCTGGACATACTCAATCCATACTATTCAGAGGATGGGACTGTTTCCGGTGCTGTGAATGTCGGAGTTTCTCTCGCAGCAATACAGAAAGCAAAAAACACCTACATCATCATATCTGCAATTGGTGCTGTACTCTGGACTTTTTTTATCTCCATATTCGCTTTTTCGCATTTCCGCACACTGGCTATGAAAAAAAAATCTGATGAAGCACTCGTCGAAAGTGAAAAACAATACCGGTTTCTTATAGAAAACCAGAGCGATATAGCTTATTCAATTGATACCCTTGGCAGAATATCTTTCATTGGAATACAGATTAGAAGATATGGCCTTAATCCATCAGAAATGGCAGGACAGCCTATACAGAAATATATATATCCCCCGGATTACGCTGATGTGTATGCTCTTATAATTGATGCTTTCAAAACAGAAAATACATCTGAGGCTGCTTTCAGAATGCCTGCCGCGGATGGGCGGGAAATCTGGTTTGAGACTAAAGGAAGTATCATCAGGGATAATGACGGAACAATCACAGGCCTCTCCGGAATGCTAAGGGATGTAACTGACAAAAAAAAGCTCGAAGAGCAATTGCGCCAGTCGCAAAAAATGGATGTCATCGGTCAGCTGGCCGGAGGGATAGCTCACGACTTCAATAATATGCTCGGAGGAATTATCGGCAGCGCGGAAATGCTGTCGATTAAACTGCCGGATGATTCTCCTTTAAAAATTTATGCATCAACTATACTTAAAGGAGCTGAACGGGCGGCCGAGCTTACTAAAAATCTTCTGGCATACTCGAGAAAAGGTAAAATAATATCCACCATTATAGATATACATGAACCGATCAAAGATTCCATAGAACTGCTGGAAAGAACAATAGACCGGCGGATTGAGATAAGGACAGACTTCATGGCGGAAGATCCATCAGTAACAGGAGATCCCGCACTCCTCCAGAATGCATTCCTGAACCTTGGAGTAAATGCAAGAGATGCCATGCCCGATGGGGGGATACTTTTATATTCGACGAAGAATGTAACCATTGACGGCTCCATTCATCCAGGGCTGGTGCCAGGACGATATATTGAGATAACTGTTTCAGACACCGGGAAAGGGGTACCTCATAATATTATAGACAGAATTTTTGAACCATTTTTCTCGACAAAAGAATTCGGTAAAGGGACAGGCCTGGGGCTTGCCGCGGTTTACGGAACAATAAAAGAACATCGTGGAGAGATAACCGTGCAGAGCGATCCGGAAACAGGAAGTATTTTCAAAATACTGGTCCCTGTTGAAGGCAAAACGGTAATTTCATCTCCGGGATTTGATAGCGATATTGTTTACGGAACAGGATGTATTCTTTTCATAGATGACGAAGCTATTATCCGCAACATCGCCCACGCGCAGCTGATACACATGGGATACGATGTCATCCTTGCGGGAGACGGAGAAGAGGGAGTAGAACTGTTTAAAAAAGAGATTGATAGAATATCACTTGTGATTATTGATCTTGTGATGCCGAAAATAAGCGGACAGGAAACTCTGCGCAGAATACTGGCGATTGCCCCATCAACAAAAATTATACTAGTATCAGGATTTAATTACTATGAAAAAGATAATCAGCTGATTGATCTCGGTGCTGCCGGTTTTATACAAAAACCATTTCAGATTTCAGAACTGAGCAGGCTTATCGCTAAAATTATAACCGGTACGCAGATAATGTAGAAAAGCTGTGAATTCATTTATTCTTTGCCAGGCGTATACCTGTAAAACCGAATTCAAACTGCGGAGAGCGGTAATCTATTTTGGCAACCTGCATATTATCTTCGTCTATGCAGAAATGCCCGTCGCGAACAACGCGGTATAAACCGGGAAATGACGGATGCCAGTCAAAGCACCACTCCTGTACATTCCCGCTGATGTCGAAAATCCCGTTTGCATTCGGCTTTTTAATTCCCGAAGGATGAGTTTTGTTTCCGGAATTACCGCTGTACCAGCAATAATCTCCGTTCATTACATCTCCCCAGAAATATTTTCCGCTGCTCCCTGCCCGTGCCGCATATTCCCATTCCAAAGATGTCGGCAGCCTGAACCCGTCAGCATCTTTATTGACTGTTACTGTCCACTTAATTCCGCTGTTTTTGTTTTCCGGATCATCCTTCTCTTTATCTATATTGTAGTAGAATGAAAACCCCGCCTTACTGCTGAGCTTATTACAGAATTCCACAGCATTGAACCAGCTGACCTGTTCGACCGGGTTTTTACCGCTTTTAAAGTAACTGGGATTAGTCCCTGTAACTGATTCGTAAAGCTCCTGTGAAACTTCATACCTGCTTATCCAGAACTCCTGAAGCTTAATTCCGGTTATCAGCACCATTTCAACTCCGGCAAATTTTTTAACAGGTTTAAGCCTTTCTCCGACTGCTGTTAAACTTACGGCTGGATGAATCTCTTCAGCATATATATCTTCCGGAGTTATGCATATCAGCATAAACAAAACAGCGGGTATTAAAACAGCAGCAATCCTGCATCTGTCTATAAATTTTCTGTCATCCATTTTGTAATCCTTTAACTTTTCATAAGTTTGTAATAGTAAATATTTTTCAATCTACTCTTTCGGAATATATTTACTTATATCAATGTTATAAGTTTCAAAAAGCTCATTCTTCGATACTTCAAATTCTACTAGTGAAAAATTATACACGACAAGGAGCTGCAGTTCCATCTCTCTTGTTTTAACTACCGCATCAAGTGCATCTCTTACGGATGATGCAGCAAACCTTCCACGCCTCAGGTTAGTCAGCATATTATTATAATACAGTTCAGCCTGCCGTCTTGCCTCCTTCGCTTCGGTATAGAGCTGATAACCTGCGCTTATGTTTTCTATTTTTGTTGTTACGTCATCCCGGACATTCCTTCTGGCCTTTTCAAGTCTCTGTTTTGACTGTTCTACAATCCATACGGCATTCCTCT
>DAONFJ010000135.1:0-6629 GCA_035403545.1 Spirochaetota bacterium
CTATGTGTTATAGAACCTTTTCCCCTTCTTTACCATATCAGTTAAAATCTTCGCCGGACGGAACCGTATGCCGTGTTCTTTTTCAAGTGAATTCATTGTATCCAGAATTACCGCTCCCCCGGTATGGTCGATGTAGCGGAAAGGGCCTCCGTGGAATGGCGGAAATCCGAGCCCGAAGACTGCACCGATATCCCCGTCGCGCTGAGATGATATTATTCCTTCTTCAAGGCACAGAAGGGCTTCATTGACCATCATAAGGCTGACACGCTGCTGAATCTGTCCCGTGTCAAAAGCTTTACGCGGCTTCCCGCCGAGAATTGAATAAACTTTTTCATCAGGTATCTTAGCTCCTTTCTTCTTTTTTGAATCGTAGAGGTAGAAACCTTTTCTGTTCTTTTTCCCCATGTAGCCTTCGGCCAGAAGCTTCTGAATCCCCGTTGAAACAGCAATCCCTCTTTCGGCAAACATCGGCCCGAGTTCGTTTGTAACGTGTGCCCCCACATCAATTCCTATTTCATCAATCAGTGCAGCAGGCCCTACGGGATAACCGAACCGGCGCATCGCCCTGTCTATATCGTCCGGCACAGCACCCTCTTCAAGAAGAAGCATAACCTCATTGAGCATCGGTGCAAGAATTCTTGTTGTATAAAACCCGGGGCCGTCCTTTACCACAATACATGTCTTCCCCTGCGCGATCCCGAGGTCAAGGGCGCTTGCTGTTACCCATGGTGCAGTTTTCGAAGTTGTAATAATTTCCAGTAGAGGCATCTTCGGCACAGGTGAGAAGTAATGCATCCCTATTACATTTCCCGGCCTTCTGCACCCTTTTGATATATCTGTAATCGGAATGGCCGAGGTATTGGACGCAAAAATTGTCCGTTCATCTGTCGCAGATTCAACGTCGGCAAGGATTTTTCTTTTAAGCGGTAAATCTTCAAATACAGCTTCCACGACAATATCCGTATTTTTAAACATGGTGTAGTCGTCGCAAGGAACAAGTTTGCCATACTGGACGTCCCTCTCGAACGGGAATACTGCTCCCGATTTTGCACGCCTGCTTAATCCCTTCCATATCTCTTTCATCCCTGAGGCAGACGCGTCAAGGGACCTGTCTTTCATCAGTATTGTATCACAAACCGGGGTTGAAACCGCGGCTATTCCCTGTCCCATGAGGCCGGTACCTATCACTGCGAGTTTTCCGGTCCGGCGTGCAAGGTTCTTCTTCGGGTTCTTTTTAAGCCCGGTCATCCCGGCAAAGAGGCTTATGAGAGATTCTGATTCGTGTGATACCGCAATCTTTCCAAAGAGTTCAATTTCCTTCAGCAGCCCGGCCTTTTTGCCCTTTTTAAGCCCCCATTCTACAGCATCAATAATTGCATATGGGGCAGGATAGCATCCGTATGTCTTCCGTGTAACTGTTTTCCGGGCAAGGGAAAAAACTATTGCCCTTCCTAAAGGATTAGATTCAAGCAGAAAATTAAGGAATGAACGTTTACTTTTGCGGTGTATCTTCCCCTCTCTTATCAGTTCTGACATTTTTTTAAGAGCTGTATCTTTCACCCCGTAAAGCGGAATAAGTTCATCAACAATACCTGCCCTTTTAGCCTTCTTTGCCCGGATGATCTTTCCCTTGAGCATCATTGGAAGCGCTGAGGTAAGGCCGATAAGCCGTGTGAGCCGCTGGCATCCTCCTCCGGCAGGGAGCAGTCCAAAATTCACTTCGGGTAACCCCAGGAGTGTTCCTGGGGAATTAACCGCCATACGGTAATGGCATGCGAGCGCGACTTCAAGCCCTCCGCCAAGGCAGTGGCCGTTTATGCAGGCAGCAACCGGAATTTTCATCTCTTCAATACGGTTAAGGATGGAATGCCCTTTAGCAACATACGCGGTAACCTCCTCAACAGTTTTCATCCTGCCGAGTTCAAACAGGTCTGCCCCCGCAATGAAGTTATCCTCCTTTGCGCTTAAAAGAACTGCACCTTTTACAGTACTGTCCTTATCAACAGCATCCAGTATTGTTTCAACTTCATTCATCAGTCCTGATGATATCACATTAACTTTTGTGCCCGGACAGTCCATAGTAATAACTGCAATTCCATTTTCTGTTTTTTCATAATTAATATATTTCATCGCATTCACCCCTACCCGGCATTCTCGATAATAATCGCGTTCCCTATTGCTCCGGCACCGCATCCGGCGACAAGGCCGAACTGCTTCCCCTCCGTCTTCAGGCGGCTGCAGCAGCCTGCGATTAACCTCCCTCCCGTAGCCCCGAAAGGATGCCCCAGGGAAAGCGACCCTCCCCTGGTGTTAAGGAGATCCCCGCTGAATGAACCCATTTTTCCTTTAAGCCCAAGGCTTTCTCTTCCCCATTTATCCGACTCCATATAACGGATATTGGCCAGTATCTGCGCGGCGAATGCTTCGTGAATTTCAAAAACCTTTATATCGGAAAGGCGGAGAGCTCCCTTTTTCAATGCCAGTGCTGACGCGAAAGCAGGCCCCAGGAGCAGTTCCTCCCACGGATCGGAACCGGCCTGCGCGTATGAATGTATATATGCCAGAGGTTTAATCCCCAGTTCTTTTGCTTTCGATTCCCTCATGAGCAATACAGCCGATGCCCCGTCCGTGAGAAAAGAGGAGTTTCCCGCAGTAACAGTTCCGTACCGTCTCTCGAAAACCGGCCTTGCTTTAGCGAGTTTGTCCATAGTCGCGTCACCGCGCGGGCCGTTATCGGCTGTAATTGCCTTATCTGTTCCCGGAACTACAACCGGTACAATTTCATGTTTAAATAAACCTTTCTCCGCGGCATTCACAGCCCTGGCATGAGAGCGCGCTGAATAGCTGTCCTGCTCCTCCCGTGAAATACCGAGCCTCCTCGCAAGCCTGTCGGCATTTTCGCCCATTGAAAGGCCCGTGGAGTATTCCGCAATGGCCGGAGTATCAGGAAGAAAAAAATCCCTTAGCTTCATGCCTTTAAGCAGTTTCAGTTTACCCGTTATGCTTTTTGGCCTTTTAAACATTGTCAGGTCGAGGATAAAACGCCGGTAGCGCCTGGAGACTTTAATATCAGGGTCAGAGAATGACTCCGAACCGCCGGCAATAACCGTATCCGCCGCACCGGACGTAATCATCTCGAACGCCGAGGTAACTGCAATATTTGATGAGACGCAGGCTGCCGTACAGGTGTGCGCGGGTATAGTTCCGGGAAGTGCCGCCCCAAGCATAATCTCCCTTGCCACATTGGTCGTGGAGATATCGGACATTACCGTACCCATGATCACATAGTCAACAAGCGATGGATCTATTCCGGTCCTTGCGATAAGCCCCTTGACAGCATAACGTCCGAGTTCCCAGGACATCAGGTCGTAGAACGCGGTACCGGACTTCATAAATGGCGTACGGCAGGCATCGATAACAGCAATTCTGTTTTTACCCGAAGTTTTCATAAAGCGCCCCTTTAACATTAAGAAAATATTTAAAGAGCTGCGGGCATTGTGTTAGAGATTTATCTAAGGCAATACGCAACTCTCACCATCAGCAATTTTCTTTTATTCAAGAGTCACCTGGATTCAATATCGGGTAATCACCTTTTCATTTATACTTTTATACCTGGCGGTATTTGATATTAAAGGCAGATAATTACTCTTTTGACTGCTGTAGTTATATCATCAGTATTAATCGGGGTTAAAACAATTTTTTTTACGTTAAATAATCAAAAAATTAAAAGCCGGGACTGGAGCGGATCCGTTTTAAAATATACTTCATTACGGCAGCGTCCGGTTTACCTGTCGGATTCTCTCCGCCTCTTTTCATATATCATGCCGAACTCTTTGCTCTTAATAACTTCGCTATAAGAAATACTCCCTCCGAAAATATCCAGCGCGCTGCCGATTGTAAGATCAATTTTGCCTTTACCGGACTTAAAAACACCGGCGATATCATTACAGTCTTTAACACCGCCAGCGTATGTCGCGGGAATAGAAACAGAATCACCCAGGAGGCCCACAAGCCTGGTGTCAACACCATCCTGCATCCCTTCAACATCAACTGCGTGTATAAGAAACTCATCACAGTATTCTTCAAGCTTTTGAATATTAAAATGAGTTATTTCAAAATCAGTGAAATTCTGCCACCGCTCGGTTACAACGAAATAGGAATCCCCTTTTACCCTGCAGCTGAGATCGATAACGAGTTTTTCTTTGCCTACTGCTTTAATCATCTTTTTCAGGTTATCAATACTGAAAGTCCCGTTTTTAAAAACATACGAAGTTACAATCACATGCGACGCGCCTGCATCAAGAAATTTACAGGCATTTTCCGGATTTATTCCGCCGCCGATCTGCATCCCCCCCGGATAAGCATGGAGGGCTTTCATAGCCTCATTCTCGTTCCCAGCCCCGAGCATAATGATATGCCCGCCTGTCAGCCCGTCGCGCCTGTACATCTCCGCGTAATAGGCGGCGTCTCTGTCGGATACAAAATTCTCAACTGCGCCTGAATCGCTGAGTGAACCTCCAACGATCTGCTTAACTTTTCCATTGTGAAGATCTATACATGGCCTGAATTTCATATATGTTCCCTGCTTAAACTTTTATTATAAAACGGCAGTATAAAGATAACAGCGCATGAAATTACAGTTCCGGTAATAAAACACGCGGAGTAACCGGTCATCTCGGTAAAGACTCCCGAGAACAGTGCGCCCGGTGTTTTGCCTATAACTTCAACTGCTGCAAAGAGAGTATAGTGAGTCGCACCGATACTTTTATCTGCGTTAAACATCATAAACGCAAACAGGGATGTTGTCAACAACCCGCCGAAAAAATGTTCAAGAAGTGTAGACGTTATTACAAGAAACGGTTCCGGCGTAATGAACGTAAGCACAGTTACGTATATCAGCGGAAACAGCCGTAGAATACACGCAGTGAGTACCGACCTGTATACTGAAAATTTCGAGGCAAGAACTCCCCCTGCGGCAGAACCCGCGATGGACGCAGCCATACCGTAGGTACCCACCCACAAACCGATATCGGAAGGCGCAATACCTGAATCGATGAGAAAAGGCTTATACATGACATCAATCATAATCTCGCCGAATTTGTAGACAGCTATAAAGAAGATAAACCAGCGGAATGATCTCCTGAGAACCGATTTCTTGAGTATATCCAGCAGATCACTCATGCTTATACGTTTAACAGATTCCTTAACAACACCCGCTTCATTATAAAATATAATCAGAAATAAAGGGACCACCGAGATTACAGCCATTACAGCAAAAAGAGCTTTCCATTCAAAAAACCGGCTGAGCCACACAAGCAGCCCGCCGCTTATTATCATTCCCGATTTGTAGCCCACAACCTGCGCGGCATTTCCGTAACCGAGATCGTTTTCACTTAGAATATCCACCGCAAGCCCGTCGACCGCGATATCCTGTGTTGCCGAAACAAGGTTCATAATAAAAATATTTATAACAAGAAAATTTATTCCCATGGATGAAGTGAATGACGCGGAGATTATTGACAGAAAAAGAATTACCTGGAGAGGAATGATCCACGACCTCCTCCTTCCGATTCTACTGTTCCAGAAAGTATCAACTGCCGGAGCCCAGAAAACTTTCAGGAACCATGGCGCTGCCAGTATTGTACTGAACCCGATCATGGTAAGGGAGATGCCATTCTCACGCAGGTAAACAGGGAGTGCTGTTGCCTGGTATCCGAACGGCAGCCCCTGTGACAGGTAAAGAGAAAAGAGCAGAACTATTTTGTACACTCTTTGAATTTCAGTTTTCTTTATACTCAGCATTCTATATAATCCATTGATATTATAATGCCCCCGCCGCCGGCTGAAATAATAAGATGATTTTTATGTAAATAATATTTAAGATGCAAATTAACATAATTAAACTCCGGGGCAGCAAAAAGTCAATTAAATAGCTTGAGTTACCCCCGGCGGAATGTCTTAAATTAAATAATGAAGGTTCAATTAAGCAGGAAAGCGCATTTTTCTTGACATAAATAGATCAGGTAATTAATAATTCACTGTTATTACAACCGCCAACGTAGCTCAGTCGGTAGAGCAGCTCACTCGTAATGAGCAGGTCGTGCGTTCGATTCGCATCGTTGGCTGATAAACGCTGATTGAATCAAGAGGTTTATTGGGATGGCTTTCTGCGTTTACGGGATGCCTCAACGATTGGAATTGTTGCACATTCAGCTCTGGAGGGCAGCCGATATATGCCATTTCTTATTGTGATATATATGTGTGAGAGTTTAATACTTATAAACCGGCATACCCTTTGTCAGTTTCTCGAAATACTTAGTATCATCCCCTTCTAACTGACACTTTGTCGAGGTCATCATTGGAAAGGTTGACGACATTATCACCTTGTTGCCATTTAGAACAACGTAAACCAACTCTCCTATTTTTAATATTCGTTTCGTCGATACCACTATCTCCCGTTTACCGGTATTAAGTGAAGAGATGCTCCCTATCTGTTCAGATTTCACGTAGGACTGTGAGTTACTTACTGCTTCTTTGATTTCTCCTGATTTCTGAGCTTTCCCTGTTGATTTGGATTCTGCCGCTTTAAGCATCTGAATTATCTGGATATTCCCATTATCTTCAGCTAC
>DAONFJ010000136.1:0-6466 GCA_035403545.1 Spirochaetota bacterium
GGTGAGGGCAGTTAAGTTTCAAAACAGCCTTCCTATCAGAAACGGCACTGCGGTCTCAACTCTTAAAATTCTCTCTCCCAGCGAAACCGGTTTAAACCCTGTATCCTGTAAAGCGTTGATTTCGTATGGGATAAATCCCCCCTCGGGGCCTATGGCAAGTGTAACCGGCAAATCTGCACCACGCGGACATGGACTGTTCGCCGCGGGGTGGGCTGCCAGCGCCATACTTCCTTTTACAATAGACGGAAGTTCATCTTCAACAAACGGTTTGAAACGTTTTCTGATTTCAATCTTCGGAAGCATGGTATCTTTTCCCTGTTCAAGCCCGGTTATCATCTGCCTGTGGAGATTTTCCTTTTCAAGCATTGGGGTTTCCCAGTAGCTTTTTTCGACTCTCCATGTTTTTATAATATATATCTCCTTAACACCCATTGATGATGCGTGCTGAATAACCCTGTTTAAAACTTTCGGTCTCGGCATTGCAATTATAAGTTTAAGCGGGAGCGGGTCAGGCGGAGTTTCGTACATCGACAGAGTCAGGGTAAGTTTCTGATCGGTGATATCCGTAACAGTTCCTTCACCGGCCAATCCATTAAGGATACCGGTTCTGAGAGTATCTCCAACAGACGGCTTTATGAAAGAGAGTATATGTTCAAGCTTTCTGCCGGTTATCTCGGCAACTCCGTCATGGATATCTTCTTTATATAACACAATTAAGTTCATGAATTTCCTTTACACCTTCAACCTCCCGGAATGGGCTGCTCTTTAAATTTCAGTCTTCCCCATTGTTTTTCTAATCATTACCCACATCTTTACAGCCCCCCAACCCCCCGGAGGTGGGCTTTTTAAAGATAAGCTTTAATCCTGGATAAAACTTTATCTATATCCTGTAAAATTTCATCATTTGTAACTCTTACAGTTTTAATACCGATGCTTTGTAAATATTTATCCCTATATTCGTCCTGATCATACTTGTTCTGATGAATTTTTTCATTCATAATTCATTTTATCATCAAACAATCTATTTGTAAAGCATCTTTAAGCCCACCTCCGGGGGGTTTGGGGGGCCGTTCAGTAAGACGTGGGTAATGATTAGATCTCTCCATGGGGGAGATGCCGCTTCAGCGGCAGAGGGGGAGGCTTTATCTCTAAATAATTACCCTTTCTTCCCGACAATCAGAAATATTGTAAAACTGTTCATGTTCCCGTCTTTATCCGGTTTTGAAATTTCCGCGGCAGTAACATCAGTTATGCCTGTAAAACCCGCATCTTTATAAAACTTTTTCATTTCATCCCTCTGGAATCCTTCGTGGAAAACACCGTCGCTGTTATCGTGGAACTTTCCATTATCCGTATCGAGATCGGCTATGCAGAGAAATCCGCCCGGTTTTATTACATTATAAAACTGCTTTATAAGGGCTGCAGGTTCTTTAATGTGATGCATTGTCATGCTGCTTGTGACCGCATCATATGTCCCCGGAATAGCTGTTCCTTTATCAATGTCGATATAAAGAGTTTTAATTCCGGAAAGGTTCTGCGCGGTTATTTTCGAGTTCAGGACTTCAAGCATTCCTGTTGAACTGTCGGCTCCGGTTACAGAATGTACATAGGGGAGCAGCTTCAGCGAGAGCAGGCCTGTCCCGCATCCGAAGTCGAGAATATCCATCTCTTTCGAAAGTTTCATATTTCCATCTATCGCGTCAAAGGCAGACTCTGCCATTTTTACACGTCCGGGATTTTCATCCCATGCTGCAGCATCTTTGTTGAAATCCCGTTTTTCCTGTGTCATAATAATTTCCTTACATTTTTATTTCAGTGCCGGATTATCCGGATCGGATTCATTACCTTCATTATATCAATTAACCAGGTAAATTTCAATCCTCTCCCTGCCTCCGCCCGGATTAATTCGTTTAAGTTTCAGGCCGCCCACTTCACCGGTTTTTTTCAAATGAGTTCCGCCGCACGGGACTTTCGCGAATCCTTCAATCTCCCAGTACCTTATTTCAGCAGTTTCATCGCTGAACCGGCTTAATATATCATGGTCCCGGGAAACGATTTCCTTTATCCGTCTCTCCAGCAGGGGAAATGTTTCAGATATATTTCCATCCCACACAAAGTCAAGCCTTGCTTTTTCAGATGTTATATTGGCACCGGTTTTTTCAGGCCTGCCGAAATTCGTGTAGACCAGTTCAAGTACAATTTCTGCAGCGAAGTGAAGTCTCATTAGCTTGTATCTTTTTTCCCAATCGATCTTTACAGCAACAGGGTCTCCTGCGTGCAGGGAATGTCCATGTGGAATTGTGTAATAAATCTCAAACCCGTTTTTCTCTGCCTCAAGTATCTCATATCCGCCGATTGTGCCCGAATCGGACTGCTGGCCTCCGGAGAAAGCATAAGCAACAGTTTTATCCAGTGTAATTATATTTTTATCGGCCGAGGTTATTTCAGCAGTGATTTCAGTGAGATACGGGTCTTCCCAGAATACTTTTTTTACAGGCATATTTTACCTTTTCATTATTATTTTATGCAGCTGTTCACAAATCTGTGTTTAAACTCAATGTTAATTCCTTAACATATATTTTAGTGTAATATGGGGCTGTCTCAGAAGTCTGATATTTCTGTATTTGTCATTCCGGTTTTGCAGCTTCAATTCCAGCAAATACCGGAATCTCATGATTGAATCAGCAGTATGAGATTCCGGCATTCCGTTTCACTACAGCCGGAATGACAGTTTGAAAACTTCATACGGCATGATAAGTTCTAAAACATACAGTCAACTCTCTGTCATTCCGGTTTTGCGTCTTCAATTCATGCGAATACCGGAATCTCACATAGCAAGTTTAAAACTCTTTCTGTGAGATCATCGAAGATCTTCCTACGGTCGCCGGCATTCCGCTATGCTTCAGCCGGAATGACAGCAATTAGGCCCCAATAGTGCATTTTCTGTTATAAAAAAGTTCAGGAATTATTACTGATTTAAACTGCCTGTTTATGATCAGACAGAAATTTATTTTGATGTTCTTATAAAAATGTTATACTTAATTTATCAAATATTTTTTTAACATTTCTATTCCGAATTTTTATTGCATTGAATACCGGCGGGAATTTAATGGGGCTATAGCCCTGATTTTACGGATGCAGGCGGCCTGTAATCTGATTTTTCTCATACTTGATTTTTTACATATTTAATTTAACGGAGTAATGATGAATTTATTTAAAAGATTTATTCTTGTAATACTGTTTGTGCTTCCCGCTGCCGGTTACGCAGCTGAAAAAGCTCTTACTGAAGACAGGGATATTAAAACAATAAAAATCGACACTAAAGAAGTTGAAGGTAAACTTAAAGCAGGGGTGGTGCTCGGTTATCCATGGGGAATAACTGCCGGGTACAGGTTCTCCAACTTTTTTGAGCTTAACGGCCTGATCGGGAATGATTATGATGATCTCACATTGGGGGTTAACGGGCTTTTTACAATATTTAACCTGAAAATATCCAATGAAGTATTTCCGTTCTCTGTCGGCCCGGCATTATACTCGCATTTCGATCATCATGACGGTAACAGTAAAAATAACAGTGATGACCATTATAATAAAATTGATCTTCTGGGAATCGCACGGATGGAGTACAGTTTTGATGAGATCCCCCTTAATCTTTTTATCGAAATCGGCCTCGGATTAGAGGTGGTTAAATTCGTGGACAGTGCCGGCTCATTCGGTATCGGAGTCAGGTACATTTTTTAAAATAGTTTATGTTTGAAATCACTTATTCCATACCGGCAAAACTCGAAGATGAATACTCTGAAAAACTCACCGGTGCCGGTGTGGCTTCATTCTGTTTCGAAAAGATCGCCGGCTCTCTGCTTCTTAAAATATATTCGGACTCGCCTGAACCCTTCGATGAAATTGACATTAACTTACTGCGGAATATTTCAGAGATACATGATTCTGACTGGAAGAACAAATGGGCCGAGGATTACACGGGGCATGAACTCACGGAAAACATATTTGTACTTCCTCCGGGAGTAGATCCTCCAGGGAAGAACTACAGGCATATTATACAGGTAGACCCGGAGGATTCATTCGGCGACGGGCATCACCCTACGACAAGGCTGTGCGGCGCTCTCCTGGAGCAGGTTCTGGGAATGGTTCATTTCCCTGATAAAGTTTCCTTTATAGATATAGGGACAGGTTCCGGGGTGCTGGCTATTCAGGCTGCCCTCATGGGAGTTGCTGATGTTGAACTTTTTGATTATGATGAGGGCTCTGTAATTAAGGCAAATAAAAATCTGGGCTTAAACGGGATTTCCGGAATCAGGGCCTCTGTCAATGATCTTTACACATTCAGCAGCAGTAAAAAATATGATATTATTACAGCAAACCTTCTCTCAAAAATAATAGAAGATAATATTGAACGGCTGAAAGCTCTCCTTGAACCGGGCGGCATGCTGATTCTCAGCGGAATCAGCAGCAGGTGGGAGGCGGATATGACAGAGTTATTCAAAAATTCCGGTTTAAGGATAATTTTGCATAAAAAGCTTGAAGAATGGGAGGGCTTCGTTTTAGAATTGAACTATTAGCAGTACAGGGCTCTGACCCCGATGTCAGTATGTAAAGATTCTAGTTATACACCTTCCCCATCTCTCATGGGGAAGGTGCCCGAAGGGCGGATGGGGAGTTTATGATAGCAGAAAATATAATTTTTCTAGGAGCATGCCTCTGCTTCCTTTCCGCTGCCGGGCAGCTTGTGCTTAAAATGAAGAAGAGGGAGAATTACAATCTCTTTCTTCTTTTTACATTACTTGGAATAATCCTGCTGCAGTTTCATTCAATGGCTACATCGGCTGTTATTGCCCATCCGGAATACATTGCATTTCACCCGACTGTTCTGTTTATATTCTGTCCTATCCTGTATTACGCATACTATATTGTCTCTTTCCCCGACGCCGGTGTGCCGAAGATGTATGCCCTGTATTTTATACCTGCGCTTATTTCGGCAGCGGCAGATACATACCTTTTTGTTTTCAGGAACAGTCCTTCAGGTGACCTTGGAAGAATGTTTCTGGGGGGAGAGAATCCTGCTGATGTAATATTATTCAAGACATTCGCTGTTGCCGCTATCGGGCAGATTCTTATATATCACTTCCGGCTTATAAAAATACTTGTTCCCTCATTAAAAGGGAATGGCGGTAAGAATATTATTTTTATAACAATTACCATATCCTTTCTCTCAGCCACATCCTCTGCAACTGTTATCCCCGGGTATATTCTCGGAGATGAAAACTATATAAGATTCAGTGCGCTTTTTATTGCGGTCTGTGTAATAATAACATATCTTACAGGTGTAAGGTATCCCGGCTTTCTCCAGATGCTCTCTTTGAAAGTCAAGAGAGGGATCTACTCGCGCTCGCTTCTAAAAGGGCTTGATGTGGACAGGCTTATGCTGGAACTTGAAAAGCTTATGACTGAAAAGAATATCTACCGGGATGAAACAATCAATCTTGCGGATACTGCAATCAGCCTGGGCATTACACACCATCAGCTCTCACAGCTTCTTAACGAAAGGCTCAGCATGAACTTCAATACATATATAAACTCCTACAGGATAGAGGAGGCGAAAAAACTTCTGATCGCAAATCCTGACAGGACAGTTCTCACCATAGCTTATGAAGTCGGCTTCAATTCCAAATCCTCGTTTTATGAATCGTTCACAAAAATCACCGGAATCACACCGGTGGAATACCGCAAAACTTATCATTTTATAATAAGGTAAAAGAATTAAAGTTTTCCTGCCGGAATGATTTTTATTTCCGGCGGATATCAGTTCTGCCGGATTAAGAAAACATTTGTGAAAAATCCCGGTTTTTACAAAAAAACAGTCCGGATATATATTTCCGGTCGAGTTTCCATGAATTTCTGCTAAGAATAACATATCTTTGAACTAACTTAATTCAGGTTAAAAAATCCTATGGATCAGATATTTATCACCGTTAAATTTTACTCAGGGATAGAAAAAGAGCTTAAAATTGACAATTACGACATGGGAAAAGGTGTTCTTTACCCTGTGAAACCGGGGACACGCCTGAGGAAAATTCTGAAGGGTGCGGGCCTTAAAAAGCTTTCACGTTTCTGCTATTTTACAGCCGGTTCAAGGATCTCAACGTGGGAAAAGTTTTATGAATCGGCAGAGGTGTCATGTCTCAGAATTTCAGGAGGAGGTTGATCTGCTTCATAAGTATATTGTTTTTCAATGATAATTCCTTAACATATATTTTAGTTTAAAATAAATAATTGTATGGGGCTGACCTAAAAGTATAATTGCTGTCATTCCGGCTGTAGTGAAACGGAATGCCGGGATCTCACAGTAAAAGTTTTAAATTTATCGTATGAGATTCCGGTATTTGCTGGAATTGGAGACGCAAAACCGGAATGACAAATACAGAAATATCAGACTTCTGAGACAGCCCCA
>DAONFJ010000137.1:0-6407 GCA_035403545.1 Spirochaetota bacterium
AGCAGTACAGGGAAATGATAAGAGGCTCAAAGACGCTACAACATTGACTAAAGGAATAGTAGAACTTGCTGAAAACGGCGAGGAAGCTCCGGGAGTTGTTGTACAGGGAAATGATAAGAGGCTCAAAGATGCGACAGTCGCTTTTAAGGGGATTGTCAGGCTGGCTAATGATGGTGAAAATAAAGAGGGCATCGCAGTTCAGGGGAGCGACAAAAGGCTTAAAAACGCAACGACTATAAGTAAGGGTATAGTTGAACTGGCTGAAAATGGTGAGGATGCCCCTGATGTAGCAGTACAGGGTAATGATAAAAGGCTTAAACCTGCGTCAGAAAAAGATGCAGGAATTGTTCAATTTTCAGCAAACGGAGAGAGCGGACATAAACTTGCTGTTCAGGCCGATGATATAAGGCTTCATGATAAAAGGGACCCTCTCCCGCATGAACATGATTATGCCCCGATTCTGCATGATTACGCAAGTCATGCAGGTACTATTTCTGTAAAAGAAAAACTGAGCGAACCGTTTAATGAAATTACTCCGCCATCTGACGGATCTGCTGTTATTTACGGGAATAATCTTTCTGATAAGAACTTTTCAATAGGTGTAACCGGAATATCGGGAGTCACATCGAAAGAGAAAATTAATAGTTATGGTGTTATAGGTCACAGTTCTCACGTAGGAATTAGAGGACAGGCATCAGGCCATGAAGGTTCGGGTGCGGGAGTTGTAGGCGCTTCCAGATTTGGTGCAGGTGGAATTTTTTCAAGCGAACATGAGTTTTCCCTTATTGCTGACGGTTCAGGAACTATTCTGAACAAGTTTGATGATAATCTGAAACTTAGAGGGAATGGAAAAGCGCTGCTTGTTTCAGGAACTTCAGAGTTCGAAGGTAAAATTTTTATTAAGGGCGACGGTAAAGAGAAAAATTTTCCCGGAGGCGCAGCTGAGCTATTTGAGATTGATGAAGCTGAATTTGTATCTCCCGGTGATTTACTGATAGTAGATGAAAATGGAAATTCAGTTCTTTCAAAATCAAAGAGGAGTTACAGTAAATCGGTTATAGGAATTGTATCCGGCAATCCATATTTAGTGATTAATAACAGCGGGAAAGAGGAGAAGCTGTATCCTGTTGTTCTTGCGGGAAAAACTCTCTGCAGGGTTGACGCAAGGAATAATCCTGTTAAACCCGGTGACCTTATTGTTACATCTGATACTGCCGGCTGCGGAATGGCAGGAAAGATAGATTCATTTGATAAGGTCGGGACTGTTATTGGTAAGGCGCTTCATGGCCTTGATGACGGAATAGATCTGATTCCTGTTTTTGTAATACATTCGTAAGAGAAAGCCTCTCACCTGCGGGTGCAGGGAAATGACTGATTAAATATTTTATTATTAAAGATACGGATAATGAGAACCCCTGAAAATCAGGGGTTCATTTTTTTAAGAAGTTCAATTTCTGTTTTATTGAAAATAGTGCTGGTATATTCGTTTAGTTCTTTTGATATTTTTTTACTTATGTATATTATCCTTCTGCAGTAAGGCTTTTTTTCATACCGGTCAACCCACATAATAACAACTGTATTTTCAGAATCCCAGGCTATCGCACCCTGATTATCTTTAATATTTTCTCCGGTATGGGTTCCATATTTTTTCTGGATTTTTTCATATACTTTATCTTTATCAAGGTACGGGAAATTCATTGAAACATAAAAAAGCTTTCCTTCATCCTTTTCCTGCGTGGTTGCGGGCTGTTGATCTGTACCGGTTGGTGTATCTTCTTTTTTAACAGGTACTGTATCTGTTGAAGGTTCTTTATAGAAGAATCCGTAATAGTATTCCAGTTCCTTCTCTTTTGATATAATTATCTTTTTTTCATCTGTATAACTTAATATACCTGTTATTTTATCCCTGGCGTCTGAAAGATACATTCCCCATGTAAGATTGCCGTAACCATCAGGAATTTTTTCAATTGTCTGCTTGTTGTCCGCAGGCTTAACTGTATTTTGAGTCTCTGTTTTAGGGTCAGTTTTTGTTTCTGTTTTGGCATTAGTTTTCGGATCAGTTTTTTCTGCCGGTTTATTCTGGGCATAAACTGTTGATACTAAAAAAAACATAATTAGCAGTACATATAATCGGCGCATAGTAATCCCTCTGAAAAAAGCTTTAAAGTGCTGCTTTAATTATCGGCAGATTTAATATTAAGAGTCAACTTTTTCAAAGAATTGTTACTTTTGCATCATTGAACTTTATAACTTCACCGATTAAATACGGTTTTATCCCATCAGTTTTAAGCTTTTCCATAGCTGAATCTGCGAATTCTTTTGCGATAAAAAGCATCATTCCAATTCCCATATTAAAAGTGGTATACATTTCTCTCTCTGAAATTCCGCCCTCTTTTTCCATCAATTTGAAAATACCGGGAACAGGGTATGAATTTTTTGATAATTTTACAGCGGTATCAGCCGGTAAAATGCGGGGGATGTTTTCGTAGAATCCTCCGCCTGTTATATGGACAAGGCCTTTTACCGGGAGCCCTGAGTTTAATGCCGAGTGCAGGGCTTTTACATAAATTTTTGTAGGAGTAAGCAGAACATTACCAAGCACATCATCAAGATCATTAAGCCTGGTTGTGACAGTGTATTTTTTCTCTTCAAAAAGAAGTTTTCTTACAAGTGAATATCCGTTTGAATGTATTCCGCTTGAAGGGAGTCCTATAATTATATCACCGGGAGTAATGTTCTGGCCGTTGATGATTTTCTTTTTATCTACCACTCCGACAGAAAAACCGGCTATGTCGTAATCTTCGGGATCCATTATTCCCGGGTGTTCTGCAGTTTCTCCGCCGACCAGGGAACATTCCGATTGAAGGCATCCTTCGGCGATACCTTTTACGACATCAACGAGGACATCCTCACGGAGTTTTCCACATGAGATGTAATCGAGAAAGAAAAGCGGTTTTGCTCCGCTTGTAACTATATCATTTACGCACATGGCTACAGCGTCGATACCGATAGTATCGTGTTTGTTCATCATCTGCGCGACTTTAAGTTTTGTTCCGACACCATCTGTTCCTGAAACGAGTACCGGCTCATCCATCCCCTTAAAATTCGCGGCATATAAAGAGCCGAAACCTCCTATGTCCGCAAGAACGTCTTTTGTAAAAGTACTCCTTACAAAAGGGGTGATTTTTTTTACAAACCTGTTTCCCCCTTCAACATCAACTCCCGCGTCTTTATATGTTATTGCCATATTTTTTCTCCAAAAATTATTATCTGACCGGCTGAACTTGTGTTAATTCAGATGTTTGCTATGTATGAATGTATTGCATGAAAATATTTTTACACCGTTCTTTGTAAAGAATAATTTAATTAAATGTATATTTGTTTAGCTGTTAGAACAGTACTTCTGAAGGAATATAAATTCAAGTTCTTTTATGCAAAGCAGATAAATACCTGAAAAATTCTAAATCAGCTAAGCAGTAAATTTTTTAACTTTACAGGTACAATTATTTCATTTAAATATCCTTTGTATTTCTTACAGATTCAAAGGGGCGTTATCCCTTTAAAAAGGTCCCCCGCAGGGGCTCCTGCGGTTAAAGTAAAAAATCTTGAGGTACAATAAGTGGTTATTGACTGGAAAAAACTTCAGAACGGGTCTGATATACGGGGCGTAGCTATTGAATCCGGTGATGAAAAAGTAAACCTTACACCGGAGATTGCGTCAATGATCGCTTCCTCTTTTGTGAAGTGGTTATGTGATAAGAAAAAAATTAATGTAAAAGAACTTAAAATTGCGGTCGGTATGGATTCGAGAATTACCGGCCCTGTTCTGAAAAAAGGGATCATCAGCGGAATCGTAAAATCGGGCGGCACGGCGTTTGACTGCGGGCTTGCTTCTACTCCGGCCATGTTTATGAGCACTGTTATAAATGAATTCAGTTGTGACGGAGCGGTGATGATTACTGCCAGCCATCTGCCGTTCAATAGAAACGGATTCAAGTTTTTTACATCAGACGGCGGGCTCGAGAATAATGATATAAAAAAAATTCTTGAAGCTGCTTCATCAGAAGAATCATTTTTTGATGAGAATATTTCATCCTCCAAAATTAATCTTATGGATAAGTATTCAGAAATTTTTATCGGGAAAATAAAAAAAGATATTAACAGTAAAGTTAACTACGGGAAACCTCTCGCGGGAATGAAAATTGCAGTTGATGCGGGAAACGGTGCCGGAGGTTTTTTTGCTGAAAAAGTTCTTATACCTCTGGGTGCGGACACTTCGGGGAGCAGATTTCTTGATCCCGATGGAAGGTTTCCCAATCATGAACCTAATCCGGAGAATGACGAAGCGATGGAATCGATCAGGGACGCGGTAATGCAGTCCGGTTCTGATCTTGGAATAATTTTTGATACGGATGTTGACCGTGCGGCAGTGGTTGACGGTTCGGGCATAATAATAAACAGGAATACACTGATAGCTCTTGCCGCATCTATTGTACTTGCCGAACATCCGGGTACGACGATTGTCACCGATTCTGTTACATCGGACGGCCTCACAGTTTTTATTGAAAAGAATCTTGGAGGAAAACATCACAGGTTTAAGCGCGGATATAAAAATGTAATCAATGAAGCGATCCGCCTGAACGCTGAAGGCGAAGAGTGCCATCTTGCTATTGAAACTTCCGGCCACGGTGCCCTGAAGGAAAATTTTTTTCTTGATGACGGGGCGTATCTGATTGCAAAAATTATAATTATGGCGGCAAAGCTTAGAATTGAGAAAGGGAAAAGTATTATGAACCTTGTCAGTGACCTGGTTCAGCCTGTGGAAGAAGAGGAGTTCAGGATCAGGCTTCAGGAGGATGATTTCGCGTCACAGGGTGAACGTATTATTAAAAAACTTGAAGGTTATGTTAAACTTAATAAGGGGTGGTCGATCGCCCCGGACAGCTTTGAAGGAGTAAGAGTTTCCTGCAGCGGAGACGATCAGAAGGGATGGTTCCTGCTGAGGCTATCACTCCATGATCCCGTGCTTCCATTGAACGTTGAGTCCGAGGCGGCAGGAGGAGTTAAAGAGATTACGAAGAGAATTGTTGAGTTTTTGAAATCAATAGAGAAAATAGATTACAGCAGTATTTTAAAATATATTGCTGATTAAATGGAGAGATGAATGAAATATCTAATTATAGGATCTGGCGGCAGGGAACACGCAATTGCATGGAGGCTGCTGAATGACGGAAGTGCAGAGGAAATATATGTAGCACCGGGCAACGGCGGTATAGAGAATAAGTACAGAGTCGATATACAGGCTGATGACTTCGAAGGGATAAAAAAATTATGTTACGAAAAAAAAATAGATCTGGTTGTTATCGGGCCGGAAGTTCCACTTGTGAACGGGCTTGCTGATTTTCTAGGAGAGAACGGTATCCGTGTATTCGGCCCTTCCGGGAAAGCTGCAATGATTGAAGGGAGTAAACTTTTCGCTAAAAGGATTATGGAAACCTACAATGTGCCCACAGCCGGCCACTGGGATTTTACCGGACGGAAATCGTTAATTGAATTCATTGAAAAACAGGAAAAATATCCTCTTGTAATAAAGCTCGACGGACTCGCTGCCGGGAAAGGTGTGGCTATTCCTCAAAATAAGGAGGAAGCGTTCGCTTTTGTTAAAGAGAATGTCAAAGATGACTCAAGAGTTTTTCTCGAAGAATTTATCGAAGGGGAGGAGGCCTCTGTCCTTTCAATTTCGGACGGTGTTACTGTAATTCCGCTAGTTGCGGCACAGGACCACAAGAGAGCCTTTGACGGGGACATGGGCCCCAATACCGGCGGCATGGGGGCGTATGCTCCTGCACCGGTTGTTACGCCCGAGAGAATGAAGTTTATTAGGGAGAGAGTTCTTCAGCCTGTAATAGACGGTATGAGAGGAGAGGGGATTCCATTCAAAGGAATACTGTATGCCGGAGTAATGATAAGCGGAGATAAAATTACAGTTCTCGAATTCAACGCACGGTTTGGTGATCCTGAAACCCAGGTGATTCTGCCTCTTCTTGACGTGAAACTTGGTGATATGCTTAATGCCGCAGTTGACGGCACGCTGGGCGGTTTTGATCTTAAATTCAAAAAAGCGCATGCAATGACAGTAGTTGTCGCGGCAGGGGGATATCCGGGAAGTTATGATAAAGGTAAAGCAATAACAGGATTTGATAAAGTTTCTGACAGGCTGATGGTGTTTCATGCGGGGACAGTAAACCGGGACGGGAGGATTCTGTCAAACGGCGGAAGAGTTCTAAACGTAACCTCTATTGGAAGTACACTTAAAGAAGCCCGGCAGAATATTTATGATGAGATCGGGAAGCTGGAGTTTGAAGGTTCGTTTTACAGAAAAGATATAGGCTACAGGGCTTTGTAGA
>DAONFJ010000138.1:0-6373 GCA_035403545.1 Spirochaetota bacterium
ATTCAGGAGGATCACATGGCAAACTTACTTGAGGCAACTACAGAAAATTTTGATAAAGAGGTAATTCAGACTGCGGGAAAGGTCCTTGTAGATTTCTGGGCTCCATGGTGCGGACCTTGCAGAATGCAGACACCAATTCTCGAGAAACTTGTTACATCCGGAGATGTAAAAGCAAAAATACTTAAACTAAATACAGATGAGAATACAGCAATAGCTCAGAAATACGGCATTGTTTCAATTCCAACTTTAATTCTTTTTGATAACGGCAAAGAAATTGAAAGATTTGTCGGTGTGCAGCCCGAGAATGTTCTTAAATCCAAGTTAAGCTGATCTGTGAGAGCAATAATACAACGGGTTAAAGAAGCCTCTGTCTCTGTAAATGGGGAGAGTGTCTCTTCAATAGGCAGGGGACTTCTGATTCTTGTAGGCTTTCATAAGGAAGATTCAGATACAGATTCCGATTATATTATAAACAAAAGTACAGGCCTTAGAATCTTTGAAGATAATAACGGTTTGATGAACCTTTCTGTTTCAGACGTAGATGGAGAAATACTTGTTGTATCACAGTTCACTCTCTATGGCGACTCCAGAAAGGGAAAGCGCCCCTCATTTTCAACATCAATGCCCCCGGCTGAAGCACTGCAGTTTTACAATAATTTTGTAAACAGGTTCAGAGAAAATTTCGGTTCACTAAAGTGCGGAGTTTTCGGCGCAGATATGGAAGTCTCACTTGTAAATTCAGGACCGGTTACCATAATTCTGGACAGCAGTAAAATATTATAATTATACATTATATGTGGGGCAACATCGTAAGGACAACTCCGGAGTTGTCCCTCCACAAGATATATTGCACTGCCCTTTATCTTATAATATCATCAATCCATTCAACCTTACCATCTTTAACAATAATAAGATCAAATCTTATATTAAATTCCGGGGAATTATACTGCGGATTTTTCAATAGATAATACTTTGCTGAAGCTCTAAGTTTTTTCTTTTTGCTATCGGTGATTGAATAAATTCCGCCGCCGAACATTTCAGAATTTCTCGCCTTAACTTCAGCAAAGACAACAAGTTTATCCTTAACGGCAATTACATCAATCTCGCCGCTTCGCCCTGCATAAAAATTTTTATTGATTACCGAAAATCCCTGAGCTTCGAGAAATGTGCAGGCTGCCGATTCACCCTCTGCCCCGAGAATCTTCCTATAACCCTGCGGCACTAGAAGCCCCAGAGTACATCGAATAAATTAATACCGGCTTCTTTTTCGTTGAGGACTCTTGTGATATATTTCGTGGTATCTTCCAGAAGATTAATTATCCGAGTTTCTTCAATTTTCTTGTGACCTGAATCAAAAATAAGTTTTATGATCGGCCGGAGCGGTTTCTCTGTTACAGATCCTATAACGAGGCCGATGGTCTGATCATTCAATTCCACAAGTGACCCGATCGGGTAAACCGACATACGTGAAAGAAAAATCTTCAGAATTTCAGGATCAAATTTATTAACACCGCTTGCCAGGAGATTTTTCATCGCGTGGTACGCGCCGACTTTTTCTCTATAACTTCTGTTTGATATTTGAGATTCGTAACTATCCGCTATTGACGCGATCCTTGCGTACTCATCAATCTCTTTCCCTTTTAATCCTCTTGGATATCCTTTACCGTCAAACTGTTCATGGTGCTGAAGTGAAATATTGGCCATCCTGTCATTTACATCCGGATAACTTCTTAGCGATTTATACCCATGAACCGGATGAGCTTTTATCATCTGGTATTCACTATCTGTAAGATTTGACTGTTTGTGTACTATATAAACCGGGACCTTTGTCATTCCCGCATCAATAAGAATTGTACCGGTACCTAACTCAAGCAGCTGTTTATCATTATAGTTCATAGCCTGACCGATAATAAGGCTGTAAAAAGTAACATTAACAGAATGAGTAACAAGATAGTTTCTTTCTACGTCGTCAAATCCATTTAGAAAAAGAAAGACGTTACTGTTCTCTTTCAGCATTCCTATTATATCATTTACAACTTTCTGTACTGCACTCAATTCAATCGAATGATCTTTTCTGATTGCAGAGTAAACCTGTTCAATAAGATAACACGCGTTACTATGAATTTCGATAAGCCTCTTTCTCATACCAAGCAGTTGTTCATATCTTTCAAGAACCTGGCCGGTTTTTAAAGTAGCAGATGCGCCGGTATCTGACCCGGACTGGAGCATATCCCCTGCTGTTTCCACGGAATTAACTCCCCACTTCATAAGCTTTTTTATATCTTCTTCCTTCAACTGGGCATTCGGAGCCACGAGTACATTCTCACTATCTATATAGACAGCTTTACTGAATACCATTCCCGGTTTCAAATCTTCAACTAATATTTTCTTCATTTCAGCCATTCAACAATCCTGAATTATTTATTTTCTGCCTGAAATCGGAATTAATACGGTAACAGTATGCCATAACAACAGATACAGCTCCAAACAGATTTTCCGGTATTAGATCCCCCGCTTTAAACTTCGATAATATTTCAGCTAGATCTTCATCTTTGTAAATAGTAATTTTCTTTTCCTTTGCGATTTTTATCATTTTCTCCGCCAGAATACCTCTGGCAGAAGCAATTATCTTCGGCGCGTCCTTATCATACTGAAGAGCTATGCTCTTTTCTATAAATCCCTGCTTCATTTACTCAAACCTTTACATTAAACTCACTTTTAGTATAAAAATCAAGACTCCAAAGTTCTAATTTATCAACTATTTTTTTAGAGTCAAAATAACCGATAATACTTTTTTTTATCCCGTTCTGATCAAGCATTTTCTTTAAAATGTCTTCACTCTCTCTCATAAAAGAAAGTAATTCCTCTTTTCCGGATAAAAAGTTAATTAAAACATGGTCTTTATCTGATTTAATGAAAACTCCCAGTACACCAGCCGAAGAGAGATCAAATTTTAAAAAAACTGAATCCTCTTTTAAAATATACTCAATCCCGGTGAAATGTTCATCATCCGGAAAAACAAGATCTCCATAAATATCATTCTTTTCATGATCGTCAAAAATCATTTCAAGCATGACTGAAAAATCAGAGTCATCCTCTTTTAAGATATTGCAGAGATGATCTATTGCATCCTCGATAGATGCGGAATTTTCTTTACCGGAATTAAAGGGTTTCCTCCCGGCCAGGGACAGCATATATTGATAAGACATAAAAAGAACAGGATTATATTTACTGTAAATAAGGTAACTTAAATTAATCAATGTCTGAAATGGAACACCTTTCTGTAAAAGATGATTAAAAAAAAATGACCCTTTTTTTTCTTTCTGTCCATCTTTTTTCAATCCAAGCAGGAATAAATTAATATCTATCAGGTCAGGTTTCGCGGTATTTATAAATCTGGCTAAATTCTGGAGAGAACTTTTTTTTACATCATCTTCATGTATCATAGAAAATGGGGATAAAAACCTGATTAACTTATCTGCCGGTTCATTCTCTTTCAGGGCAAACTGAATTTTTTCTGAAGATTTGGTTTTAAGTACAAGTTCAATAATTTTATCATGAGGAATACCGTTTGTAAATTCGGCCGTTATAATTTTCCCGCCGATTTCAAGTAACGCCTTGCTCCCTTCACTTCGGATTAAAGAAGCGGAAACAGAATCACCGGGATTAATATTTTTTAAAAGGGAACCGAGTTCTCTTACTGAGGAAATATTTACTGATATGCCCTGGTTACCTGATATCTTCATCAAATAATAATCTCTGGCCCTCGATTATACTTTTCACCGGCTCATAGCTTTTACGATGTATAGAGGAAAAACCTTTGTCCGTCAGAGATGCCATATGTTCTCTGGTTCCGTACCCTTTATTTCCGCAGAATCCGTAGCCCGGGTATCTGCAGTCGAGTTTATCCATTAAATCGTCCCTGGATACCTTTGCAACTATTGATGCTGATGCTATGGATATAGACCGGTTATCACCTTTAATTACTGAAATAAAAGGAATATCAAATTTGAATTTAAAATTGCCGTCCATGATTATAACATCTGGTTTTATTGCTGATTTAGCAAGGAGTTTATGAATTCCCTGCTGTGTGGCAATATTAATATTCGTACTGTCTATTACGGTATGAGATACAAAAGCTGAAGTATATGAAAGTGCATGATTTATTATTATAGTGAGAGCTTTGACTCTTTTTTTAGCAGTCAGTTTTTTTGAATCTGCAATTGATTTACTTACAGGTTCAGGGGTGTCATTAAAAATCGATAGGGGATAAATAACCATTCCAAGAGAAAGCGGCCCGGCAAGAGCTCCTCTCCCGGCTTCATCGATACCGGCAATTACTCTATATCCCCGTGAATACAGTTCCTTCTCAATAGAAAAATCGGGGTTAAGCATTGAAAAATCAGAAAGGGGCGACATAGCTGTCAACCCCCTTTAACAATCAGAGCGGCAGTATAAAAACTGCCGCTATAAATATAGATAATACTATTCAGCAGCCTTATCATCAGATGCAGCAGCACCTTTTTTATCTTTCTTTGAAGACTTCATTCTCTTCTCTCTGATCTTAGCAGCTTTTCCTTTAAGATCTCTGAGGAAATAGAGTTTAGCTCTTCTTACTTTACCTTTTCTGATAACTTCAATTTTTGCTATTTTTGGTGAGTATACTGGAAAAATTCTTTCTACTCCCACATCAAAAGATATTTTTCTTACAGTAAAAGTTTTACTTATACCTTTATTATCAATTGCTATAACAATTCCCTCATAAACCTGAATACGCTCTCTGGTACCCTCAATGATTCTGTAATGAACACGGATTGTATCACCAATTTCAAAATCAATGGTTCTTTCTAAAGGCTTTATATCCTTCTCTATTGCCTGCATTATATCCATTTCGGTCACTCCCCTAATATTATTCTTGTAAGATATTTTTTATAAAGATCGGGCCTTACGCCCTTAGTCTTTTCCACTCTCTTTTCATGACGCCACTGTGCAATTTTTTTGTGATCACCTTCAATTAACACATCAGGTACACTCATTCCCCTGAACTCCGAAGGTCTTGTATATTGAGGATACTCTAAAAGATCAGATTCAAAACTCTCTTCAATGAGTGAATCTTTATTAGACATAAATCCCGGTATATACCTTGCAACAGCATCTGTAATAACCAAAGCGGCATACTCTCCGCCTGATAAAACGTAATCTCCAATTGAAACTTCTTTATTTATAAACTGTTCAATTACTCTCTGATCAATTCCCTCATAATGTCCGCAGATTATTGAAATCTCTTTAAGATTTCCAAGTTCTTTTACTAAATCCTGCGTCAGAGGAGTTCCGGAAGGGGAAGTGTATAAAATACAGGATTCCCCTTTTTCATTTGCCTCAATAGCTTCAAACAGAGGAGAAGGCGTCAGCACCATGCCAGAACCCCCTCCATATGGATAATCATCACATCTTTTGAACTTATCTTCCGAGTAAGTCCTGATGTCAATGATTTCAAATTTTATTATTCCGGATTCAACCGCTTTTCCCATTAACCCTGACTTGGAAGGTGAATGGAAAAATTCCGGAAAAAGCGTATAAATCCTAAAAATCAAGCAATCCCTCAACAGGGTTTATCTCGATCGTCTTTTCAGAAATTCCGTTAGTGTCAACCATCTGGTCAACAAAAGGTATAAGCACGGTTTTGTTATTGTTATCTTCAATAACAAGAAGATCACCGGAACCGCCCTCAAAAATGTCTAGTACCACACCAAAATCTCTGCCCTTATACTTCACTTTACAGCCGATTATATCCTGATAAAAAAATGAGTCCTCATCAAGTTCCGGCCGTATACTCTCAGCAGCTTCTTTATCAATAAATATTTCAACACCATCTAAAAGTTCAGCACTGTTTCTATCGTTTATACCTTCAAGCTTGAGAAGAGCAGTTCTTTTCTTCATCGGATTAAAAGTGCTGATAACATATTTTTTGTATTCTTCTTTAAGCTTTAAATAAACAGTGTTCCCTTTTTCAAACCTTTCAGCAATATCAGATATGACATGAATTTTAAGTTTCCCGTCAAGGCTATGGGCGCTCTTAATTTTAGCTATTCTCAGATAATTATTTTCCAGGCTCAATCAAGAATTTCCAGTACAACTCTCTTCCCGGATTTCGTGGCAGAGGCGTTAATTATTGTTCTTATAGCCCTGGCAATTCTGCCATGCTTTCCAATAACCTTTCCAATATCCTCTTTTATTACTTTCAGTTCGAGAATAGTCGATTTTTCACCTTCAATTTCCCTTATTTCAACCTCTTCAGGATGATCCACAAGAGATTTTACCATATAACCTACAAGTTCACTGTAATTCATTACCGTCTCCTGATAGTTTATTT
>DAONFJ010000139.1:0-6242 GCA_035403545.1 Spirochaetota bacterium
TATAATAGAATATTTAAACGGGATATAAAATGAATCAGGATCAGGTAAAAGACAGGCTGCTGCAGCTGGAACAGGTAAAGACTGACTTCATGGTGACGTTCTCCGGGAAGAGCAGCAAAAAAGTAGACGGGCTTTATTATCCCGACAAGTGTGAGATAATTATTCATAATCATAATTTTACAGATGATAACCAGCTTATGTACACAGCTATCCATGAGTTTGCTCATCATGTGCAGTTTACAAGAACTACGGTCCCGGTTACACCGAGGGCCCACTCAAATGATTTCTGGAGCATATTCCATACGCTGCTGTTTAAGGCTGAGGGGATGGGTTTATATAATAATATTTTTGAGACTAACGATGAGTTCAAACAGCTTACAGCCCTGCTGCGGGATGAATATCTTTCACGTAACGGCCACCTGATGAAGGAGTTCGGCAGCCTGCTTCTTAAGGCGAGAGAGCTTTGCCAGCAGTACCACGCGAGTTTTGAAGACTATGTCGACCGGGTGTTACGCCTTCACAGGACCGAGGCAAAGACAATAATGAAAACTTACACCATGGATATCAAGCCGGAGATCGGTTATGAGAATATGAAGACCGTGGCGCGGATAAGAGATGAAGGCCTGAGGCAGGGAGTTCAGGAGGCATTCATCTCAGACCAGAGAAGCCCTGACATGATAAAAGCAGACCTTAATCCGAAAGCGGAATTCTCCAACAGGCTTTCGTATCTCGAATCAGAGAAGGAAAGGGTTGAGAGGTCGCTTGATAAACTCACCGCGCACCTTGCGAAGCTTGAGAGGGACATTGACGCGCTGAAGAAAAGCAGCTTTTAGGCATCATCCGGTCAACCCGGAAGATGCGCGAATATCAGCCTGATTCCTATTTTAGAAAGCATTGCCTCGTTAGCCAGTGTCAGGAATGAAAGGCCTATAAGCGGGAACAGGGCGTCTTTTATCCCAATGGAGTATACAATACAGGGCATTACTATAGTAAGCACAATGAGTACGGAGGCAAGAATCATCTTTTTCTTTAGAGCAGGCGTGTTCAGTTTCTTAAACCTGTTATGCCCGTCGAACATACCGGTGAGCGTCGCGGCCAGTACTGAAAGAGGCAGAAGATATGTGACCACTTCGACCGCGTAAAGAAATTTTATTCCCCAGCCCGCATCAGTGACCAGTGAAAGAAAACCGAAGAACGGAATCAGCCCAGTAATTGCCTGGGGGAGATGCAGCATAATCGGGTGGATATTTATATCCATAATGAGTTTACGCTTTTGTGAAATATTGTATTTATAATCTTCAAATACTTTTTTTGAGATACCGCAGGCAGGGCAGATGTCCGGTGCTCCATCTTTATCCATTATAAATCCGCAGGCTTTGCATCTTAAGTATTCTTTCATAACGACCTCTCATGTTTCCGCGAAATTACAGCGGGGTTTTTTAATAAACTGATTTTCATCATAGACATAGACGACAGGCCCGGTGGCCGTTATACACGCACAGTGACCGGCGCCCGGCCTCATCGCTCAACAGGTGGACTCATCCGATCAGCGGGTTTTTGAAAAGCGGCCTTACGGTCCCGTGCCGGGTTATATATCTGTAACATTTCATCTGATTATTAATTCATATAAATTGATTCGTCAATATAAAATTCTACAATTTTTTGGTTGCATAATGCTTGATATAAAACCAATAAATATTATCTATATCATAATTCAATATCAGAGGTTATTATGTCTATCAGATCATTTTCCGCCGCGGCAATTTTTCTTTTAATGATTTCCTGTACCGCTACAGCACCTGATATTAAAGATGAGGCGTCTATTGACTACAGACTTTATCAGGGTAAATGGTATGAAATTGCCAGGCTTCCTAACTCAATTGAAAGCGGCCTGACGTGTATTACTATGACGTATGAGTACCGGGATGAAGGCGTAATGATCGTTACTAACAGCGGAAGGAATAAGAGTAATCCTGAAGATATAAGGACTCTCTCGGGAAGAGCGTGGATTCCCGACGGGAAAGAACCTCAGAAAATTAAAATCCAGTTTATCTGGCCTGTCACACTGGATTATCAGCTGCTTCACATTGACGAAGATAAGGGATATGCAATACTCGGTTCACCCATGAAGCACCAGTTGTGGATATTAAGCAGATCAACCGTAATTAACGAGGAGGACTTTGCCGGTCTGATAAAAATCGCGGAAAAGAATCAGTACAAAACAGAGTCTATCATCCGGGTAGAGCAGGGCTGTGACTAAACTTTTTTATTATATACTTCATTTAAACCGTCGCAACATGATAGAATACTTAAAGATAGAATCATCACGACAAATAATATTTTTTTCATAGCCGGTTTACCCGTTAAGTTGATCTAAAATATGTAATCCACGCCTAAACTGGCTATGGCAAAGGGCATTGCTCCGCTTTTTTCAATAAAACTTCCGTATTCACCGGACATTGTTAATGAACACAATCCTGTAATTTTGTATTCAATGCGAAGTCCCCCCTTAACCGTTGGATCAATGGTATTCTTATTCTCATCTTTCATTTTTAAGGTACTAGGAACGAAATATTCATATGAAAAATTGAGATAAGAAGCACCGTAAGAGATAGACGGGATAATATAAAATCTATTGGCTGTGTTAAATCTATAACCAGTGTTTATAAGGAGAGGCAGAATAATAAACCTGTCATAATTCTTATTATTTCCATTAAAATTGTCTTTACCCGGCGCGTAATACAATCCTGTACCGATACCCGTTGTAAATCCTTTGAAAAAAAGGTTTCTCCTGTTCAGATTAATCATTCCGCCAAATCCCGTTTCTGCCATCTCTTCGAATTTTCCCAGGGGGATAATAACACCGGGAGTGAATTCAAAATATGTAACTTTTCCGGCAGGTCTGGTTTTAAACTGAGATTTTACAGGTTCTGAATCCTCATACCAGTCGTCGACTCCCCCTAAACTTCTTATGCCTCCGGATAATGCATATCTTAATCCTGCAGTAAACCGGAAACCTGCCGGGGATTCGATATTATCCTCGTTGTAACGGGAGAGCTGGTAACCCCCTTTTGCAGAAACAGATAAATTCGGGGTTAGTATATAATTTAATCCGACCATTACATCCGCGTAAGGGCCGAAAGCTGTATCTATCTGAGTTTTTGACGGGTCCATAAACGGGCCGTAATATACCGGGCCCTCTTTTTTGAAATAGGAAGCTCCTGCTCCTGCCGAGCCTGTTACATATAAGGGTATAGGCAGAATCCGGTACCTGTATTCAAAACCGGCTGTTAAAGGCACATATGTGCGCACGGTTTCAGACGGCTCATCTTTATACTCTGAGCTGTAGGCATAGGTTGAGTTTATGTAGAACAGCAGTTTGTCATTGTCAAAATAACGGGGCATATCCCACAAAAAAGAAATTCCTGAACCGTACACTGAACCTTCATCGCCAAGATCTATATACTCTCCATTTATATCAATAAATAGCGCGGCTTTAAGCGGCTGGGCGGAGAGTATTGAAACCAGAATTATGATTGAAGTTATTATGGCAGCTGTTTTTTTCATGCATATGAATTTGTAATAGATTATTATTCATGTAAACTTCTTTTTATTCTATGAAATGATTTTTTCAATTATCTATTATAACAGGATGATATGTCAGCTTTTCTGTATTTCTTACTGTTAATGCGTATTCCGGCTGTTGGCCGGAGATACCTGTTTTTACAGAAGTAATCATGAACCGGGTACCGGGTTAAGGGATTTTCATCATATACATCATATAGCTATATACATAGAAGAAAATAATCATTACTTGACATGTTATATTCTATAAATAATACTCAGGAATAGTTTTAATGCAGATATTTAATTTAATTATTGGAGCTGGAAATGATGAATTCAAAAAAAGTTTTTAAAATTTTTATTATCCTGGTACTGCTGTTTGTAATTATTCAATTCATTCCATACGGAAAAAATCATACTAATCCTCAGGTTATATCTGAACCGAAATGGGATACTCCCCGCACACAGGAAATTTTTTACAGGGTATGCGGAAACTGCCACAGCAACAAAACCACATGGCCCTGGTACAGCAAAATTGCTCCTGCTTCATGGCTTGTTCAGGCTGATGTAGATGAGGGGAGAGAAAACCTGAATGTTTCAGAATGGGGAAGACCAGGCAAAAATAAAGGGAATGAAGCTGCGGACGAAGTAAAAGAAGGCGGAATGCCGCCGTTTTTTTATACTCCGGCACACCCTGAATCTAAAATGACGCCCGTCGAAAAGGATGAATTAATCAAAGGCCTTATTTCGACATTCGGTGTCAACAAACAGAAATAAAATCTCTGCGGGGTTAAAGGGACTTTATTCCTTAAGCCCCGTTTATAACAATCCGGAGTTTATGACTATAATCAAAAAACATACAGTGCCTGAAACAGCCGGGCCGGTGAGGTTCAGTGATTATGCTATTGAAGCTTTCACCGTCATCCCGTCCAGGAACGGAATTAAAAAGGCGATTAAACGCGGTGACTTCATGATTGACGGGGTTAAAGCGGAAACCGGGACATGGGTTAACGCGGGA
Organism: Spirochaetota bacterium; assembly: GCA_035403545.1. Classification (GTDB taxonomy): domain Bacteria; phylum Spirochaetota; class UBA4802; order UBA4802; family UBA5550; genus WRGT01. Next base: position 4,583 of record DAONFJ010000139.1, read on the forward strand.
CAGGTTATTGAACTATTAAACCGGGACAGCGCGGAAATTCCGGTTTACCGGATGAAACTCTCCGTGGTATATGAGGATAATTATATTGCGGTTGTGAACAAACCCGCAGGTATAACCGTAAGCGGAAACAGGTTTAAAACAGTGGAAAATGCTCTTCCGTTTAACCTGGTTAAATCTTTTGAAAGCGACGCGCTTGACCGCCCCGGGCCTGTACATCGCCTTGACTCTCCGACAAGCGGGCTTCTGCTTGTCGCCAGGACAGTATCCGCCCGGATAAATCTTGGAAGGCAGTTTGAAACACGAAACATCAGGAAGAGATACATGGCTGTAGTCCGGGGAAAAATAGAGAACGGCGGAAGAATAGTTTCAGATATAGATGGAAGGAGTTCTGAAACAGAATATATCCCTGTGAAGAGCGTCCGTTCAATAAAAAATGAATGGGTGACGCTGGCCGACCTCTTTCCCGGAACCGGGAGGACTCATCAGCTTCGAAGGCATATGGCGGAATCGGGACATCCGGTTATCGGTGATAAATTATACAGTAATGCCGGGGACCTGTTCCGGGGGAAGGGGCTCTTTCTCGCGGCTGTTGAACTCTCGTTTACCCATCCTGTGACCGGTATTGCTGTAAATGTAAAAATTGATGAGCCGGACAAGTTCAGGACATTTATGGAGAGGGAGGAGAGACGATGGCAGAGGCTGTTCATTTGAGACCGCACGGGGTTTATTCATTACCTGTGGTTACTTTTTAAAAAAAATGAAAATATTCTGGACAAATTATTCGAATTGATTATCATAGATTGAACAGTTTATATTTATTATTTAATATAACCGGACAGGAGGTCTTCAATGGCTAAAGGCAAAGACAAAACAAAAGGGGAAGAGAAGAAAAAACCCGAAAAAACAATCAAAGAAAAACGATTAGAAAAGAAAGAAAAAAAAGCTAAAAAAGAATAATTTACTCCGGATAATGCCGGCTGTAAATTTTCACTCCTTTCAGTCACTATCCGGACGGAGTGAAAAATCAGCCGGAAATCCTGAACTCCTCATTGCTGTTTCCCCCCCCCGTAAATACAAAATGAATTATGATAAACTGCAAATATTTAAAGGAAATTTTCCTCTGAGTTGATATATTGTAATCACGAAAATAATACCGGAGCCGGAACTGGTTAATCGGCGGCTTTAGTATTCGGGAGGAATATATGGAATTTACGGCTGCATTTCACGCATTAAGTTTAAGAGCGGTAATAACTGCAACTGTTGTGTCATACTTTTTTATGGCGCTATGGTATTCACCATTCATGTTCGGTGAGAGATGGACAAGGGAGAGCCATCTTACCGGGAGATTACTCAGAAAGCGGAATACTTATGCGGTTTACATGGCCACGCTGTTTATGAATTTTCTTGCAGCGCTTTTCCTTGGAATGATTCTTACTGCGCAGCCTACTCTTAAATACGGGCTTATCGCAGGTTTCGTAGCAGGTTTTTTCTGGGTGAGCATGTTCATATCCATTATTTATACTTTTGAACGAAGGCCTCTTACTCTGTATTTTATTGATTGCGGGTATGTAACACTGGCCTTCACAATAATGGGCGGAATTTTAGGGGGATGGAACTCACTGTTATAAAAACAGGTAATATTTTATGCAGTACTGCTGAA
>DAONFJ010000140.1:0-1282 GCA_035403545.1 Spirochaetota bacterium
TTTTAATCCGAATTCCGGAATGACCGCGATAAGATGTTCAAATATCCCGGCTACTGTGCGTTCGTATTCCACGACATCAATAATATTAGTAAAAACATATATCTGCAGAGGTATCCCGATAATTGTCTGTTCCATCAGTTTAGCCATGAGTTTCTTTTCGCCGTCAATTCCCTCGTGGTTTACGAGGTAAAGCTCAACATATTTTCTGAACAGCCCTATATTTGTAATACCGCTTTTGTTAAGCCTGTCTATTCTGCCGTATTTAACTGTTCTTAGAAGTTCTTTCATCTCGTCTGTCCCTTTAAGAAGCTTAAGGTTCTGGAGATTTTTTAAAATTCTGTTATCCGGGAAAGTTATACTGTTTATATTTATATATAATACGCGCTTGATTCTCCTGCCGCCCGATTCCTTGACACCATGCCAGTTTTTAAAAGTTTCCGATACAAGAGAATAGGCAGGTACCATACTGATAGTGTTGTCCCAGTTTTTCACTTTCACTGTACTTAAAGAAATATCAATAACCTCGCCGTTTACTCCATACCTCTCCATCTCGATTGAGTCGCCTATTACTACAAGGTTATTGGCATTGATCTGGATACTTGCCACAAGGCCGAGTATCCAGTCACGGAACACCAGCATTACCAGCGCGGTCATTGCGCCGAGTCCGCTTAAGAATGCCCATGGTGACCTGTTAAAAAGTATGGATATAACAGTTATTATTCCCGTAATTGCGAGAAAAATCTTTCCCATCTGAAGATATCCCTTGATAGGATTCTTCCTGGAGACTTCAAATCTCTGGTAATAATGATCAAGCGCGTCCAGAAACGCATTCACGGTATATAAAGCCAATGCCACAATGACAGAGAATAATATCCGTTCAAGTATCGTCCAGAACCTTGGAGTGTCTTCAAACAGAAACTCCGACAGAAAATAAAGAATGATAAACGGGAATACCGTAGTAAAACGCTTAAAGACATCTTTCTTTATAAGGGATTTACTGAATGGAATAATATCCCTCTCGGATGATCTTACGGCTATCTTCAATACAATCTTCCCCGCAAGTTCACCTGCAGCATAACTTACCGCAAGAGCAATGAGGAACCGTATCCCCAGGTCACTCATGATCATAAACTTTCCGTGCCAGTCGACAGAAGAAATCCAGATGTTTAATATATCACTCATTAATTTGTCTCCGTAAATATTTGGTGGATGCAAATTTAAGATTTGCTGTGTCATCCCCAAAAGCCCCCGCACCCGCCTCACTACTGCCCACATTTTTATG
>DAONFJ010000140.1:1382-5942 GCA_035403545.1 Spirochaetota bacterium
GGGGGCCTGTGAGAAATTTATACAATCATAATCAGAACATTAAATTGCGGCAAGATTTTTTTGTCCAAGCTCTCAATCACCGGCAGTAATCCGCTTTAAAAGTTCCATTGCCGCCTCTTCCGGGCCGTTCATTTCGTATCCCGAAATCCCGAGCCTTGTTCTCATCTCACCTACAAACACACCGCCGGTAAAGAACGCGTTAAAAAACCTGATTGCAAGGGTGTCATGCTGCTCCCTGTACTGCTGAGGCCCGAATATATTCGCAAAGTACGAGTGTACTATTCCCGTAGAGGTAGTCGTCCCCTTGCTCATTACCATCCCCTCCCTGAACACATGAAAAGCTTCATCCACAGATTTGAATTTCCCGATTATCGGGTGATCTTCATCCACCTGTTCATAATTGTTGGCATAAAGCACCATGTCCACCCTGTGCCCTTTTATTACAGTATCATACGTCGTAACGGGGAGTATTATCCTTGCGTTGACTTTTGTCGCGCTCATTAGTATAGACCTGTCTATCTGGCCGAACGCATACCCCGGCTTGAGGTCATCAATACGGAGAAATGCGCCTGTTTCAGTTCCGAAGGCTATAACTTCGCCATTCTCTTTAAGTTCAAGCGATCCCATGTCGTCTGCAATAATAATCATATCCCGCAGGTAGTCCTTCCCCAGGTTGCGGAACGCCTCAAGTGTTTCTGACTTGCCGGCCCCGGTATCGCCCATCACGAGAATAACCGATTCTTTCCCCCCTTTCAGCAGCACCTTGACAAGAGCGCCATGGAACGGGAGCTTCCCTCTCTTTATCATAATCGCGTTATGAAGAGTGAGCACCATTTTTTTCAGGTAACCGAAGTATCCGAACATGTCGCGGTTCGGGCATGCTCCCACCATAACACCGTCTTTTTCATCGTCAAAAAAAACGGCAGGAACTTTATCAAACCTGTCGAGCACGTTACCCGGAACTCCGAAGAGAAAAACAGCATCAGGTTTCTTTGACAGATCGGCATCGTCAGCAAGTTCAAATAAATTACAGAGAGAAAATCCCAGTTCATAAAATGATTCGTGAAAATAGATATTTATTACAAGCACGCCTACCTTCGCGGGATAACATATCCACTCGATGCTGTTTATATCTATCAGGTCAAGCGGGTTCTCTTTGATTTTTATAAAACTCCCGGTTCTTTTATTGCTCTTCGGTTCAAGAATAAGAGGAGGGTTAAGAAGCATCTGCCGTATGATTCTTATATCAGAAAGTTTTGTAAATGAACCTTCGTCGTACGGTATCTTCCTCGGAATACCAATAGCGGCAATATCTGCTCCGGCGGAAAGCTGCCTGTATATTCTCGGATGAGTACCTGTTATATTCTCCTGTATGTCGCGGTATGAACTCATTACCAGGGCTGTGAGTTTTTCCACTGTCTGGTTGAAAGTTCTATACGGCCTTCTGTCGAGAGTATCACCCTCGGAATCACATATCACATAACGTTCAAAGCTTCTCCAGTAGTTGTAAAGATTTTCAATAAAATCGCTCAGCAGCGGAATATCACGGAAAAAGACAGCCGCGTCAGGAACTATTTTGGGGATGTAGCTCCCGTCAAGGCGGATAAGATTCTTCAGCGTGATGTGAAGTACCTGAATCTTCTCTTCAGTAATCCCGCCTTCAAAAATATTAAGAAGACGGGACTGGTGGCCTCCGAGTTTTTCAATAAACCTGTTCAGCACCCGCACAAAGAGTTCACTCTGCAGAAGCTCTTCCTGCGTTTCACAGAGCCGCCCTTTTGTATGGATAATAATCTTGTTTTCAATTTCCCTGAAATTCGCTATAGCCATATGATTTGGCCCTCCTTATGATAATATAGAATTATTCAGTATTTTTGACAATTTTTTTCAGGGTTTACCGCAGAGGTACAGAGTGTTTATTTTTTATTTTCTCAGTGTCTCCGCGGCAACTCAAATAAATCAAAGTCAAAAATCCGGTTTCCTTTTTACCGGCTAGATTTATGAATTAATAAAAAAAGCCGGCATTTATGTATCCCACTCCATGTAAAAAAGAAAGGAGGTAACATAAAAGCCGGCTTATTATCAACCGCCTCTTCAGGCCTTTGATGAATCTTCCGTGTTCAATTTTTCAACTGCCTGCGATAACAGCACGGCTGTTAAATCGGTCAACAATTTTTTATTGTTTATTACTGAAAAATTCAGAGCAGGATAGTCCACTCAACAGGGACTGTTACTTTTTACGGTTATCTTCAAAATTCTGTTCAAGGATAAAGAGGATAACTCTTTCATTGATACTTGTACTTAAATCTGTATGAAGGCTCCTTACAGTCAGCCCTGTAATATCATAAATTATTGCTTCAAGCAGCGGCCTGGCATTTTCAAGGAGCATGATCCTCACCTGTTTAATCAGGGAGTGGCCTTCATCATTTTTTGTAAGCTGTTCCTCCGCCCTGGTGAGTATGCCTTTCAGCCTTACTACAATCATATCATCAATTATATATGACCTGGTCTCAACCGGGCCTCGTCCCATATACTCTTTCTCAAATCTGATCATGGCATCGCTGATCTCAGCCTCGATCATTCCTTTTGTTTTCATCTGCATCGTTATAACTCCTTTTTTATAACCACGGGAACCTGTTCCGGCCGTATACAAACATTACTACGCCGCATCCCGGCTAAAGGGCTTCCGCCCGTCAGGCAGGTACGGACAGCCAATAATAAATTTTTTACTACTCTGCCAGGCAGGAGGAACATGGAGGCAGCGTAACTGCCGCCGACGGCGCACGCGCAGCGTGCGCGCATGAATTAAACCGCGTTCATCAAATCATAATTTTTAAAAATATTTTTCAGCATCGGATCAGTAACAACAGCCAGTACAACATTTTTCTCCATATCATCTATAAAGACGCGTTCACCGGCAAAATATTCAACTGCCTTAACCGGATCGGGGAGCTCCCTTACCATATTAACGAGAAATGACAGCCTCTGCATATCCCTCTTGTCAAAAGGAAGTTCTCTCTCCTTCTCAAAATCTGTTTTAGCCCTGTACTGTTTAAGGATATCACTGAGTTTGCCGAACTGCTGCAGATCAAGGCTGTACCGGTTTATGAATTCCGCCGACAGCGCCACGCCGGTATCGACCTCCGCCATCATCAGCATAATATACTGGAATAGATGATAGTTCCTCGAAATTATTGATCTCAACACTTCATCGGGAAGTTTTACAAAAAAATTAATAAACTTACTGGTATCTTTAATTTTAGAAAAATATGTGTTCAGCATTTCAATATTAAATTTTGTCAGGATCATAAAGAGGATCAGTTTGTCATTGTTTATAAAGACGGATTTCAATGCCAGATCAAGCAGCCTTTTATTATCCAGAAAAAAAAGTATCTCATCAAGAACCCTGTCTATTGAATTATCATGCATCGCGCAATAACCGAATATAAACATTATAAGGCGTTCCAGTTTATCAAGAGTAAACTTCTCCGAGTTAATGTATCTCTGCAGATGTTCCATGTCACGGAAGAGCATCAGAAAATATATAAACTGCTGGGCAACCTCATAATCTTCAGAAGAAAACACCTTATCAACAAGTTCAATAAAATCATCCTCGGAGATATTACTGAAAATCGGCCTGATTTTACTTATCTGGGGGAATGATGAATCATTCATTATAGCTTCAATATAGAAGAGCTGGTACCTGTTAAAATCTTTATCAATAATTTCTGTATCCATCCGGTTTTCCATTCTCACCTGTCAATGCCCGATTTACGATTTAAAGGATAAAACTCTTATACCCGCTCATAAGTGCACTCATGAAAAATTCTATTTTTTCCTTTGAAGCCTTTCAATTGCAATCCAGAAATTACGGTTGTCAATACCGTTTTTAAGATACATAGTTATAAGGTCTCTTATATCAGGGGAAAAAGCATTCCAGTATTTTTTTGCCCACCCGGCCGGTAGCTGGGCCTGGTCTTTTTCAGGCATGGAACCTGTGCTGTAAGTAATAAACTGCACTATCATGCTTTTGAGAAGTTCCGGCGGGATTTTTTTCGAAATATCATTTTCTTTTTTTTCAGGAACCATCTGATTTACTAACGCGGACAGTTCTTTCTCTGTTATATCAGGTTTATGCTGGAGTGCCATCTGCACAACCAGGTCTTTCGCCATTTTCTTGATATTAATATCAGCCATACCAAGCTGCTCATTAATCTGGCGTGACATGTTCTTGGCCAGCTGATTTACATCCATGTTTAATCCGCGGCTTTTAAAATCGCCTGTGTTTTTCTTTTCCCGGGCTTCAAGAAGCCTGTTTAACTCTTTTCTCTCCCCGGGAGAGGCTGACTTAATGTAATCTTCCAGAATTTTTCTTTTTTTATCTTCAATACTCATATATTCGCATCCATAATAAATAATAAATACTCTGCATACAAAAGCAATGATTTTTTATTTAAGAGATGCCGTACACTACCGGCAGCGATTTATTTACAGAGGCGCGTATGCTCCGCATACGCGGGAAAATGTTTCACCAACTGGATTTTTAAGCCCCCGCACCCC
>DAONFJ010000141.1:0-5908 GCA_035403545.1 Spirochaetota bacterium
TGCTGAAACTTCAGTGCGGGCATTTTAATCTATTTGAAGGTGAATACTTCAAGAAAGCTTCAGATAAAGAGATCCGTTTTACGAAAAATGTTTTTAAGTAGATTTTGTGAAGGCTGTTAATGAAACAAAGAAAATTGAAGAGTTGTATATAAGGATCAGCAGGCTTAATCCATAACTTTTAACTGGCGTAGCGGTTTCTCTTGCATCATCAGGTTCAATGTGACAAGCGAAACCGTTACGACAATCCACTTCGCAGTAGAAATAATTAAAATGCTGTAAGCAGAATTTATTTTTTACCTGAAATTTCCGGTAATGCCCGTTTGACATTGATTGAAGGATATATACCTTTTATTTTAGATTCAATTTTCTGCATCCGTTTAAAATCCTTTCCTGTCCAGTCAAAGACAGCTGTCTGATAACCGGAATCTTTTTTGCCGGTTACATTACAGAGAACAAACAGTTCTCGTGCTGAATCCTTATCTGCCTGAGCAAAAAATACTGAAAGCACTTCAACTGTATTTTTTCCTCCGAAATTCAGAGTCTCAGATTTTATTTTTTTATATTTACCCCGTTCGATAGGGGTCAGTACCATTATTTCTGGAGTTTTGTTTTTCGTGCTGTAAACTACATTAATGTTTGAACCTTTTGATCCGTCTGCCGGGCCGAATATTCCTTCCGTTATACCGTGGACAAGCTTACTCCCTTTTGGAAGTAATTTCATGACAGCATCTTCAAGTTGAGTCTGGTCGTTTAATACAAGATCAGATTTTATGGAAGGTTTAGTCATTTTCGGTGCTGCTGTGAGCTGGAGGCATACTGCAGTTGTTAAAGCTATGCAGATTATTGTTTTTAATTTCATCTTAATTCTCCATTATTTTTCAGGTATTCCCGTTATAAAAAATCATCATAACTTCTGTATGATGATTTTTTATAAAATTTACTGTATAGCTTTAATTGTCTATCAATTAATCTGATCTGATATCAATTAACAAACAAAACTTTCTTTACTCTTACATAAACATTTCTCTTATTTTTATTTTCTTTAACGCAATTCAGGTAAGCCCGTGCTTCAGCTTCATCCTTGTTTATAGCTTCAAACATGTGTTCTGATATCATGGAATCTGTATCTTTGATAAAACATTTAGTCTCGTATTTTTTAGCGATTGGCCACATAATTTTCACCTTTTAGTATATTAATATTTAATAATATACTAAAACTTTACGGCTTTGTCAACTGAATAAGTGATAGAAATATATTTTGTTAATGCCGGTCCTGTAAAATATTATACAGGGATCATCTGCATCAGGGCGCAAGGCTGATCCCGAAATAAACTGCCGGTCCTGTAACGTCTTCTCTGACTGCGGCATCCTCGTTTTCTATATCCTGGCTTCTTATAAATGCGTTAAGAACATGCGGAGTGTATCTTAAATCTGTGATAAATGAAATCGAATCTGTGATACCTATCCTTATCCCTAGAATTGCCGAGGTACATAATCCGAAACCTCTGGAACTGGTCGTTTTACTGCCGTCAAAATACTTTACATTATTAATTCCGAAACCGATTGCGTAACCTAAATGCATGCTTGTGTAATCGGGAAGTGATGGAAAATAAATCCAGAGCGGTATACGGATTGTCGGAATCCAGCTTACCTGGTAGAGGTCAAATCTTTTGTTTATTTCGTCATCATCAAACTTCCGTGTGGAAAACAGAAATTCCCAACCGCTCGTATAAAAGCCGTTATTCTCGCTTATCAGTCTTGCTCCGATTGAGAATCCAGGGGTATTCTCATCCTCTATCTCTCCATCAATATTGCCTGTGATATCATCATATTCAGCCTCATATTCAAAAAAAGTGGGGCCGGCGAATAATTCTAGAAACTGAGGATACTCAACCGCTTTTCTCGGAGCTTTTCTTTTATATTTTGACGAAGCATCACCTGCAGCAGCTTCACCTGATGAGGCCGCAATAACTTTATAGTTTGAAGATATTACAAGCTTAACATTAATCTTTAATCCGATGTTTCCCTCTTCACCGTATTTATCTATTTTTGTCACAGTTCCGAGAACAACATATTTTGCACCGAGTCCCTGGCCTACTTCTCCCGCGTTTTCATTTGTAAGTACGCCAACCTGCTGAAGTTCCTGTTCCTTCAGCATTTTATCTATCTGGCTTCTTTCAGAAACATTTGCTCCGGCGTCGATCAGGGCTTTTGTCATCTCTTCCGTGGCTATCCGTGCGTCTGTGGAAAATTCTTTATCTGATGAAAATGGCATTACTGCTATAACTTTTGTTTTATCTTTTGCAGGAATTTTTTTCATGAGTTCAGTCGCCATATCGTCGTAGGTTCCCGCGAAAACAGAAACTGGTAAGAAGATTATTAAAGCCAGCAACAGTTTTTTCATTGTTTGACTCCGGTTTAAACTAAGCTTTTATTTTTTAAGACAATTAAGGATATTTTTAAATTTTGAAATCTACTGCTTGTTCTAAAATCTGTAAATGAATTATACTTAATCCAAATCTACAGATTTTAATGTAAATATCAATCAGAAAGTTGATATTTTTTGTGTAAATTATATTTAATTTAAAAATATCAGAACCTGTTAATTACTGTTTGTTATTCCGCCAAAATCATTTTATGTTAGTATGGCTCTGCTTATTTAATTAAGGGGATAGTCATCCTGAAGTATTGTTATAATAATTTTCCCGAAATTTATTGTCGGCCGCGTTTTGAGTGGATAACTACTCCAGGCAGAAAAGATTTTATAATCAGGTTCCGGCCTGATTTCTACAGAGTTTATGCAGATAGACTTTGCTGAATACTTAAAATTTTAATCACCTGCTTTATTTGAGTAATAACTCTGATTTGCTGATCTGCTTCATATGATCAGTCTTTATTTTTTCAGTAATTCATCTTCTACACTTTAATATTATTACAAAGATTATGGTTGAAAACTTTTAAAACCGTTAAACCGAATTTGCTGTAAGCGGATCGCAGTAATTCGAAAACCGTGCAGAGCTGCCGGCATTGAACTGTTATATCTTTCATAATATAACACCTGTTTAGTGATTGACAAAAACTCTTTTATAAAGTTATTGCTGATAACTATAAAAGGAGGTTTACGATGAAAAAATTCCTGGTAAGTATTTTTTTGACAATAATGGTGATATTTCCTTTAGAGTTATCAGCCGGCAGTGCGAATGTAGGGGCAAACTTATGGTATGCCTGGTTTGAGCCGGGATTTAAAAATGAATTCATGGGTAAGAATGAAAGTACCAGCTACGGCAATAGTTTTGAAATGACAGAACCGGCTGCTATTGTTTACGGAGGCCTGTTCGCAGTGCAGTTTACTGATCGAATATCACTCGGAGGAGTTTTTTCATACGGAACAGGGTGGGAGTGTAAAGCTGATTACATATATAATCCGTCAGGCACAGAGGTACATATATATAAAAGTACAGATAAAATGGAAAGATTTGAAGGAGATCTTACTATAAATTATGCCCTTAATAATATATTTAAGATATTTTTCGGTTGGAAGTATTTTGGTGAAAGGGGTGAAGGTGAATATTACTTCTTCCCGACATCTAATCCGGCGGCAATTTTCAGGGGTGACTTTGAAATTGATTTTAATTCAACCGGACCGGGAGTCGGATTAAGTTCTATATTTAATCTGGCAAATAATCTTTACCTGATCACAACAGTTTCAGGAATTTACCAGAAAAGTCAAACCAAAACTAAAATAACAGGTTATACCAATAGGGAGGATAAAGAATCAAATGAATACTTCGGCGGTAATGGTTTGCTGAATCTTGCCTATGTTATACCTGAAACAAACGTCACTCTCTCTTTGGGCGGCAGATACCAGTATTTGAAAAATATGGATGATGATACAAGAATTCTATTTTATGGAGTAGTGCTCTCTGCAATATATGCTTTTAATATCTGATTCTTTATTTATTATGGAAAGAAGTTTGTAGTAAATATATTATTTTAAGCTAAATTATATGTCAGGCAAAAGAAGTATGGCAATGATTTATTTTTAAGGGGCACAGTGCGGAACATACGTTCCCCTGAAAATAAATCGCTGCCAGGAAGTATCTGCTTTAAAATTATTTATTCTATTTGACAATTTCTCTTCTGCATGATAATTTTCTTATAATATTATCTCTGACATAAATGAATTGTCGTATCCAGGAGGCTTGAGGTGTATCATAAAAAAGTAAATATTATAATTGCCGTATTTGTTCTCTTAATACTTGCCGGATGCGGTAAAAAAGAAGCCCCGGTTCAGGAAGCTGAAGCAGCATTTTTCTTTAAAGTTCAGTTTACCCTTGGTGATGTTAAAATATCCGGAACAGCAGGCGAAAAAGTTGCGAATCAGGGTGACCCGCTTAATGCCGGTGATATAATTATTACTGGTAAAAAATCGGTCGCGGATCTGATTTTCGGAACATCCGGAGTAGTAAGGATAAATGAGAACAGCCGTGTGACAATCAGCACTATTGCAGATAAGTCTAATAATAACACAGAAATGAATATGGAAAACGGTAAAGTGTTCCTGACACTGTCTAAGCTCCGAGGTACCGGTTTCAAAGTTAAAACACCTACTGCGGTTGCTTCGGTGAGGGGAACAAGTTTTACAGTACTCAGTGATAAAAAAGGGGCACAACTTTCAGTTGTTAAGGGTACAGTTGCTGTAAATCCTGTTAAAGAAGGGAAGGTCTTTGAAGATAAAACTGTGTCTGTTGAAACAGGAAACAGGACAGCATATATCGATAAGAAAATTGTAGAAAAGATAATAATGGGAAAGATGGAGATTCCTGTTATGGCAATGACTCCTGCTGAAAAGATAGAGATCCAGGCAGTAGTAAAAGATATGAAAGTTGAGGCGATGCCTGAGCTTTCTCTTGAGCTAAAGGAAGAGATAAAACAGGAGACTGTCTCTGAACCGGTAGTTATAGAGGAGAAAAAGGTTGAAGAGAAAAAAGCTCCTTCTACTCAAAAAGAAGACAAGGCCGCACTGATGAAAAGGCTTGCTGAAGAGAAGAAACAGAAGGAAGAGGAATTAAAAAGACAGGAAGAGGAGCTAAAGAGGCAGGCTGAAGAGAAAAAGGTAAAAGAAGAAAAGATAAAGAAGGATAGAGCTTCTAACATACCGACAATGTAATATATTTTATGTTCAGGGAAAGAGGGTCTTTAATAGACTGGTGTCCCTGTATATAGCAATAAAAAAGAGTGCTTTGCCGCACTCTTTTTTATTGCTATATATCTTTTTGAATTTGAGTCTATCTTAGTCTAGATACTGAAAGAATAATTTGCAGAGAGAGTTGCACCGTAAAACTGGTGTGTTATATCATTATTATCAGGATAATCAGTTTTAAAATATTGATATCTTCCGCCCAGGCTTATAGTTGTAGATGCAGATGCTATGTAATATGCAATTGAGAGACTTGAGTTCGCACCATACTCTTTATAATTATCTTTTTCATCATTTTGGTCATCTCTACCCCACAGGTAAAGCCCGGAAATATTTCCCAAAATGAAAAAGTCTCCGCCGACAGGTACAACAAAGCTTATTCCTGCACCGGGGCCTATACTGGAGTGGTCGAAATCGGGCATTTTGTAACTCATATATTTTGCACCTGCAAAAATTTTGAAATAGCTGCTCAACCTGTAATTGAGTGCCAGGTCACTGTCTGTCCTGGTTAACTCCCTGGTAGTTTCAGTTCCTGTACCTGAATCAGTTTCATTCATATCGAAATTACCATATAAAAAAACAAATGTCATATTATAATCTTCGTTGAATTTTACTGATAAAGCCGGTCCGTAAAGAAGGGCAGAATCAAATTCGGTGTTGTTGGTATTGCCAGATTGATCAAAATCCCACCATGAGTACCATGTTGTT
>DAONFJ010000142.1:0-5693 GCA_035403545.1 Spirochaetota bacterium
TTCTTGGTATTGTTCATCATCTTGTTGGTGGATTCGATATCCCAGTTTTCGAAATTATCAACATGCTTTATAGTGTCGTGATCCCATCCCCATTTTTTGGTGTAGAAGGTCATAACTTCATTAAAGTTCTCTTCTTCCGGTTTCTTTTCGTTCATTGAAAGGTGAGGGTTGACTTTAAGATAAAAACAGGTCTTTATAATATTCAGAGAAGTCATGTCATCAACATGCTCCTGGTAATAGCTGTAGACCTGGTCAAACATTATACAGTAGGCATCGATACTGAACCTGTCTGTTTTTCCCTCGTGCACGTTTCTTTTAATGAGGTTGCTGATAAAAGGATTCTTCTTGTCATCATGAATATAACGTTCCAGAAGCCCGAGTTTAATAATGGACTTGAACGGGTTTCCCAGTGATTTAATAATCTGGAAGAGGGCCGAAATTAAAAAGTCCCCTTTATTAAGGCCCGCGATATTTCCAAGGTCAACAAACTGGTTTTCCAAAGGCGTTCCTTCAATGGCCGAGAACCATTCGGCATATTGTGTGTCGCTGCAGTCAGCAGGGACAACCCACCAGAAAGGGACAACATTGTTTATTATGATAGAACTTCTGTAGAACTCCTCTTTCAGCATCTGGCCCAGGGATGTTCCGGATAGTCCGTACTCTTCGTCTTCATCAAAAACATTCATTTTAATATGATCAATATCATTAAGGTAAAAATGAATCTCCTTATTGTGGTACTCCATAATCCATTTTTCAATGATGCTGCATTTACGGCGGAGCAGTGCCATTGACCCGGCGTCCAGAAGGCTGAACCTGCCGCATATCCAGAAATCAAGATCTGAATCGGGAGTATAAGCTATTGTGCCCGCACTGCCGATGAGCGCAACCATGCGGATAACCGGATCTTCTGAAACCATTTTCTGCTGTGAAAATGAAGGATTGGAAATTCTCAGCTGAGAGAGCAGCTTCGGAGGAATCTGGTAATTGTCTATGCCGTGCGGAGTTTTCATCTCTTTCAGGTATCCGGGGAATTCCGGCTGGTTTACTGTGAACAGAAAGGGTATATATTGGAAAAGGTTCAACTGATCGGGTGACGCGAAGGCGGCATTCAGTGAATTGATCTTCGCGTTGTTGTAGGCGATAAAGTTATCTTTCATCCCCTTAATCTGAACTATAATTTCATTCAGGTCATCCCGGGCCATTACCTTATCCTCCCTCTTTTTATAATAAGGCTTTGAAACTTCATGTTCTGCTTACGGAATTCTGTTTATTGACAGAATAGCTGCCGGACGAGTTGCGGTCATATATGTTCGAAACATAGTCCTTGTATGATTTTAATAAATCAATATCAATGGGCCGTTTCAGGGTTTCCATTTTGTTGTTTTTAATAACCCTGACTCTGGGATTGAGAGGATAGAGGCGGTTCATTTCTTCAACGATACCTATCTCGCCGGTATTGATTCTGACAAGATCACCCGCTTTCATGAAGAGTTCCCCTTTGTTGATTATAAATCCCAGGGCACGGATGAAATCTCTTACGTCAACGGGAAGAAAAGCGTATGAAGTTTTATAAGGCGCGTGTATCATGTTTACCATAGACCTCATAGCCTCTTTCGGCGTCATCCCGGCCTCTTCCGGCTTCGCCATCGTAAGTATTATGAATGTATCAATAAGCCCCAGCAGCCTGACTTCGCGGGGGATTGAATTCTGGTAATGGTCCATATCAAATCCGTACGGGTAGCCTTCTCCGTCAGCCCTTTCGTGGTGAAGAAGAAGTATCCTTTTTTCAATATCGTGAAGAAGCGGATTCTTTTCCACGCATTTATATCCCACATGAGTATGGCTTTTAATGATATCAAATTCGCTGTCATTAAGCTGGGCTTTGTGAAGGATTTCTTTTGATATGGATGAAAAACCGATATCATGCAGCAGCCCTCCGACTCCCATGGCTGACTTTAATTCCGGTTTGAAATCAAGCCTGGAACCGAGAATGGACGCGATGATTGCAACGTTCATTGAATGCTGATAATAATAGTCATCCATATCCTTGAGCTTTGTTACCACATCAAAAACACCGTCATCATTGCTCTCTGTTTCGGAAATAATTTTATCTACAAGCGAGCGCGATTTATCAATTGAACCGCGTGATATACCTGCGCCTGCCGACCTGGTAAAGGTTTCACGCATCTCTTCAAGAATGTTTTTTGTGTGGTCATAAGTTTCATTTATAAGTTCTTCGGAGATAATTGTTTTCTGTATGGGGCCGCTTTCTTTATCCGTAATTTTTGAAGGATCAAAATATAGCCTGTCAACGCCGGATGATTTGAGATGGTTCAAAACACCTTCCGAGATCGGGACATGCGCCTCCAGAATGAGGTTGTTGTCTTTGTCAAAAACATCAAGGCTGAAGCGGTACCCTGCTTTAAGATGTTTAATTTCGATTGTACCTTCCCGAAGATTTTCGTTGTTATTTACAGGATTCATTGTTTATCCGCACCGGTTGTTTATGGTAATATTTTTGGAAATGATTTATAAATCTATTTTAAGATCCTGGAGGAGTAGTGAAAAATAATCTACCCTTAAATATTTATTTATAAATAAACAGAGTAATAAAATTAAGATAATCTCTTTTTGTCAATATTTTAAAGTATACATACTTAATAATTAGTTTGAGCCGTCTGTTTTGTATAATTCAATTTTATTTAAGAAATGATAAATATTCTATCTTCTGCTGCCCCGATTTTTAACAGCATAAATTCTGATAATACGGGGATTTAATATAAAGAATTCATTTACTCCTATCGGGGAATGGATAGAATATCTATAATTATTATTTTTTTGCAGGAGGGGTATACTCTAAAAATTTAATCCTGGATTCACATATTATTGTGATAATGTAATAAAAATCTGTTTTCTCGAATACTGTGAATCTTATACGGAATACTGACTGGTCGAGGGCAGATATAGGGTCATTTTTACTGCTGCATATTTTTACAGGGAAGTACTGTTCCCAGTCATTATTAAAGTTTCTGCCGATTGGAGTATAACTTTTATCCTCTTTCAGGTTAAGATGGGGGAGGTTGAGCTTTTTCTCTACAATGAAGAAAGTTTTTTCAGGGACTTTCTGTACAGGAAACGATTTCTGCAGGTATACTGACTCAATATCTATTGTCATGCACCCGGCAGGTTTTTCAAGAGTGAAGTTTACTTCAAAAGTACGGGAACCGTCGATTTTTTCAGATGAGAGCTTTGTGTATTCGGTGGAATTTCCATAAGTCTGGTTCCGGTCTGAATTCTCTTTTACCGCTTCTTTACAGCCGAGCAGAAGGAGTATAAGCATTAGTGAAAGTGGAGTTTTCTTCATCAGAGCCGCCGGGAGTTTTATTTAGTTGTGTTTTAATAATTGAGTCTGATTCTTGGCAACTGTATTGCATTCTATGTAAAATTCAACTCTTTTTACGGGTGGTGTATTCTGTGTTTAAATGTAATTTATGCAATTTAAGATGCGGCGTTGATAGAAGTGTCAGAGTAGGGCGCTGCGGGATTGATGATAAAGTCTATATATCCCACTACGGCCTGCACAGGGGAGAGGAGCCTTTTTTGACCGGAAGAAACGGTTCCGGGACTATATTTTTCTCGGGGTGTTCTCTACGGTGCAGGTTCTGCCAGAATTTACAGATAAGCAGGTGGAGAACCGCCGATGGTATTGATGACGTGGAAACAGTTTCTATAGAGCGGCTGAGTGAGATTTTTTTTGAACTTAAATCTTTAGGGGCGTCGAACGTTAACTTCGTTTCACCGACACCATATGTTCCGCAGATACGGGATGCGGTTATAAGAGCAAAAAACCATGGTTTTAACCTTCCGTTTGTTTATAATACTCACGGGTATGATTCGCCTGAAACAGTGGATTCACTGGCAGGCCTGATCGATATATACCTTCCTGACATGAAGTACGGTGATGATGAATCAGGCATACAATTCTCCGGTGTTCCCGGACTGTACTCCAGGAGCAAGGAATGCATAAAAAAGATGTATGACCAGGCGGGGCTGCTGAAACTCGATGCAAACGGACTGGCATATAAGGGGACTGCAGTACGGCACCTGGTGATTCCGGGGCATGTTGAAAGCTCACTGCAGGTACTTGACTTTCTCGAGACAGTGGACCGCAGAATTCATATCTCTCTTATGTCGCAGTACCATCCGTGTGAAGGGAACTTCGACTTTGAGTATCCCGAACTGAACAGGACACTCCGCAGTGACGAATATAAAAGAGTAGTTGAATATGCCGAAAATCTCGGATTTAAAAATCTTATGATACAGGAGATGGAGAGTCACATATCCTTTCTTCCGGATTTTGAACGTGATGACGTATTCGGCGAGTGAACTCTTTTAAGAAGCACCATCACCTCTACATCGGGCGTTCCGGGAAACATATCAAGGGGTATGCACCTGACTGACTGGTAGCCTGCATGCTTCCACTGTTCTATTTCACCCGGTATGGTCTCCACTCCGCAGAAAATATGCACAACCAATTCGGGATTTCTTTCAGCAATAGCCGCGATGACTCCGGGAGCGGTTCCGTTTCTAGGAGGGTCGAGTATAACATATTCCTGAATTCCGGGCTCGGGGAGCAGGTCCCTCAATGAACGTATATCTATTCTTCTCGCGTGAAAAGTCCACTTTGCCCTGGTTTTAAGCATCTTCATGTTGTCCCTTGCCGCGTCAATTGATGTTTCGGCAAAGTCAATTCCTGTAACTTCACTGTGCCTGTCGGCAAGGTAACAGGAGAAAAAACCATAACCGGAATAAAGGTCAAGCAGCCTTCCCCCGTCAGCATGTTCAAGAAGTGAACCTGCAGTTTCAAGCATTGAATCACAGATAGAGAGATTAACCTGCGAAAAACCGTCCGGTGAATATTTGTATGTAATCCCTCCCGCGCGGAGGCTTAACATCCTGTTGCCGAAGAGCCTTTTAAGCCTTAACCCGTCTACATCTGCGGAAGTGTTGAGATAATATTTTGATCCGTCAGGGTCATGGAAAATGTACGCGCCGTTAAGCCTGGGCACCTGATCCTTCAGTTTTTCAGCTATCCTGGTGTAGCCTTTTACTACATCGGCATTTATTCTTTTTACGTTAAAGATGACAGTGTGTGTTTCGTAATCGCCGCGTATAATGACAAAGTTCAGAAACTTGCCTATATGCCTGTTGACCGGAGTATTCATCATTTCGGCGAGTATCCTGTAAATATCAGAATGAGAATCGGGCTCCAGGAGTGAAGGCCTGTCTGTTTTCTGCGATTCGTCCGAACTGAGGAGGAGGCCCCTTTGTGATATATGCACGCGTCTCTTGGTGGTAGTACGGTATTTTCTCGGCATGGGAGAGGGGACTATGACGCCCGCGGAGCAGCTCCCGGTTATATCGTTCCAGTATGCGGAAAACGCGCGGTCCTTCGCGCGGAGTTCATCCTCATACTTCATTTTAGCCAGGGGTTCCGGCCCGTTGAATTTCTTTTTAGTCTCACGTTCAAGGCGGTCGATGTAAGGCGTAATCCCGCCGCTGTCATTGTTATATGGATCGTTGTAATTTATCTCTCTAGCCATCTGTTTATCCTGAGTTTATTGTGTATTCATTGGGGCTGAATTAATGTTTTTAAATAAGTTCTAAAGCATAAAATCAGCTTTCTCTGTCAT
>DAONFJ010000143.1:0-5537 GCA_035403545.1 Spirochaetota bacterium
GATGTAATTGAACCGAAGAGTTTACCTTCTTCTCCAACTTTTGCTGATATTGTAACTTCAACATCAGACATGCTTGCAGCAAGCTGTTCGCTTGTTTTCTTTCTCTTGTCTTTTTTAATTTTGATAAGTTTCATCTGGTGATCGATTGCTTTTTTACTTGATTCGTTGGCAACTATAACCAGTTTTTTGGGAAGGAGATAATTTCTCGCAAATCCCTCTGCTACTTCTTTTATGTCCCCGGCATCGCCAAGGCTTGGTATGTCTTTCTGAAGTATAACTTTCATTGTTTACTCCTTAATATTTCGTTCTATTTCGGGGCTCAGTTTTCTGAAATCTCCCCAGAGATCCAGTGTGCCGATTCCGATTAATGCAATCATTGCGAATACGATAACTGAAGGCCCGAGTATCAGTATTGTCATTATCATAAGAGGGAGCAGAACAACAGGCATCCCTTTTTTTAAGATAAAAAACTTAATAATACCTAAAGCCTGAATAATATAAAGCATTGATCCTGCAAGGGCAACATTCAATGCTGTAACTGTTATTACCGGGAATTGAGTCTTGTCGAGCATGATGAAAATGCCCCATCCGGCAATCAATGAAAAAATCAGGTAATCATTCAGCCTGAAAAGCTCAAGAGCTTTAACGGCTGCACCCTGCTTTTTCAAAAAAATCTTTTTCATCAGCAGAAAGCTGAATCCTGTTACAAACAGCGAATAGAGAAAAGCTGTAAACGGGATCATGTCTCTGGCAAACTGGATCCATTTGCTGTCCTGGATCATCCGCAGAGAAGTGTCAAAATCCGCTCTCAGTTTTTTTCTGTTCTCCTCGGGAGTTTTGTACTGATCGAAAACTTTTTCCATCTCTCCCCTGGATTGTTCAAGTAACTGAACTATTTCAACTTTTCCTGTTTCTATAAAGTCATAGCCCCGGACTGCTTTTAAAATATAAAAATCAGATGTAAAGACCAGGGCGAATATAATTGCCGAAACAGTGATAAAAAAATCGAGTCCCAACGACTTTCTGAAACAGTATCCTCCTGCTGTTCCGGCTATCAGGGGCAGAGTATAAAGTGAAAGCCCCCCTTCATAACCGCCTATTACAACAGGAATCAAGGCGGCAGGTGCAAATACGGCTAAACTTATCCATCCCCATTTATAAAAAATAAATGCTGAACTGATAGTCAGGATTACACCTGCGATAAAAAAAACAGCACCCAAAATTATTTTTCAACAAACGGGATAAGAGCGATAATTC
Source organism: Spirochaetota bacterium (assembly GCA_035403545.1). Lineage (GTDB taxonomy): Bacteria > Spirochaetota > UBA4802 > UBA4802 > UBA5550 > WRGT01. Next base: position 1,258 of record DAONFJ010000143.1, read on the forward strand.
TTGCTCTTTTAATTGCCTGTGCAACGCCTCTCTGGTGTTTAGCACAAGTTCCTGTAACACGTCTTGGCAGAATTTTACCTCTATCAGTAATAAACTGTTCTACCATTTTAAGATCTTTATAATCGATCACTGCATTTTTATCGTGGCAGAATCTGCATACTTTTCTTTTAAAACGCATATTGCGCTGGTACGGCCTGTCTCCACCCTCTTCCTGGCTACCATAAGGTCTTCTACCATAAGCTGGTGCTGTTGTTGCTGCCGGTGCAGGCGCTGCTTCTGCGGGTGTTTCAGCTGCTTCTACAGCCGGTGCAGCGGTTTCTGTATCAATATTTTTTATTTCTTCTGACATTACTATCTCCTGTAATCATAGATTTAATTAAAAGGGTATGTCGTCGTCTGAAAAGGGGTTTTCCTCAAAATTACCACTTTCGCTGCTTCTACCGAAATCATTATTCGGTTCTGAAGTTTTGCTGCGTGGTTCTGCAGGGTATTCATCTCCCTGGCCCTTTCCTGTGAGAAACTGAAAGTTCTCTATAACGAGTTCAACCTTTGAACGTTTTTTACCGTCCTGATCATCCCAGCGTGACTGCTGTAATCTTCCTTCAACGGCAATTCTGTGTCCTTTTTTGCAGTATTCGGTAATAATTTCACCGAGTTTTGACCATGCTATGCAGTCAAAATAAGACACCTGCTCTTTCTTTTCACCTGTAACAGCGTAAGTTCTGCTATTTGCCAGTGAAAAACTTGCTACCGCGGTACCCGCAGGTGTGTAGCGAATTTCGGGATCGCGTGTAAGTCTGCCAATCAGTATTACTCTGTTAAGGTCGCTTGCCATGAGTTTTTCTCCGGTTATGCAGTTTTTTCTTCTGCTGGTCTTACAAAAAGATATCTGAGTATGTCAGCGTTAAGGCCGAATTCCTTCTGTATTTTATCTACGGCTTCGGAAGCGGCATCTACAAGCATAAACATGTAAAAGCCTTCTCTTTCCTTTGAGATTTCATAGGCGAGTTTTTTAATTCCCCAATGGTCCTCTTTTGTAATTATTGCACCGTGTTTCTGAAGAATCTCCTTTACCTTTTCTTTGTGAGATTCTGTTTCACGATTTCTTACGATAACTGTAAGTTCGTAATGATTCATTATTTCCTCCTTCCTTTGGAATTTGCTGCTGAAATACGTGATCTATCCGTTTTCAGCAGAAAGGTTTTACAATTTTGAAAAACTGTGCGAATATATCAATAATTATTTTATTAATGCGGTAAATTAATCAATTATGAATGATTTAATTTTTTAATCAACGCTTTTAAAGCGGAGGGTTAAGCGGATAAGTGTAATATTATGTCGCATGATAACCGTCAAAACAATAAAAATGTTGCATATTTATAAGAATGTTTTATAAATTACAAATTCAGACTGTACTAATACACTTAACAGTCCATAAGGCGGGGATATAATTAATGCAAGACGAAAATCTGAAAGTTGATCTGGCTTTAAGAGAGATAGGGGATGTTCTGCTGCAATGTTTAAGGTACGAACCCTGTCCCGTTGCAAGGCTTGATGCATCCCTGGCAAGTATTGATGAAATAATTAGCGATCCGGGCAGGCTCGGGCAGTGTGAGTATTATTTTAAAGCTGCAGGGAGCAATTATATACTTTTTTTCTTCTCTAATCTGATTTATAATTTAAGAACTAAAAATGATCTTATTCTTACACAGGATGTGCTCAAGTGGCTGGCCAGTGTATGGAAAAATTTTATACAGAGAAATAAAACATATCAGAATTATTTCCGCCTGATGGACATCTATTCCGAAGTCATGAAAAGGTATTACGAAGAGGATACTTCTTTCATCAATAAACTCAGCAATGTAAGCCAGCTTAATGATCAGTTTATTGATGGGAAAGGGGGGGATGATTCTGAACTCGACAGGCTGGAGAAGTTTTTCCAGGTTTCCGAGGAGATCTCAAACGGAATGAGGCCGACATTTACTTTCCTTCAGGATTTTTTCAGAGAGGTTAAAATTGCTACAGGTGAATTTCCGGTAGAGGCTGAATTTATTGAAAAAAAAGGCCTGTCCGGTTTCGGTCACGATATTTATACATATAAAAAAATTATTGAATACGCATGTAAATCAGCGGGTATCCTTGAGGGAGTATACCTTCTATTGAAAAAGAAAAAGTCCAGCCGGCAGTTCAGAATATTTGACGGTAAAAAGAAGTTTTTAACAACCTCGGAAATTTATGATATCTATGCTGAAAAGTTCAGCTCCCTCAAGAAAGAGTATGGGGAGCTGAAGTAATTCTCTGACTATTTCTGCATCTTGCTGTATGAGTCATCTCTCCATTTAGCAGCTTCTTTGTTGTTCGGATTGATCTCAAGTACTTTGTTGTAATACTTATATGCCTTATCCCATTTGTTCTGAAACCAGTAGCTGTTGGCTATACTGTAAATTGCATCTTCATACTTTGGATCAAGTTTGACGGCATTTTCGAATGAGGCTATGGCCAGGTCCCACTTTTTCAGCTGGTAATATGAGAGGCCCAGAGTATAGTGATGCTGGGCTGTTTTCGGGTCTGCCGCTACAACTTTAACTGCATAATACTCCGCATTATTGTAGTCCTGCATGCCGTAGTATATCAGTGCAATGCCGTGAAGGGCGGGCGCGTGTTTCGGATTTATGTTCAGAATTTCAAGGTACTCCTTCAGGGCGAGGTCATTTTTATTGATTGTGGAGTACGAGTGAGCAAGCGACCATTTGGCAATTATCAGTTCAGGATTTAAAGCAAGAGACTCCATGATATATTTATTTGATTCAGTGCCGTCAGTACCCATTTCTTTATATCCATAGTTTCTCAGCTGTGCTTTAATCTGCATAATCTCGGCGTCCTGCTTATTCAGCTTGTAAGCTTCATCTATTGATTTCTGGGAATTATCAAAATCAGAATTGTTCAGATATGCCATGCTTAACGCTCTGTGTGTCTGGTAAAGCGCCGGCCCGAATTCAACAGCTTTAATTCCCTGCTCAATGGCAATTTTCAGGTAAGGTGCCGAATTTCCTTTCGCATATTGTATCTGGTATCCCCACAAAGCATTTACCTCCGCGAGCCCGGCCCATGCCAGCGCATAATTCGGATCGTATTTAAGCGCTTTGTTATAGTTTTCTATTGCAAGTGGATAATTTTTTACATCATACTGTATCTGCTCCATTCTGCCTTTTATGTAGTACTGATATGCAGTGTAGTTACCGGTTGAGTTGGAGTATTCTTCAATGCTGTTTTTTTGCGATGAAGATGATCTGCCGGATATTTTATCGGTGAGATCTTTTGCCAGTTTTTCCTGGAGGATGAATATCTCATCGGGATATTTCCCATGGACATTCGATCCCTTGATTACTTCACCGGAGCTTATGTTCATAAATTTTGCGGAGAGCTGTATGTTTTTTCCTATTTTATTAAAAGTACCGTATACTATAAAATCAGCATTAAGTTTATCTTTTGTCAGCTCGCGCAGATTTTCAATATCACCGGTTTCAACACCGATGGCCTGCTTGAACTCGGCACTTTCGAGGAGGTGTCTTTTTACCCTGTTTGAATCTATCACTACAAAATTATCAACTGTCGAGAGGGCACCGGAAAGAGTTTCACTTATACCTACAGTGAGAGTCTCAAGTTCGGCGTTTTTTTCCTTATTCAGCTTGTCAAAGGGGAGAACTACTATTTTGAAATTTGCAGCACTGAGTGCCCCCTGTAAAAGTGATATAAATAAAAATAAGTAAAGCAGCTTTTTGATTATTTTCATGGAGTACTCCATTTCAGAGATTGTACGACTAAGTTAATGCCGGACTTAAATATTTTCTACAATTTTTTTTGTTTCGGGATAATAATGGGGATTTATCTGTGTGAGGGCATGTGAATCCCCACGACAAGGAGTTGCAATCTCCTGCTCTTTATAAAGCTTTGCCTGATGCGGCATGTGCTGCGATAATTTAATTGACACAGTTGAATAAATAATATTTATACTTTATACATGGAAAAAGAAAAATATATTAAACCGATTAAAAATCTGCTCTATGTTATTGCTTTTTTGTGGATTGCACATATTTTAAGTTATTTTTTCCCGATCAATCAGTTCGGGATAGTCCCCAGAGAGATTCCCGGACTTTTAGGGATTCTCTTTGCGCCGTTTCTCCATTACGATTTCGCACACCTCGCCGCAAATTCAGTGAGTCTTTTTATTCTTGGCCTGTTTTTAATTACACTCGAGCATAATAAATCATACTGGATTA
>DAONFJ010000144.1:0-5507 GCA_035403545.1 Spirochaetota bacterium
GTTTTTTGAATATCCTTCATCTAAAAGCCTCTCATAACTCTATAAATTCTTAATTGTCTTAAGTATTTCTCTTTAAACGTTTTATTGGATAAAGAGTTAAACTATCACACCGCAATTGGGGGCGGGGAAGTTATAAATTTCTTTTTGCATTAAATTATATAAAAAAACCGCTACTGCAATTTTTTTGCATAACAAGGGTATAAAACAATATATACCCGTAAACCTGTCAATGAAATTAATGACATTTTTTATTCAAATTGGAATTAATTCAAGCGAATTAGCGCCAAATATATCAGTAAGTGACAAAAATTTTGTTTTTGTAACCGCAAAAACCGCCTGCGGGCACGTTTTAAAAATTAAGATCCGATTATGTCTTATAAGAAATCCTCTCACCTCATAGAGCAAAAGGCTTGAATACATTTGTTTATATTACGATGTCTTAATGTAATTTAAGAATATACTGTCGAAAAAAAATATTTCCACACCGCCTTTGAGCAGGGGAGATAATTATTTCCCGAAGTTTTTCGTAATTACTGCTTAAACATAATAATAAAATAAATTTGAGTTGAGGAAAACTTAATAAAAAATATAGATAGAATTATAAATAAAAATTTTCGATCTGGAGAAAATTGCAATGAAAAATCTGAAAATCTTTCTTACTGTTTTTCTTTTTATGATGATGATATCTGCAAGCGCAAGTGCTTTTGAACTGCCTGACAGTATTGGAGGATATAAAATACCAAAACCTACAGCTGAAATAGTAAACTTTGATATAGATTCAATAAGTCTAACTGATATTACACTTCTTTTTGATGTTGAGATATCAAATCCTTATCCTGTAAAGCTCAGCCTCAGCAGAGTAGAATCTACTTTTTTTGTTGAACAAAAACAGTTTTTCAAAACATCTACTGATAAGCTTAAAATAAAGGCAAAGGGGAAGGAGACAACACGACTTTTTGTAAATCTTAAATATGCGGATATGGCGAATATTGTAAAAGACTATAAAGACAAAGATTATCTTGAATGTGTTGTTGATATGGTAGTAGTAATCCCGCTTCCCAAGTCTGTTTCTAAACTGGCAAAAGATGTAACCTTTAAATTTAATCTCAAAAAAAATGTCCCCGCTATAAAACCGGAAATAAATATTGCGAATTTTACCGTGATAAAACCTTCGTTAGAGGATATAGAAGCCGCAATAAAAAAAGCCCAAAAGAAAAATCTTAATGCCGGCGCGATAAAGGATATGTTCGGTGCAATTATTGACGGAAAGAATCCTGCGAAAGTTATTGATCCCTCCGATCTTGACCTGAAACTGAAAGTAAATTTTGATGTTGTTATGAAGAATAAAACTAAAGCGGCAATCTTTTTTAATGATCTGAATTATGATTTCAAAGTCAACAGCAGCAAACTGGTTGACGGTTATACCAAAGATATTCAGAATAAACCTGGTGAATATATTTTAAGTATTAACAATGATTTCAGCTCCAAAGCGCTTGGATCGGCTATTCTTAAAGCATTTAAGGATGGTAAAGGGGACTATGCTCTGACCGGATTTTCCATGGTAAAGTTTCCTGATAAAATAAAAAAGACACCACTGAAATTAAACTACAATGAAAAAGGAGTACTCTCTATAAAATGATTATACCGGTAATAATGGCGGGCGGGGCTGGAACTAGGCTCTGGCCTATGAGCACAGAAGATAAACCGAAACAGTTTCATAACATGTCGGGACACGGAACGCTTCTTGAAGAAACAATAAACAGGCTGAAACCTGTTTCTCCTGAAGAGATTGTAATTGTTTCTGCAAGAAAATATGAAGACCTTTCTCTGGCAGAGATAAAAAAGACAGGTCTTGACGGAACAATCCTTTCGGAGCCGATGCCTAAAAATACTGCGGCTGCGGTTCTTTATGCTGCGATGTTTCTGAAAAAAAAATATAATGACCCTATTATGATAGTTCTTCCGGCTGATCATTTTATCAGGGATATCCCCGGTTTTACTGCTGTTATTAAAAAAGCTGTGTCGCTGGCGGAAAAAGGGTACCTTGCAACCATCGGTGTTAAACCGGAATATCCTGAAACGGGTTACGGTTACATCAAAGGAGTCAGGATTATTGACGGAGCATCTGAAGTAGAAAAGTTTGTTGAAAAGCCGGATCTTGAAACTGCAAAAGGATACATCGCTGACGGGAACTACTACTGGAACAGCGGAATATTCGCATGGAAAACATCTGTTATCATAGAGCGTTTCCGCGAACTCCTCCCTGAAATGTACTCTCAATTTTTAAAACTCGAAGCATTCTCCCATGAACAGATCGCGGCAAATTCATCCGAAATATGGTCGCTGAAAGAGAAGATTTTTTCAGCTATAAAATCAGTTTCAATAGATACAGGTATACTTGAAAATTCAGGTAACAGAATGGTTATTCCCGCGGAGTTCGGATGGGCTGATCTGGGAAGCTGGAAAGCGGCTGATGATATACTTGACCCGGATGAAAACTGCAACAGAACCCAGTCCCCGGGAAATTCGATTTTTGTTAAAAGCGCAAATTGTTCAGTACTAAGCGAAGGGATGAGGATTGCCGTAGTGGGAGTTTCCAATATCGTTGTAGTTCAATCTGGGAATGATATTCTTGTGATAGATAAAGATTCGTCGCAGGATGTCCGGGCGGTTGTTGATATTATCAGGAAAAAATAGGAAATAATTTTTATATGCAGCGGACAGTGCCATCTGTCCTCTGCATGTTGGCTTTGATGATTTTTATTGCCAGGATTGTTCCATTCGAAGGTTCGAATACTTTTTATTTTATTATATGTCTGTTTATCACTTCAACAATTTCATCAAACATTTTTTCAGGGGAATCATACTTTCCGGCCTGTCCGGAAACTGATCCTATCTTGCCCTTTACTCCGTGAGTTACACCGTCTATAATCAGATTAAGGCTTCTTCTGACATCGCGCATGCTTTCAGGGATCTCAAGAAGCAGATCGGGCTTTCCCAGTCCGGAACGGACTTTATCTGTAAGTATACGTTCATCATTGATGCCTTCATCGTAATTACTTACCTTCAGGAATTCGTCAATTTTTTTCTTATAATCAAAATCCCTTGAACTTGATTGTGTCTGCCTGTTCATTTTTTGTTTTTTTAAAAATTTTAAAAGTAACTGCAGAGCCAGCAGAGCTATAATTATAGGAATGATTCTTTCAAACATAAACTCTCCACAATTAATTACTGAAAATTTAATTAGTTGAAGCTTTGAGAATACAATTTGTCAAGTATGTTACTTGATGTTTCATCATAACTTAATGAAACGGAGTATAAGAATAATTTTCTATTTCTATGAAACCGGAAATTACTTTTTTTTTGTATATTTATTTAAAAATATTGCTAAATAATACCGGATATTATACTATTATTATAGTCTTAAAATGATTCAGGAGGTTGTTTCATGAAAGAAAAAAGAATCGGACCGGATACTATTATGAATATAATAAGCGGAATTTCTATTATATCATGGATAATTCTCGTGGCAATATTTATAATGGTCGCAATGAGTAATCCTACATCTTCAGGAATGGCAGCGAGCCGTCCTGGATTAAAGGGTGCAGGTCCATGGACAACAAATGCTATCTATGCGCTTCTTGTTTTTCTGGTTATTTTAAGCATTTCAGGAATTCTTTTTAATATGGTGCGTTTGAAGAGAAAGAGTGATAAAATGAGATTAACACCTATTTTTTCAGGAATTTTATCAATTGCCGGACTTATATTCATGAATATAAAATAGATTGAAATTCTGCAGGGATGCAATAAGTCCCTGCAGCCTGTCTGGATTTTTGTAATAGGATTATAAACTTTCTGCTATATATTTTGTTAGTATTACTTTCCCCGGATCTGTCATATCAATAAATTTAAATGTCAGGTAATAAACATTTTCAGTTTCAACTGTCTTTGAAGATATTACACGCGAGTTTACGCTAAATTTATATTTGCTGATTTCGAAGGTTATAGGATACACCCGGCTGTATTCCAGCGGAGAGGGGATACGTATAACACACTCATACTCATTGAGCTTTAAAATTGTGCATTCAATAGGAGGCCCTGGTTCATCAGTAGCATTCGGTGGCGGTACTGCTACTATTGCGGGGATAACTACATTTATGTATGGATGCCTGAACTCTCTTTCCCTGGTAAAATCATCAGTAAGCCTGATCCGTAGAGTATTTACATCTATCCCGGCAGTGACAGTTTTTATAAGATACTCAGCGTCATTAATTCTCAGGGAATAAAGAAATACAGGAGTTTCATTTTCAAAATTTTTAAGATTTTTTTCCGGAGTAAAAAGTTTAAGCACAATAAAATCACTTCCTCTCCCCGCAACTTTTCCAAGATAGACATCACAGTTTTCTGTAGTAAAATAAACAATCTCCCCTTCTTCAATATCTGACATAGATTCAAGTGTTTTTCTGTGTGACCCTGCGATATAAAGTCTTTCATAAATTGTAGTAAGGTCACGGAATATTCCGATAAGGTTTTCCTCTCCTTCGGTCTGCCTGGTTAGATATTCAATAAAGTCGGTTAGAGTTGATTCGAATAATGCCGAGTTTGTAATGAGATCTTTCGGATTTGATAATTTCAGATATGATGACATATTTTTTAGAATTTTGAACTGAAAATTATTCAGCCCTTTACGCTTGGCCTGAAAGAGAAAAAGCTGATAATTATGAATACGGGTCTGCTCTTTCGCTTCAAAATATTTGTAAACCAGGTAAAAAGCTAATGAAAAAAAAAGAAGAGTAAGCACTCCAATTATTCCGAATGTCCCCGGTGTAGGCCATTTTATACCAAAAACAGGATTATAATAATCCATATTCAGCTCCCTTTAATCACTTTCCCGGTTAAAAGACTTAAACTGTTTTCCGGAAAACTGATTTATTTACCTAAAATTTGTACTTGCCCGTAAATAATGAATAATTATATCATTTTTCTATAAGAGAGTCAAGTCATATGTTTTTTCTATTGAATTTTTAATTGGGAGTGTTAAGTTTTATGTTAAAATTTAACACTGATAAAACCGATTTTATATTTAAGAATAATTATTGAAGGTTTAAAATAATGAATGTTGGATTGGTGGTAGGTCTAGTACTCGGAGTAATTTTACTTATATACGGGATTCTTGTTGCCGGCGGCAGCCTCCTTATGTTCTGGGATTTTCCATCCTGTATCATTACCTTTGGAGGATCATGGTGTGCGCTGATGGTTGCATATCCTTTATCGGTACTTATGAAAATGCCAACATATTTCAGAGTAGCTGTTTTTCCTCCAAAACTGAATGCGGTTGAACTGATTGTAACCCTTGTTCAATTCTCTGAAAAATCGAGAAGAGAAGGGTTGCTCGCACTTGAAGATGACTTGGATGCTCTTGAAGATCCTTTCCTGAAAAAAGGGCTTCAGCTTGTTGTTGACAGTACAGATCCGGAACTTGTACGTATAATTCTTGAAACAGATAT
>DAONFJ010000145.1:0-5317 GCA_035403545.1 Spirochaetota bacterium
AGGGACTCTTTTCTGCATACTTTCCGGGCAGCCCCCGAAGGGGCGCTTTAATTTACTTCACCAAAGCCTGATGAAATATTTTTTTACCCTTCCGGATAAGTATTTTGCCGTTTGTAATATCTGCGGATGTTAAAACCATGGCAGAGTCAGATACCTGTGCATCATTTATATAGATTCCGCCCTGCTGAATGAGACGGCGGCCGTCACTATTGCTTGAAATAAGGCCGGTCTTTGAGAGGAGGCTGATAATATCAATGCCCGTATCAAAGACTGATTTATCAAATTCCGTGGTAGGTATGGACCCGGAATCGGCACCGTTGCCGAAAAGAGCCCTTGCTGCGGACTGTGCCTTACCTGCCTCCTCTTCTCCATGGATCAGTTTCGTGACCTCAAAAGCCAGCACTTCCTTCGCGTGGTTAATGTCCGATCCCTGCATAGAGCCCAGGCGGTTTACCTCGTCCATGGGAATGAAGGTGAGAAGGGAAAGGCAATTCTTCACATCACGGTCGTCCACATTACGCCAGTACTGGTAGAATTCATATGGAGTGGTTTTCGCTGGGTCTAGCCACACTGCACCGGACTGGGTTTTGCCCATCTTGTTTCCTTCGCTGTTCACAAGGAGCTTGAATGTTAATCCGTACGATGAAGCATTGTCTGCCCGGCGTATAAGATCAACGCCGTATATGATATTGGACCACTGATCGTTTCCGCCAAGCTGAAGCTTGCAGTTATATCTGCGGTAGAGTTCAAGAAAATCATAGGACTGCATGAGCATGTAGTTGAATTCAAGAAAAGAGAGGCCCTTTTCAAGGCGGTTCTTGAAACATTCGGCGGCGAGCATACGGTTTACTGAAAAATGGCGTCCTATATCGCGCAGAAACTCAACATAGTTCAGGTTCAGCAGCCAGTCAGCGTTGTTCACCATTACTGCCTTCCCCTCGCCGAAATCTATGAAGCGGGAGAACTGCTTTTTAAAAGACTCGCTGTTTTTTCCAATCTGTTCCATGGTAAGCATCTGGCGCATGTCCGTGCGGCCGGAAGGATCTCCCACCATGGCTGTACCTCCTCCGATGAGGGCAATTGGCCTGTGCCCGGCCTGCTGCATATGCATCATGACCATAACCTGGATAAAATGCCCCACATGGAGACTGTCTGCGGTCGGGTCAAACCCTATATAAAACGTGACGGGCTCTTTCCCTAAAAGTTCACGTATTTCATCTTCGTGGGTAGCCTGTTCAACATATCCTCTTTCAACTAAAACATCATAAACGTTTTTCATGGCTGAATAATCCTTAAAAATTTAATTACATGACAATTAAAAACTTACGGTCTTATTTTTCAACAATGTTTTCAAATTTTATATAAACTATCCGACCGGACACATATAATCATTTATTTTACTTAAAATATTTAGATAAAGTTTTAACTGCGCAGGTGAGATTATTAATCAATATTTCTTTTTCGCCCTGAGACAGGTCCTGAAAACAGTTTTCAATATGTTCCATCATGAGCCTGTCAATTTTATTGGCCTGGACTAATCCTTTTTTTGTCAGGGTGCAGTTAATTTTCCTGCGGTCCTGAACATCATAGGTTCTTACAACAAAGCCCCCTTCAATCAGTGAATCTATCACGCGTGTTAATGAACTTTTCTCCAAACCTACCTGCGCGCTTAACTCCTTCATACTTAGATCCGGAATTTTTAAAATTGCCATTAAAACTCTTTCCTGTGTCGTGTTTATCGGCAGCCTGAGTATACCGGTATCAAGAGAACGGATAATTTCCCGCCTGTAGGCCGACAGGGTATCCAGTAGATTTAATAGATCAATATCAGCCATAAACGCGTTCTCCGTATCACTGGTAAAATTGTTGTAAAAACAACTGTTGTCTTTCAAACATTATGATTAATTGTCAATTGTTTTTCAGAAAAACATGAAGATTTAAAAAATTTAATATTAACGCGGACTATCCAGAGGATCTGCTTCCCCCGGTTATCAATTTTAATAATACTTTGTCTGTTCATCCGGTTTTATCCTTTCTTTAACCTGTACAATCCAGGCCCGCAGAATAAAATCCGAATAAGATAAGAAATCAGGGAAAACTGTCAGTCTTCATGTCCTGATTTATATTTAAGTGTACTACCGCAATTAGGACATGGCACATCCTTTATTTTCTGCAAAGTGCCTGAATCGTCACATTCAATGTCCCGTTGTAAACCGCACCTGCATTCCCCTGTTGCTTTTAACATCACTTTCACTTCCTGAAATTATATAATAAACTCATCCGCAGTATTAAAGTTGCTTTAAAAAAAAATTTAATCCCGAACCGGACGGCATTTGTTAAACTTCTGATTCAATAATAACTGTTCCGGCATTTTACCGCTGCCGCAAAGGCAATCAGTATTCCGGTCTGTTTCCATATTGCTGTTTAACCCCGGGCTAAAGGACTTCAGCAATTACAATCCCGTTGTCATAATCGATCTGCACATCAATAGACGAATCGGTGAACGTCTTTGAGCTGGAGCATACTTTTGTTACAGCATCACATAACTGCTGTTTCTGCTGAACACTCAACAGGCTGTTATTCCCCGATAACAGGATGTCATTTACGGACGGTTCCGGGAGGTTGCATATCCTTAAAATATAAGTTCTGTAAAAGCTTGATACTTCATATTTCCAGAAGACTTTTTTATTCCTGGTTACCCAATCGCTGACAATTTTCGGCAATCTTTTCTTTTTTAAAAGCTCCTGTTTCCTGTCTAAAACCTCATTATTTGTTGTGTTCATTTTTGTTTTCTCTCTAATATCTTATTCATATATTTTAAAAAATCTTTTTAGTAAACTGCGGAAGAACAGTTATTCTATCCCGCGACATGACGCCTCCCGAATATAGTTGCAAATTAAACCGTTGTAAATACAACAATTCTGAGAAGGCACTTATTTTTGTCAATAAAATAAAATAATAATTTGCATTGAAGCAGTATATGAACAGTATACCGCGCACATTATTATATACGCCGCATGCGGAACTGTTGAGGCAGGATATATTACAGAATGTTAATACATAACAAAGTGATGATAATACCGGGTACAGTGACGATTAATCGTCATCCATAGACACTTTTTTTGCGAGTCGGGCCGGAGGGATATTTACAAATCCGGAGTTGTTATTTTTTGTTTTGTTGATTTCAATGCTGAATCTGTATATATTTAAGAAAATATCCATGCATTTTAAGAGAAATTGTCTATAAATATGCTTTAAATTAGAGAAAAATTCATGAAGTGAACATAATTCTACAAATCTGTATTAAAATCATATAATTTCTTGACATTCTTTTTACTGAATGCCATTCTCATTTTGACTGTTTACAGAATTTTAAATAGTTATAAATAAGTAATAAAATATAAAGCCAGAGGTACATTATGTCAAATATTGATTATTTTAACCTGCCATGGAAAGACCAGTGGGAATGGGAAAGACTTCAGCTCCCTACAGTAACTAAAAGATATGTCGAAAATTCTAAGACCTACGCAAAAAAAGACCTTCAGCTGTTCAATGCAGCACTCTACAACGGCGACAGTAACGGTAAAATGACATGGGGAGAAGTTCACGCAAGAGTCGAAAACTATGCCTGCGGACTTATGAGCATAGGGCTGGGCAAACAGGATATGGCCGGGATAATGTCCGCCAGCGGACCATACTGGACACATGCAGATATGGCGATTGCCTGTGCTAACGGCTGCAGTGTTACAATTTACCCTACACTTTCCTTTAAAGAAGTATCCTACATTGTAAATGATTCAGGCAGCAAATTCATCTTCGTCAGAGGTGATAATATTCTCAAAATGGTACTTGCCGGTTTTAACGAGATGCCTAAACTGAAAACAATTATCGTAATGGATCGTGAATATAAAAGCACCGACCCGCGGGTAATCAGCATGGGTGACCTGGAGAAACTTGGTGTCGAGTGGAAAAAAGACAGCAAAAACTATGACAGCTATATCGCCAGGAGAGACGGTGTGGATATTAATGACATTTACACCATACTCTATACTTCAGGCACTACCGGTCAGGGTAAAGGTGTTGTTCTGACCCACCACAATGCGTCTTCAAGAATGTTCGGAGTAAACGAATTCTTCAACTACTGCGGAATGGGATTCAAGACCGAGTATACTACACTCTGCTTCCTGCCGCTTGCACACATATTCGACAGGGGTTCATGCCAGCTGGCCGCCATATTCAACGGCTGTACTATCGCTTATGCCGATTCAGCAGGCTCACTGCTTAATGATTTACAGAAATATAATCCGCACTGGATCAACTGCGTACCGCGGCTTTATGAGAAAATTTACATACAGCTTCAGCAGGCCATGGGTGAAAAAGGCCTTAAAAGAAAACTCTTTGACTGGGCTCTTAAAGTCGGCGAGGAAGTATTCATGCAGAGATACGATGCTGAAACTGACACATACAACATGGGGCATGACTTTGATATAACAGGAAATCTCCCCCTTGGTTTAAAACTAAAATATAAAATTGCGGACAAACTCTTTGCGAAAGTACGGGCTCTGTTCGGCAAAAACTTCAAACACTCATTCTCTGCAAGCGCATCAATATCACCTGAACTCCTTAAATTCTTTTATATCATCGGTATCAGGGTAAGCGAAGGATACGGTTCAACTGAAAGTTTTAACGCCTGTACAAATGTTCCTCTTCTTGCCTGCAGGCCCGGATCTATTGGACTCGCTTCAAACGGAAGCAGGCTCCGCGTATCAGACATCGGTGAGCTTGAACTCAAAGGCGCGGGTATTTTCAAAAAATACTGGAACAAGCCCGAGGAGACCGCCGAATCATTCACTGCTGACGGATGGTTCAAAACAGGCGACAAGGTCGAGGTCGATAAATTCGGCTACTTCAAAATTGTTGACCGTATTAAAGCGATCATATGTTTATCCAGCGGTAAAAATGTCGCTCCCGCGAAGATCGAATCTCTCTTTGCAACAAGCCCGTATATTGAACAGGTTTTCACTATAGGAGATGAGAAAGCTGTAATCTCTACACTTCTGGTACCAAGCCTTTCTTACTTCAAAGACAAGTTTGATAAAGAAGGGATAGAGTATGACAAAAGCCAGGTTGTAATAGACAGCTCGGCGGGCGCTCCAATTGTAGTAAAAGTCGGACCGGATTTTATCGAAAAGGGAAACATCAGGGGCCTTATAGCGGAAGAAGTCGCCAGGGCCAATAAGGAGCTTGAAGGTTTTGAGCATATAAAACAGTACACTATTCTTACTGAAAGATTTACAGAACAGAACGGCATGCTTAC
>DAONFJ010000146.1:0-2912 GCA_035403545.1 Spirochaetota bacterium
TTACAGAACTTTCAAAGTTACTATCTGAAAAAAAAATTTCTTCCAGAGAAATTGCCGAATCATATATAAAAAGAATAAACGAAACTGACAATAAAATAAATTCCTACATTACCTTTGATGAAGACAGGCTGATCAGAGAAGCGGAAATTTCAGATTCAAGAAGATCAGCGGGAAAAGCACTCTCCCCTTTTGACGGAATACCTGTGGCTATAAAAGATAATATAAACACTTCAGGAATAAAAACAACATGCGCGTCAAAAATACTGGAGAATTTCATCCCGCCATTTAATGCCGCAGCATATGAAAAGCTCCTCGAAAAAGGGATAATTGCTCTCGGGAAAACAAATCTTGATGAATTTGCAATGGGTTCATCAACTGAAAATTCATATTTCGGAACATCAAAAAATCCATATGACACAACTCGTGTTCCCGGAGGAAGTTCGGGCGGATCAGCAGCATCTGTATCAGCATTCATGGCTCCCGCCGCTCTGGGTTCAGATACCGGCGGTTCAATAAGACAGCCTGCAGCATTCTGCGGAGTAACAGGAATCAAACCTACATACGGCAGAGTGTCCCGTTACGGACTTGTAGCATTTGCTTCATCGCTCGATCAGATCGGAACATTCGGACGTAATGTTGAGGATGCGGCCTCACTTCTTCAGATGATCAGCGGTTACGACAACAGAGATTCCACTTCGATAAACAAAGAAGTAGATATAGATGCAGGAAAAATTACACGCAGTGTTAAAGGATTAAAAATCGGAGTTCCTGAAGAATACTTCCAGGGCATAAACAGCGAGATAAAAGAACGCATCGAACGGAAGATAAAAGAACTGGAAAAACTCGGTGCGGAGATTAAACCTATAAGCCTCAGATATACAGAATATGCTATCCCTGTATATTATCTTATTGCAACTGCAGAAGCGTCGTCAAACCTTGCCAGATACGACGGGGTAAGATACGGATTCAGGGCAGATGAGCTTAAAGACCTCTTGTCTTTATATGTCAAGTCAAGAAGCCAGGGTTTCGGTAAAGAAGTAAAACGCAGAATCATCCTTGGAACATTTTCTCTAAGCTCCGGCTACTATGATGCCTACTACTTGAAAGCGCTCAAAGGGCGGACTCTTATTATAAATGATTTTAAAAACGCATTCTCTCAGGTTGATGCGATTATATCGCCTGTTACTACAACTACAGCATTTAAAATCGGTGAAATGACAAACGATCCGCTGCAGATGTATATGTCGGATATCCTGACAATATCAGCTAACCTTGCGGGAATCCCGGCGCTATCAGTACCCGCAGGTCTTGACAGCAATGGGCTTCCTATCGGTATTCAGATAATGGGGAACCATTTTGAAGAGCAGAAAATTTTAAATATCGCGGCAGCAGTGGAAGATACATGTGATGAGATTTCTCCGTCCATATAGATTTTTTCTGCTGTTAATGGTTCTCGTTCAATGGACAGCATGCAGCTCTTACGAAGAACTTATCATTGAAAATAAAGCAGTTCTATCAGGGGAGAGTTCAGGGTATAATTTCACTGATGCTTCGGATGAAAAAAAACCGGAATTCAAATCTGCAAGACCGAAGAACATGCTCACAACATCAGTAAAATACCTTTCGCGTATCAATGGTTTTACTCCCGAAGCAAAGATAATGAATACGGGAGTGGAGGAAACCTTAAAAGGAAATTATATTGAAGCGGAAATTCTCTTTAATGAAATTCACGGCATCATCAATGATGGTTCAGTTGAAAATAATCTTGCAGTTATATTTGAACTGACAAAAAGAAAAAAAGAAGCTATGGAGATGTATACAACCGCGTATATCAAATCTCCGGAAAATTCACAATTCAAAAGTAACTTATTATCATTTATAAATCATAATAAGTTCAAGGCTGAAAAATAAATGCTTAAAGATAACTATTTACGAACACACAATTACCTCCGTGTCTCTGTTACTGATAAATGCAATCTCAGATGCAGATACTGTATGCCTCCGCAGGGTGTCACGTTTATGCCTCATGATGAAGTTTTAAGAAACGAAGAGTTTACAAGGCTTATTGATATTTTTGTCAGGATGGGGATAAAAAAAATAAGATTCACCGGCGGAGAGCCCCTGATCCGTAAAGGTTTTTTCGATATAATATCAGAGACTGTAAGAATGCACCCTGAAACCGATCTGTGCGTAACAACAAACGGAACACTTTTAGAAGAACATATCCCGGACCTGAAAAAATATAATGTCAAAAAACTTAACATCAGCCTTGATACAATGTCACGGGAAAAATTCCACTCTTTGACCGGAGTTGACCATTTCAATACAGTAATAAATAATATTGAGAGATCTCTCAGCGCAGATTTCTTTGACGTCAAAGTAAACGGCGTCCTGCTGAAAAGCACTCTTGACGAAATTGATGAATTTCTGGAATATTTCGCTGATAAAAATATTACACTCAGATTTATAGAGAGAATGCCGGTAACTGAGCAGGATGAGTTTAATGAATTTATACCATCCGACGAACTTATCCGCATACTCGGTGAAAAAGGCAAACTGACAAGAAAAAACATTGATGATACTGATGTCTCTTTACGTTACGATCTTAAATATAAAAATGGAAATATCAGAATAGGCATAATACCGCCTGTAACGCACAGATTCTGTGCGACCTGTTCAAGATTGAGAATAACTGCAGATGGGAATCTCAAAACATGCCTGCACTCCGACAGACAATACAACCTGAAAGATCTTCTTAGAAATGATGCTGATGAAAGTGTAATTGTGCAGCATATTGTGTCAGCGATAAAAGAAAAAGGTGAAGGCCACAACATAAAGTGTACTGCTG
Source organism: Spirochaetota bacterium (assembly GCA_035403545.1). GTDB lineage: Bacteria > Spirochaetota > UBA4802 > UBA4802 > UBA5550 > WRGT01. The sequence goes on from DAONFJ010000146.1 coordinate 2,849, forward strand.
ATAACACGGGTTGCAGATCAATCACTGCCGGGATTAAATCGATGTCAAGTATCGGAGGATGATA
>DAONFJ010000146.1:3012-5178 GCA_035403545.1 Spirochaetota bacterium
AAGCTTCCCCGATCTGTCGATGCCGATACCTTTCAGAAAATGAATACTCTCCGCGCGGACCCTGTTGCCGAAACTCTCCGGTTTGATTAACTCAATTTTACTTATAATGCTGCTGCGTACCTTCATAAACTGCACGGTGTAAAAAAAATATCCCTTGAAATTCTTATCATAAATCAGAATTTTATAGATTCTGTAATCTCCGGGATAAAAAATTTTCATGCCGAATCTGGATGACGTCCCGGTTGAAGTGTTGATCATTATAAAATTATCGCCGCTTCTTATGAACTCGCTTTTGAATGCAAGAAGCCCAAGCCTGTTATCTTTAATCACGAAATGAGAGAGAGCTGATTCAGGAATACTTTTATCTTTATTGTTTTCTTTTATGTAATCATAAGGTGACGGAGTTTTGTAGCTGTCAAGTATCAGGATGGAATTTGATCCCGAAGTTTGAGAGTAGTAACTCATCCCTTTCAATTTATAAAAATCTGTTAAGGAATTAAATATTTTCTGCCTGTTAAAACTGTTGCTTTCCATATAAAAAAAACCTTTTTCAACCGCAACCATGTCATAGTCAGAGGGTGATACGGAGATATAACTGCAGCGGACAGGTGAAGTATTCTCCACACCGCCGGATTGAACTGCGCCTTTCCCCGTGAGAGAAACCGATGTTAAAAATTCACCATTCCTGGCGAGTTTTATCTCGTTAGCAGTAAAAAAGTTTTTTGAAGAAATCATATCGGCAGAGCAGGATATTGTGTAAATAAAAACTGCTGTTATTACTGAGAACAATACTTTACAATTATTCATTACATCACCCTAAGATAGACAGGAATCAGATACCGCGTATTGAACAGAAATCTGAAAACTTTTCCGCTTCATCTTTGAGCTTGTTAAGATAATCAGTTTTATATGGTGAGAGCATTTTAATTCCGCTGTCAAGGAGCGTGTGAATATTTACAAACTGCTGAAGATAATATTTTTTTACTCTTCCGGCTGCCGCACCTATACTTGTCATATCCTCAATTGTAACGAAACCGGGAACACATGTAGTCCGTATTTCATAATCAATTAAAGAATTTCTCAGGATATCAAGTGTTGCAAGAACATCTTTAAAAGAGACGTCTTTGCCGGTCAATGATGGATATTTTTCCGGAGAGGTTTTTACATCAACTGCAGCATAATCTATAAGTTTTTTTTCAATACATTCAGAAACAACACGGGGGAAAAAACCATTGGTATCCAGTTTGACAGGGAATCCCAGAGACTTAACTTTTTCAAGAAAAGGTATAAGCCCTCTGTCCATAGTCGGTTCTCCGCCTGAAACTGTTATCCCGTCGAGAAGTCCTTTCCTTTTTTCAAGAAAAGCAAAAACTTCACTTTCATCAATTTTTTCAAGTGCAGGTGAATTTAAAGCCAGCTCAGGATTATGACAGTAACCGCACCTGAGGTTACACCCGCCAGTGAAAATAACTGAAGATACTTTCCCCGGATAATCTACCAGTGAAGTCTTATACAGCCCTCTTATATTCATTGAGTGAATACTCATTCTCCATTAATGCAGAATCAAAAACGTACTCTTTTCTTTCTGAAAATTCTTCCTGTTTCCCTTTATTCCACTGGTTAACCGGTCTGAAATATCCTACAACTCTTGAATATACCTCTGTTTGAATCATAAGTCTTTTTTCCTTCATATTATGTCTCCTGTAAGATCAAGCTATTATTTAAGTCTATATATTACTTATCGACCTCTATCCCGTATTTCAATAGTTCTTCCTGGGAATGGTCATAAGGGCAGTATCTGTGCTCACCGGAAATATATCCATGTATAGGGCAGATACTGAAAGTCGGGGTCAGAGTAAAATAGGGGAGAGCGTAATTCTCGGCTATTTTTTTCACAAGAGATTTGACAACCTCTATATCGTCAATCTTTTCACCGAGGAAAAGATGGACAACTGTTCCCCCGGTAAATTTTGTCTGAAGATTATCCTGATGATCCAGAACTTCAAAAAGATCATCTGTATATGAAACAGGGAGATGTACCGAGTTTGTGTAATACGGTTCGTTTTTCCCTGCAGTTTTAATTTCCGGAAACTGGCTTTTATCACTTCTGGCGAATCTGTATGTAACACCTTCTGCAGGAGTTGCTTCAAGATTGTAGAAATGCCC
>DAONFJ010000147.1:0-5005 GCA_035403545.1 Spirochaetota bacterium
CGGATATTGTCTTGTGGTCGTATTAATTATTTTTCTGTGGTGAGAGGGAAGCCCCCTATATTACAGCCAAAAGGCCATGAATATGTTATATTACGTAGAGGTACAGGGAGTACTGTTGAAGTAAAAAATATACTACTTGGTTTTCGGAATCCATTTGATCACATAATAGAGCAGTTCATTAGATAAAGAAATATTTATCTTTCTTTAATTCTCTTTCAGTCTGTCTCAATTGTGTTAACATTGAGATACAACGATTCCGGGATATCTTTCAGTGTATAACATTTTCCGATGATGGCTGACAGTGTTTTTTTGCCCTGCCAGTGAATATTTTTTTTGCTGAATCCATAAACAGAAAAACAATAATCCCTGATAACACAGCAACCGACATGTCGAATGCATTCAGAGGCAGGACGTCAAAAAAATTGCTGAGTAGAGGTATGTAGAGAACCAGGCACTGTAAAAAAACCACAATTATAACCATCAGCACCATGACCGGATTGCCAAGAATTCCGACTTTGAAAAAAGACTGGCTTGAAGAGCGTGATGCAAGTGCCTGGAATAGCTGCATAAATGTCAAAGATGTGAATATAATTGTGCGCCATTCAGGTTTTCCTGAGAAAAAGTACCATGATCCAAGTCCTAGTGCGATTGAACCAATTAAAATACCTGCAAATAATGTATGTAAACTACTGCTCCGTGTAAAGATTCCTTCTGAGGGAGAATAAGGTTTTCGTTTCATGGTGTCAGGTTCCGGTTGTTCTACGCCCATTCCAAGACCAAGAAGACCATCGGTCATAAGGTTCAGCCATAGCAGCTGCAGCGGAAGAAGAGGTATAGGTTTTCCCAAAAAAGGTGCAAGAAGCATTACAAGAACTTTGGCTATATTTCCCCCAACGCTAAAACGCACGAATTTTCGAATATTATCATAAATTGTCCTCCCTTCTTTTACTGCAGCAACTATTGTCGCGAAGTTGTCATCAAGCAGTACAAGATCAGAGGCTTCTTTTGAAACATCCGTACCTGTAATGCCCATGGCTACACCTATATCCGCTTTGCGGAGGGCAGGTGCGTCGTTAACACCATCTCCGGTCATTGACACAATATGGCCCCTATCCTGCAATGCCTGGATTATTTTTAGTTTATGTTCAGGAGCGACCCTTGCGAAAACATCAATATTACTGACTGCATCACTCAGTTCATTCAATGACATCTGTTCTAACTGAGCTCCTGTAATGACGTTACCTTCTCTTGATATCCCCAGTTGCCGTGCTATTTCAACGGCAGTTAGCGGGTGATCTCCTGTTATCATGATTGGCCGTATTCCGGCGTTAAGACATGTGGCTACTGCGTTCTTCACCTCCGGTCTTGGAGGATCAATCATGCCAAAAAGCCCGACCATTGTAAGATCATCTTCAATGTCAGAATCTGTATCTGCCGGTATCTTTTCCAGGAGCCTGAATGCGACACCCAGCACTCGCATTCCTTTTGAAGCCAGCCGGTCATTTGAAGCGGATATCTTTGATTTCCATTCATCATCAGCAGGCAATGCCTTGCCGTTTACCCATATCCAGTTAACCTTTTCCAGAAGACCGTCTACACTCCCCTTTGTGAATGAGATGTACATGCCAGATTTTACATTCTCAGGCAGGTACTCTAAACGGCTCTCCGGTATTTTGTGTATTGTGGTCATTCTCTTTCGTTCCGAATCAAACGGTATTTCTTTTACGCGGGGAAATGAAAGGTCAAGAGCGGGTTTCATGTAACCCATTCTTGCTGCAGCAGCAACCAGTGCTGCTTCAGTAGGGTCTCCCAGAATGTGATAACGGTCCTCACCTCTGTCGGTCATCCGGGCATCGTTGCAAAGAGAACCGCCCACTGCAGCGAGAGTAAGTGAAGATTGGGCGGGTTCACCCTGCACAGGGAGTTCAATTATATGCCTGTCAGCTTTTACGTCACTGGAGAGGTCGAGTGTATGCCCGGCAACATCAAGAATTACAACGGTCATTCTGTTTTCTGTGAGGGTTCCTGTCTTATCGGAACAGATTACTGTAACAGAGCCCAGGGTTTCAACAGCCGGGAGCTTGCGAATCAGTGCATTTCTTTTAAGCATCCTCTGAGCGCCCAGTGCCAGAGTTATGGTTACTACAGCTGGAAGTCCTTCGGGTACAATTGCTACTGCTACGCTGACAGCTATTAAAAGCATGTGTCTGATCTCGTCCCCTCTCCATACGCCAAGGGTGAAAATAAGAAGAGATATGCCGAAACCTATAAGAGCAAGTGTTCTGCCGAGGGAGTCGAGCCTTCGCTGAAGAGGTGTCTGCTCCTGGCGGACATTCTGAATTAAACCTGCGATTTTGCCAAGCTCGGTCTGCATGCCTGTTGATACAACTACAGCAGTGCCGCGCCCCTGTGTAACAACAGTACCCATGAATGCCATATTTCTCCTGTCCCCAAGTGGGATGTTTTCCAGAGCAAGAGGGAAAGTTATTTTGCCGACAGGCTCCGATTCGCCTGTAAGCGCCGCTTCCTGTATGCTGAGGTTCACTGCTTCTATAAGCCGCAGGTCGGCCGGTATTATGTTTCCGGTTTCAATATTTACTATGTCGCCGGGGACAAGCTCCCGGGCTGAAAGTTCAGAAAGAACATTGTCGCGCAGAGACCTTACTCCAGGCACTGCCATTTTTTTCAGCGCGGCGATGGCTTTTTCAGCACGGTACTCCTGGATAAAACCCATTAAAACAAAGAGAACAACAATTGAAAGAATCGCAGTTGTATTCTTAAAATCTCCCAGCATTCCTGAAATAACGGCGGCTCCAATAAGAATAAGTACCATTGTTGCAGCGACCTGTTCCCGGAGTATCTGGAATGGGGACCGTCCATCCTTTTCAATAAGTTCATTAGGACCTTTTGACTTAAGGCGTTTTGCTGCCTCCTCAGAGCTGAGGCCTTTATCAGAGGATGTGTTAAAATGTTTGAGTACATCTTCAATTTTAATAATATGCCATTTCATAATTAACCTGTGCATGGTTTATTTTATTTAAATACTCTTGATTTTATATCGTAAATTTGGCTAGAGTTTCTAATCGGCTATTAAACCCAGGAGATATTATAAAATTGTATTGTAAAAAAATTCAATAATTTTAATTACAATGTAATTTATTAAATGTAAAAGATTTGTATTATCTGTTGAAAAAATTCTGAGAATTAAAGTAAAAAATTAAATGCCTTTAAAAACTGATTTATAAATTAAAAATTTTAAACGATACTATAGCAGTTTACGAATTAATTAGTCCTTACTGTCTCCTCTGCGAAGGCGGAGATCAATTTATATGTTAATATATATGTGATAATAACTATGAATTCCCTTCTGCACGATGACAATGGCCAAAAATAGTTTTAATCTAGTCGTAAAATGCTATAATTGTCCTTTATTTAATAAAAATTGGCGCGGAAGCATTCATGGATAAAAGGATAAAAGAATTTATAAAAAGCATTGTAAGGATAAATGATTCTTCCGCCAGGCTTTCACGAGGTATAGCTATTGGTTTTTTTTTCGGGCTGAGTATATTCTGGGGACTTCAGATTGTTCTGGCGCTTGTTTTTGCTCAACTGTTAAATGGAAATAGGAAAACGGCTGTGATTATGACAGCAATTAGCAATCCATTTACAACTCCATTTATTTACCCGCTGAGTTATAAAATTGGTCATTTTATAATTAATGATCCAGAGAGGAGTGTTGATTACAGTTCACTGGTTTCTGTTAAGGATGTACTTAATTTGGGGCTGCCGTTTCTTGAAGCAATACTGGCGGGTACAACAGTTGCCGGACTTGCAGGCGGGATTGTACTTTATATTGCTTCAAAAAAGTATCTGGAAAAAAGAAAAAAAACTTCTAATTGAATTTTTAATTCTGAATTTATTGTAACAACAAAGAAAAAGATATATATTAAATATATTCAGAATTTAATATAATTTTTTTGGAAGGTGACTTATGTTAACTAAATCAGGTGAGAAGCTTGCTGAGGTAATTAAAAAAGCAATTGATGATCACGTTGTAACCAATAATGAGTATGAAGAAATATACAGTATAGCTGATGAAGATGGAATACTTGATAGTCATGAACGTATTTTGCTTCAGGAATTCAAGGCCATGATTGCCGAGAAGACAATTAAGCGGGTTCCGTAATTATTACACTATATCTTTAGATGAAAGATCTCCCGACTGCAGAAATGCAGAAAGGGATCTTATCTTTTCAACAGCAAACAGCTGTTAATTGATAAATGGAAGGTTAATAAAAGAGCTGTATGTCATGAAATAGATGAGGATTAATTTATAAAAAACATTTAGAATAATTATATGAACAGATAGCTTGACTTGTTCATATTAATTTCAAAGACGCGGTCGTCTTCCGCTATTGAATGTGTTTAATTCTCTCCGGAATAATGTATAATCGATACGGACAATCAAAATAAGAAACACAAAAAAGCTGACCATAATTTCAGGTCAGCCCGATTAAATAATATAAATTTTTAAAAGTTATATTATTTCTTATTCATACTGCATTCATCACAAGTCGGAACCGGGACAAGGATTTTGTTTACAATGAGTTCATGCATAGCTTTCAAGATTGTTTCCTCGTGTTTATCGGTGATTCCATCTTTATCGGCTTCACGTAATATATTTTGATAGTCATCAGGGCAAAGTGCACCCTTATCAATGGCAGCTTTCAACAGTTCTGCCATCTTTTCCCCATCATGTACATATTTGATCCCCCCATTTTTTTTAACTTACTATCAATGAGAAAAAAATCAACAATTTTTTATTTTGTAAAGCTATGTAGATAGAGGTTCATAGTTATAAAAAAAATTATTATAGCTGGAAAACGTATAGCATAAAATTCCACATTAAAATCCATAAATTCATATGCTTTTCTCAAAATTAAATTCTACTCTTCAGTCTTCTGCACCCATTTAATTGCGTAAGAGAGAAGTTCATTCGAAGATG
>DAONFJ010000148.1:0-3326 GCA_035403545.1 Spirochaetota bacterium
AGTAGCCGGGATATTTGAACATCTTATCGCGGTCATTCCGGAATTCGGATTAAAATTTTCATAGAGTTCCGCTTTTTAATATCATTCAGGCCGGTACCTGCACGTGAATGTACCGGCACAGTACTCACATTTACTCTGACATCTACCACATTTTTTGAATAATATAAAATGTTTCACTAACTGGATTTTTAAGCCCCCGCACCCCCGGAGGGGGCAAAGAAAAGTATTTTGTTTTTCAATAAATATATGGATCGATAATATATTTAAGTCAGCCGCCCAAAGTGCCTTGCCCCCTCCGGGGGTGCGGGGGCTTAAAGGTTTTGTGCGGATATTTGATTACTTCCTTAAAAGTGGATAGGTGTTACCGGCCTGCCTTATGCAATATTTATCTTGACTTATTTACAATTATGTTAGTCTATGCAACATATTGCATATAATGTGGAGGCGTCATGAAAGTATTGATTTTAAACGGGGGAGTAAACAGCCCGTCCATCGACAGCAGCATTCAGGATTTAAAACATAAATTATCGGATAAGGGAGTAGAAACAGGGGAGCTTATCCTCAACGAAATGAAATATTCTCCATGCAGGGGATGCTTCAACTGCTGGGTAAAGACTCCGGGACTCTGCGTGTTCAGGGATGACGGAGACGTACTCTGCAGGGAGGTCCTTCACTCTGACTTTATACTTCTTGCGTCGCCTGTAATAATGGGTTACCCTTCGGCGGTACTTAAAAATGCGCTGGACCGGATCATCCCGCTGATACACCCGTACCTTGAAGATATAGAAGGTGAAGTTCACCACATGAAGAGATACTCAAAGTACCCGGTAATGGGGCTCCTTCTTGAAAAAAGCGGAGACACCGATGACGAGGATATAAATATTATAACTGAAATATTCCAGCGGGCCGCGCTTAATTTACAGAGCAGGCTTTCGTTTGTAAAATTCACTACAGCACAGGCAGAGGAGACAGCATATGAAATTATCAATAATTAATGGATCACCGCGCGGAACATCAAGTAATACTGAAAAACTCCTGGAACACTTTATAAAAGGATTCATCGAAACTGAAGGGAATATCGCAGAGAAATACTATGTATTTAAAGAGAGGCCTTCTTTTGAAAATCTCAAAAAAGTATTTCTTGATGCGGAGGTCCTTATGATTGCTTTTCCGCTTTATGTTGATGCCATGCCGGGATCGGTGAAAGAGTTTATTGAATCACTCGAAGGGCTCAAGGGAAAGCGTCCCGACCTGAAGATTATGTTCATGATTCAGAACGGGTTTCCTGAAACTCATCACAACAGGTTTGTTGAAAGATATTGCGCAAAGCTTGCCGGGCGGCTCGGATGCATATACCTGGGCTCAATCTGCAAGGGGGGATGCGAAGGCCTCACTATACAGCCGCCAGTCCTGGTGGAGAAAGTATTCTCGGGTTTTTATAAGGCCGGAAGGTCATTCGGAGAAACAGGAAAACTTGATCCGGAGGTTCTGACAAAACTCGCACGCCCGGAACATCTTACACCGGAGAATCTGCTGCAGGTTATACCCATGGTTAATAATTTTCTCTGGGACGGAATGCTTACAAAGAATAACGCCATGGACAAAAAATTCGATAAGCCGTTTGAGTAACCTCACGCGGCTCTCTTCTTCCGGTATTTTCTAAAAATAATACTAAATGCCCCGGCCTCTTCTTCTGTTTTAACGAACTGAAGAGGGGGAGGGCCGGTGGGTGAGGCCTGGCCGGTTTATATCTATTATAAGTATTTTACTGCAAAATTTCAGTATAATTAAATTAAACTCTCATTAGAGAAACAATTTCCATACGTTTTTTAAAAAATAGAGCATTTTTTGATGGATTTAATTAGCGTACTAAATATAACATAAAATCATGTCATCCTTTTATGCGGCAGCGGCACTTTAGGTTCCTTTTATATGGAGATAACTTTGGATAAAAATAAAACCATATTACTTGTTGAAGATGAAGCTGTCATTTCGCTGACCCTGTCGCAATCGGTGAGAAATTTCGGGTATAATGTCATTATTGCCAATACAGGGGAAAAAGCAGTTAAGGCATGCCTGGAGAATGATGAAATAAATTTTGTTCTTATGGATCTTGACCTGGGGACAGGTATGAGCGGTTCCCGTGCGGCTATGGAGATCCTTAAAATCAGAAATATCCCTGTAATTTTTCTTACAGCATATTCCGGCCGGCAGATGGTGGAGAGTGTAACCGGGATTCAGCATTACGGTTATGTTTTAAAAGGTTCCGGGGATTACCTGCTGAAGTCCTCTATTGACCTTGCGTTCCGGCATTTTGAAGCTCTTGAAAAAGTGAAAGCAAGCGAAAAAAATTACCATGAAATATTTGATTCTTCAGGTGACGCATTGTTTATTCATGACGGTGTTACAGGTGCCCTCCTTGATGTGAATAAGACTATGCTTCAACTTTACGGGTATAATGACAAAGAGGAAGTCCTCAACGGGAACAGTGGTGACCTTGGAGTATTTGAAGAGAAAGATCCGGCCCGGAGAAACATGGATCTCGTCCGGTACAGTTTTGAATCCGGAAACCGGACTTTCGAGTGGAGAGCAAGAAAGAAAAACGGCGAGATGTTCTGGGCGGATGTGTCCCTGAGCAGAATTAAAATTGACGGTGCAGACCGGATTATTGCGTCTATAAGGGATATAACAGAAAGAAAACATACTGAAGAAATTCTGAAATTAAATGAAGCCAGGCTGGAAGCCATGCTCCATCTGAGCCAGCAGAACTATCTCTCTGACGGTGAACTTGCATTGATGGTCATGGAGGAATGTGTAAAACTCACGAGGAGTGATATCGGCTACATCGCATTTGTAAATGAAGACGAAACGGTGATGACCATGTATGCGTGGTCCGAAAAAGCGATGGAAATATGCAGGGTAAAAGATAAACCGCTGGAATATCCTCTTGAATCTACAGGCCTGTGGGGGGAAGCTGTCAGGCAGAGAAGGGCTATAGTTACAAACGATTATGATGCGCCTGACGAAAAAAAGAAAGGTATTCCGGAAGGCCATGTCCCGATAAAGCGTCACATGAATGTTCCGATTTTTGACGGTGATAAAATAGTAGCAGTTGCCGGAGTAGGAAATAAACAGGCGGAATATGATGAAACAGATGTCCGTCAGCTGACTCTGCTTATGGAAGGAATGTGGAGAATTATAAAACGTTCCCAGGCTGAGAGAAAACTCATTGAGAGTGAAGCACGTTTTAAATCAATCCTCGAACTGGCGCCTGATGCATTTTTACTCGGCAGCCCTGCCGGAATAATTATTGAAGCCAATAAACG
>DAONFJ010000148.1:3426-4902 GCA_035403545.1 Spirochaetota bacterium
GATGGTGTAATTACTACGGATATGTTCTGCAACATTATGATAATGAATAAAGTGGCAGAGGATCTTACAGGGTGGAGACAGGATGAAGCAGAGGGTAAACCGCTTTCCGCTGTATTCAATATCATAAATGAAGCGACCCGTATGAAGTGCGGGAATCCCGCGGAAAAGGTTCTTGAAACAGGAATAATAACCGAACTTGAAAATCATACTCTTCTTATTTCGCGGGACGGTACTGAAAGAATTATCGCTGACAGCGGCGCGCCGATACAGGACAACAATAGCAGGATTGTCGGTGTTGTCATCGTTTTCCGGGACATGACTGAAAAGATTAAACTTCTTGATGCGGTGCAGCAGACAGACAGGCTGAATTCTTTAGGTGTCCTTGCCGGGGGAATAGCTCACGATTTCAATAATCTCCTTAGCGGGATATTCGGATATATTGAAATGGCAAGGCTGAAAAATACAAATGATAAATCCGTGTCGGATTATCTTGATAAGGCATTTACTGTATTTAACCGCGCAAGGGACCTTACACAGCAGCTTCTTACTTTTTCAAAAGGGGGGATGCCGGTCTGTAAAACAGGAAATATCGGTTTACTGATTAAAGACAGCGCGGCTTTTGCATTATCCGGTTCAAACATTACCTGCGAATATATAATTGATGAAGATCTAAGACTTTGTGATTTTGATGAAAACCAGATGTCACAGGTAATTGATAATATTGTTATCAACGCGAAACAGGCAATGCCTGTGGGAGGCAAAATTGTTATTTCTGCCAAAAACTGTTTTTTAAAGCATCAGAAAAATCCTTTTCTTAAAAGCGGCAATTATATAAGAATTTCAATATCAGATACGGGAATCGGAATTCAGCCCGATCACCTGAAGAGCATCTTTGATCCTTTTTTTACCACTAAACATCAGGGTAACGGCCTTGGCCTTGCCACATGTTATTCAATTATTAAAAAGCATGACGGTTATATTGATGTGGAGTCAACACCCGGTAAAGGATCTGTCTTTCATATACTCCTTCCCGCTTCTGAAAAAGAAATCGCTCGCGAGGCACGTCCTTCATCTCCCCCCGGTACCGGCAGCGGAAAAATACTTGTTATGGATGATGAAGTGTTTATCAGGGAAATTTCCAGTAAGATGCTGCAGCTGTCAGGGTACTCTACGGTGGAAGCCTGTGACGGTGAAGAAGCCCTGTCGCTCATTGCCGAAGCGGAAGCGCGGGGTGAACCTTTCGACGGAGTGATTCTTGATCTTACTATTCCCGGAGGCATGGGAGGCAAGGAGACTCTTGTCCGGATAAGAAAGAATTATCCGGATATGCCGGTTTTCGCTTCAAGCGGTTTTTCTGAAGATCCGGTTATTTCCAATCCGAAAGAATTTGGTTTTACAGGAAGCATTCGTAAGCCTTACCGTAAAGATGAGCTTGCGGCGATGCTGAACGGGTTAATGTTGAAACGGTAAGTCCCC
>DAONFJ010000149.1:0-4822 GCA_035403545.1 Spirochaetota bacterium
ATCATGATTTTCTTTTTTTCAGGTCCAGTGCGGCTTTCAGGCCTTTTTCTTTAATTACTTTCATTTTGAGACCGGTTTCCGTGAGCCTGAAGAAACGTTTTCCGTACTTTTTAAGTAATTTTTCATTTATAGTAAAACCAAGGCCTGGTGCTGTGAACGGCTGCAGGAATGCCCTGTTATCCGGTATTATCGGATTTATAATACCCTCCCTGTATTCCGGAATCCATGACGGCGGTTCGAAGGGATATTCAAGCGGCAGGGAGTTTCCCCTGTCAGCCAGTACCAGGTTCCAGTTTACATAGAACCCGATCCCGTTTGTCCATGTATGCGGCGTATAAAGGCGTTTTTTTTCGCGGCACATATCTATAACTTTTTTCACCTGCGCTATGCCTCCGGCAAACGTCGCGTCCGGCTGATAGATGTGGAAACAGTCTTTCTCAAACATTATTTTTATTTCATCCCAGCCGTAATTAAGTTCAGCCCCCGAAAGTTTGACTTTTGAGTATTTTTTCAGCGCGGCGTTACCGTCATAATCGCGGGAATCTAGCGGCTCCTCAAGCCATTCAATGCCGTTAGCATAACACGCGTCGGCAAATTTTTTAGCCCTGTCGAGGTCCCATGCAGGTATCCTGTCGACAATGGTTACAAGCCAGCCCTGGTTGGCGTCCACACCAAGCATAAAATCATCCCCCATTTTCTTTCTGACTATTTCAATCTGGCGGATGTCGTCTTTAAGTTCAATGCTTTTGACACGGAGCTTGGCACAGCGGTATCCTTTTTCTTTTATCGCCATCAGCTCTTCGGCCCTTCTATACGGTTCATGCATTTCTCCAGTAGAGCAGTATACTTCAACAGGTCTGGCATTACCGCCAAGCAGTTCATAAACCGGTTTACCTGCTTTCTTTCCCATAATGTCCCAACAGGCCGGTTCAATCCAGAAGTTTCTCCAGCCCAGGACTCCCGCCTGTTTCAGCAGATCCTGTACTCTCCCTATATCCGTGGGATCAGCCCCTATAAGGTAACCTCCAAGAAGGTCGCCAAGACCCTCCCGTTCGGTACCCATAGCGGCCCCTGCGCTGTATCCCTCGATCCCTTCATCAGTCACAAGCTTTATCAGGGTAAACCTGTTGTGCGTCTGCGGATAACCCGGTATCCATGTAGGCCGGAATGTCTCCTTGAGCGGGACTGAAACATGGTACAGTTCAATTGCGGAAATTTTCATTATAATCCCTCCTCCATTTTTGGTTATACCAATAATTATAACTGGTATAACCAGTTGTCAAGTTTTTTTACTTGTAAAACAGCCTGATCTGTCATGTATGTTTCGTAGCGGGCCGGCCGTTTATAAGAAAGAAGAAGGTGAATGCTATGAATCCTGGACTTCCGGGAAAAATTTTTAATGATATGCAGGCTGATATAATAAGGGGCATTTACCCTGTCGGAAGCAAACTCCCCCCCGAGCGTGATCTTGCCCTTAAATACGGGGCCAGCAGGTTTGCCGTCCGTGAAGCAATAGCGATGCTTGCACAGAGCGGATTAGTGGCCACTCATCCCCAGAGCGGGACATATGTGGAGGATTACCAGAACAACGGATCACTTGAAACGCTTGTCCAGATACTACGCATACGCAGAAGCATAGACAGGCAGACGCTTGATTCTCTCCTGAATTTCAGGTTTACCACTGAAACAGCAACTGCAGGCGAGGCGGCAGGCCGTGTTACAGATAAAGATATAGAATACCTGGAACGTAACCTCGAAATCAAGAAGGAGCACCTTACCGATATAACGGTCCTTACGGAGTGTGATTTTGATTTTCATTATGCAATTATTAATATATCCGGCAATATCATCAACCGCATTGTTTTCCAGTCATTCAGGCCGGTATATAATTTTTTTACAGAATTTTTCTATTCAATCGAAGGTTCTGCCGAAGCTTCACTCAGGCTGAACTTAAAACTGCTCAGGGCCTTAAAGCTAAGGGATGCTGACGCTTCAAAAAAAGCCATGGGTGCTATTCTGAAATTCGCCGAAAAAAAAGTTTACGACGCAATAAAGGAAGGCAGCCATATTTCCCTGCTGAACCGCTAATAAAACCTGGCTGTTTTTTCAGGCATCCATGTCAACAAATGACGGATTCTTCCATGTTTATTTTCATGTATAAAAGGCTCTATTTATACAATCCACCTGTTAAAATATGCCAAAACTTTCTTAACATTATACCAATAATCGCATTAAATATACAGTTTCTGTAAACTCAAAGTTAAAAAATTTTACCAATAGTTAAATTTGTTATTGACTTTTCTTATATTTAGTTTTATTAAACTAATCATATTATTGGCGACTGTAAGATGTAGATAAAAATAATTACAGGCACGCCCGATTAATTGCCGGGAAAGATAAAAATAAAGCAGGATTAGCGAAATCATTCAGACAATGAAAATGATTCCCCGCGGGAAAATCTTTGCGTGTACCACAATGGATTATATATCCGCGGAATCAGGCATAACCAGGCTTATAATCTATTAATATCTCCAAACGGGATATAAATTTTTATTAGCATGATTGAACCGCTCATTGAATCACTGGCTATACAGGCAGATATTCAGAATGAGAATAAAGGTATGTCTCTGACCGTAAAAAATGACGGGGAAATCCGGCAGTTACCAGAACCATGAATCAGCAATATTTAAAAAATATATTATTGTTTCAAGGAGGGGGAAATGTCTTATAGTGATGAGTACAAACAGAAATTGCGGACTGCCGAAGAAGTTGCCGCACAGGTGAAATCCGGAGATGCCATTAAATACGGTTACTTTAACGGCAAGCCCCAGATGCTTGACAGGGCACTGGCTGCGCGGCACGAGGAACTGAGGGATATCCTGGTTATTGGCGCGGCAATGGTTCCGCCCGTACCGGAAGTCGTTAAATACAAGGATGCATTTGTGTATCATGACTGGCACTGGTCAAAACTGACCCGAATGATGCGCAGTATGTGCGATAACATTATTTACGGACCGGTTATGTATCACATTTGTGAACATTTTGTCCGTTCTGCCGAGGCCGCTAACTGCAGAGAAACTATTCCCTGGTCATGGCAGCAGGTTGCCCCCATGGATGAAAACGGTTATTTTAACTTCGGCCCAAGCTGCTCCGAGTCTCTTACGTGCGCGGAGTTTGCAGAGAGAGCCGTGGTCGAGGTGGTACCGACTATGCCGAGATGTCTTGGCGGAAAACACGAAGCGGTACATATCTCGCAGATCGATTTTATTGTCGAGGCACCGGAAAGCCAGAGAATTTTTGCTGTTCCTGAAATTGCTCCGCCAACTGAAACCGAAATACGGATTGCACAGAATATCATCCCTTACATAAAGGACGGATGCTGTATCCAGCTTGGTATCGGCGGCCTTCCTAATGCCATCGCCTTATGCCTCAGGGATACGGATTTAAAAAATCTCGGCATACATACTGAATTATTCGTTGATGCCTGCATTGACCTGATTGAATCCGGGCAGGCAAACGGTTCGAAGAAGCAGATTGACCGGCGGAAAGCAGTTTATACTTTCGGTATAGGGACACAGCGCATGTATGATTACATGAATAACAATCCGTCCCTTGCTACCTATAATGTAGAGTATACCAATGATCCGCGTATTATTGCCGCCAATGATAATTTTATAAGTATAAACCAGGCGCTACAGCTTGACATGAAATGCCAGGTAAGTGCCGAGAGCATGGGTGTTAACCATATAACCGGCAATGGCGGAATGGTGGATTATACATTAGGGGCCCAGTGGTCCAAAAACGGGAAGAGCTTCATCTGCCTGCCGTCTACCCATGTCGGCAAAGAGGGCAAGCTCCAGTCCCGTATTGTCGGAGCATTTGAACGTGGTACAATGACCACTGTTACGAGGCATATGGTAGACTTCATAGTAACTGAGTTCGGGTGCAAAAAAATGCGCGGCCAGAACGACTGGCAGATTGCAGAGAACCTTATTGAGCTGGCTCACCCTCAGTTCAGGGAAGACCTCATAAAAGAAGCTAACGATTTGAAGATATGGACCCGTACAGCCAGAATGAATTGAAAGAAGATACTGTCTATAAAATAGAGAGCTTTGTGATGCGGTAAAATTTTATTATCTGATACTGATAAATAACGATTTGTCAGTATCAGATATTACCACTTTTGAAACCAATCTGATTTTTCCTGCAAATACGTGTTTGCTTACAAGGCCTTTATTACGCGCAGTATATTTGCCGTTTACATACCGTACCGTACTTTCCTTTCTTCAGTGCCCTCATTCCACTTGCATCATATTCATAGGTTGTTATTATACCATTGCTTCCGTTGACGTCAACTTATAATGTTCTTTCGGGCGTCGCCCTTCGCACTTTGGTGTATAAATTAAAAAGGATATGTTGTTTAGACATATCCTTATATTAACTCTCTGTGTAACTGCTCAGTGCCGGGCTTTCCGCTTATACTCCTCGCGGGCGGTCTTGTTTCATAGAGAATTATTTATCCATTCCTAATTACTCTTCTGCTTTTGCCCGCTGTGGGGTAACGCTGCAATCCCTGACGCAGTTTTATTCCTTTATATATTTCTTTTAGTTTTATAGAATTTACAACGTGCTCTTTTACATATATTTTCAGTATTATACTAAATTTTATCTTTAAGTTAACTGTCGCTTTCTTTGATGTGCGTAAAGAAAGCGACGGAAAGAAACGCACTCTCAGACGCCGAGGGCTGCGACTCATGCGCCGTCGCGGCTTTTTGTGTTGTATTCATTTTCTGTTTATATTGTTCTTTTTCTGTATTTACTT
>DAONFJ010000150.1:0-4821 GCA_035403545.1 Spirochaetota bacterium
GGGTGCAATGCAGTATCCGGCAGATATAGAATCGTGGCTTAAAAATAATTTTTCAAATACAGTTGTGGTTGATACTACTGAAGCTCTTAAAGAAGCAGGAACAAAAAAAGCCCTGAATATAGTTATGATTGGCTGTCTCTCTAAATATCTCGAGTTTGATGTCAGTGACTGGGAGGATGCGATAAAACTGCTTGTTAAAGAGAAGTTTATCGAACAGAATCTCAAAGCCTTTCATTTGGGACGGGAACTTATTAAGTAATTTTTTATAGATGGGGTCAGAGCTTTTTTTTTAAAAAAATGGCTCTGACCCTGGAATTTTTTTAATTTCACGGACTCTCCATGCGTATTTATAAAAAACGGATACAATTGGAGAAAAAAATGACTAAACCGCTGCGAGAGATCCTTCAGGGTGTAACGTATCACTGTTACACAAGATGCCATGGTAAAAAGAACCTGTTTCACAGCAGCTATGTGAGGAAATATCTCACAGATGCAATAATTATGTGCCAGGAAAAGTATAAGTTTGAACTTGTTGCAGTAGAACCTGTCGGGAACCATATCCATCTCATCATAAAAACAATTGAAGGCAGGGAGACTATATCGAGTATAATGCAGTATATAAAAGCCCGGGTTGCGGAGAAATACAACAGAGCAACAGGAGAGACAGGTGCGTTCTGGAACGAACGTTTCGGTTCCAATATCATTGAAAAAGCTGATAATCCAGAACAGTACCTGTTGTGGCTATTGTGGTACATAGGATTTAATCCAGTAAGAAAAAATTTATCCAGAGATCCTCGTGAAAATTATATGGGTTTTATAAACTGTTATCTTGTAAAAAACTATGAAGCGAGGGTTAAAATTACCCTTCATAATTATTTTAGTAATCTTGGGAATACTTTTGAAGAGTGTGTAAAAAAATTTCTCTTCTATGAAGAGGCATATTTGAAGAGGATCGCTGTTTATTTTTAAGATATTAAGTATAAGGGTCAGAGCCTTCAGCTTTTTCATTCTTTAGAACATAGCAGATCAATTTATCAATGCTTGATGTTAAATCATCTCTGGATAATTCAGTCATTATTCGCAAATATATATATTTTAGTAAAAATGAAATCAATTATAGCCTTCCCGACTAAGATAACGGGTAATAGAATATTCTGTTTATAAAAATTAAGGAATAAATACTAAAATGATTAATTATTCTCAGGAACACAATTATGACAAATTTTGAATTAATACAGGATCTAGTTAAACGGGTGGAAGAGATTGAGAGTGATCTGAAATATTTGAGAGATAGCTCAGAGCCCCTTACCTCGGAAGCAATCGATTCATCTCTTTCAGTGATAAAAGAATTATACCGGAAACTTCAAAACATAGACCAGGCACTGGAGGATGAGAAAACGGGATATATCTTATTCTAAATTATAGGTGAATCCATACTCATAGTTGTCAAAATTAACTGTATTTTATATTGACAAAACAGGCACATCTAAAAAAACGTTAACTATGAAAATATCTTCAATATTAAAAGATTTTGATTTTAAAAACTTTTTTAAAAAAGCGGCAGGATATACTCTGACTTTTCATATAATTTTTATTACATTTATTGCAGCTGCTGCTTTACTATACATTTTTGTTGATCCCCCTTTTACAACCCTGCAGGCATACAGGTTCGTATTTAATGGTTACAGTTCAAAAAAACATTATGACATACCGATAAAATCAATTTCACGAAAGTATCAGAGACTGGTTGTATCGACAGAGGATCCGAATTTTTACAGACATTATGGCATTGATACCGGAGCTATTGCAACCGCGATCCAGGTGAATATGAAGTATGGCAAAAAACTTTCAGGAGCCAGCACTATCACTCAGCAGCTTACAAGGACATTGTTTCTTTTTCCGGATAAACTTTATATAAGAAAATATCTGGAAACAATCGCAGCGATTACTATCGACGCAATTATGCCGAAAACAAGGATACTTGAATTGTATTTCAACTATGCAGAATGGGGGAGAGGTATTTACGGAATTCAGAGCGCTTCATATTACTATTACGGAACACCTCTTCAGCGTATATCCGAGGACCAGGCAATAAGGCTTATTACTCTTCTTCCTTCTCCATGTAAATATTCACCTGAAACATTCGAAAAAAGAAAAAGGCTTAATAAAAGATATAACAGCCTCAATGATAGATTGAGCGCCATGCACTCAGCAAAGTAGAAAATAATTTATAGAATGTTTTAACTATGCTATAAATTATTTAAAAAAACTAATTCAGTAAAATTTATAATTTGGCTGACAATTTTGCAGCAAGTTTTTGAATTGAACTGGAAATAGCGTTTTCTCCTGCAGCAGTCTCCGATGTATGCATTAACACTCTGGAATTAGTTGAACTGATAATTTTAGCGGATATTCTGTAAACAGATTCATCTCCGGAACCCTGAGATTTTTCATTCAGTTTTATGATCGATATATTGAGAGTTTTATCCGCTAAATGATATTCGTCCAGGCTGTTTAAGTTTATTGCCGCTTTCGTACCCTTGATTTTCCTCAGTTCCCGGATCATAATATTTCTGTATTCTGAAAGCAATTTATATGAAGCATTATCCATTTCAACTGGTGAAACCGCTACAGCATAAGATATGATCTCAGGAGCGCCTGATTCTTCAGTTTTTTCGTTTGAGCCTGAATCTATTTTTATATCCTGCACCTGTTCAATCTTTTGTTTTTCATCAGAAATGTAATCAATTATTTTACCTGTAGTATATACTCCTGCCACAGTTATAATTCCTGCACCGATAATCAAAGCAACTGAAACAGCGACGGCACTTTTTATTATTGATATAGATATGCCGAATTTTTTAATCCAGAGAAAAAAAGAAACAACCATGGAGAGAAATATGGCGCGATGTACATCTCTTTTCAGTATCTTTATAAGATTCTCTTTTCTGGATTTTTCCATTGCCATCCGGACATCGAATGGTACAGGCTCACTGAGTTTATATTTATCAATTACAGCTTTTAATGTTTTTTCCGTATTCATAATAACTCTTCCAGATTATTAATGCCTCGTTTTTTAAGATAGTCCACTATTCTGTCAACGACGGATTTATATTTATAATTGACCTGGCGTTTAGTTAAACCCATCAGCCTTGCGACTTCTTCATACGAATAATTTTTAATTGCAATAAGCTCGTATATAATTCTGTCTCTCTCATCCTTGTAATTTTCCGATGTATCAAAGGCTTCCTGCAGAATTATTCTTGTGTCTCTGAATCCGTTCACATACTGAATATTCGTATCAAAAAAGATCTCATCTATGTCGAGTGTTCCCACACTATTTTTTTTGTAATGTTCAAGCAGCACATATCTTAATGCGCCAAGAAGCCATTTGCGGGGATTTTCTACTTCGTCCATCTTTTCGTAAAATCTCGTAAAGACCTCCTGGGCCAGATCTCCGGATATGTCTGCATTGCGAATTTTCGCGTATATTCCATTGTAAACCACGGAATAGAAATCGCTGTAGATATCGGTGAACTTTTTTACTTTACCTGTGATAATGTTCATAGCTGCTTTATTAAAGTGGCATTAATCATATATTATTACAAAAAAATAACTTATAATTAAAAAAGCATCTTCAGTCCAAGACCGAAAGACGCGAACTGCCCGACTCTTTCCTCCTCAAAAAAAACATTATACTGCGGAGTGAAAACAAGATACCATCTGTCGAAAAGAAGAATATCCAATTCTGTCCTTATAACTATAGCAGGATTATAATACAAACTTTTTTCCTGCCAGTATATACTGTCCGTTTCTTCAGATTTATCTGAAGAAATTTTTGAAAAAATATATCCGAATCCTGCTGACGGCATGAAATTTAAATTTCGCGTAAGAGTAAACTTATAAGCGGCAGTTAAATATAGTGGAAACATATAAAAATAATTTATTGATTCATAGACAGGTTTGAAGTTGTAATAACCCGTTATAATCTGCATGTCGAAAGGTATTACGGGAGGCGGATTAACAGCAATTACTGCCTGAATACCGGGGCCCGGATCAACCGCATTGCTGAATGTACCAAATGGTTTAAGATAAACCATTTCAACTGATATATCAAAATTTCCGCTGAGATTGTAATAGCCCTGGCAATGACGCTCAATTGAAAGCGCAATATCATCAAGAGAATTTTCCAGTTTATCTATGGAACTTATTTTTTTCCTGACATTAAATTCGATTTCCCCTGTGACTGCGTTCAGAATCTTTACGTCAATAATATATGTGTCAAGATATGTTATTGATCCCACGATCATCTTATCGACGTTGAGTATTTTCCCGAATTTTGCAATCTGCTGCGGATCTATGATGTTGAACTCTTTGAATCCGTTAAGGCGGGCGATTTTGTCCATCTGGCTTTTTTCCATTAATGTAAAAAGCTCTGAAGCAAATAGTTCTTCAGAAAGAATGTCCATGCATGCTTTTCCAAAACCTTCTTTTGTATTGTTGGCGCGGAATTCCATTATAGCTATGCTTATTTTTGCTTTATCTTCAGCATAGGCACTCTCGGAAATAATCAGGAATAGAAGGATGGTTATCAGTTTCTTGGTCAAATATTATATATCCGGTGGAAATGATCTCTGATAAAAATTGAATAGAAAAATATTATTGCACCTATTTTAATAAGTCAATATTTTTTATAAAATATTTAATAATAATTACAGAGTTGAAAAAAAAGAATTGCAGACTTTTTTTCTGAAAAAAAAATAGTAAATGTTCCACGATGTTAAAATTTTATATATAAGAATTTTTTTGTAATATTTTAAT
>DAONFJ010000151.1:0-4503 GCA_035403545.1 Spirochaetota bacterium
TATCGGAGGGAAAAAATGAGAGACATGATAGAGAAAGTTATTCCGGAAGGGGTAAGGTGGTACGATGCTGTTCACGTTTCAGGCAAAAGCACACCGGTAAGTTTTAAAAATAACAGGCTTTATTCTCTCTCTGAAAGCGAAAATTCAGGTTTTGGAATAAGGGTGAACAAAGAGAGCCGGACCGGTTTTTCCTACACTAACGAGACCGGTAATGCTGCTGATGCCGTGAAGCGCGCGATCGCCATGTGCAGTTACGGTGATGTGGAGAATTTTACTCTCCCGGACAATGCTGCAGTTACCTTTGAACCGTATGATAATGAAATTACAAAATTTAATATTTCAGATGAGATTTCCTGTGCTGAAAGAATGATCGGAGATATAAAATCGGTTTTTCCGCAGATAAGTATTGATATGGGGATTTCCTCTTCAACCGGTACAGTCCGTCTCATTAATTCACGTGGAGTTGATGTATCGTACCGTGAGTCGTACTACGGCCTTTCGCTTTCATGCTCATATGTTCTGTCTGACGGTACAAGAATTGAAACATGGGAGAGCAGATCAGAACTTAAACCTTCAGATTGTTCCGGTTTAAAAGATATAGTGATAGATAAAATTGAAAAAGCCCTTAATGTTGAAAAGACAGATTCAGGATTGTTCCCGGTAATTTTTCCGCCCCAGGCTTTCGGGAGGCTGATCAGTTTTATCGCATCGGGCTTCAGCGGAGTTTCGGTGTGGAAGGGGGTTTCACCATTTGCCGGGAAGAAGGGTGAAAAAGTATTCAGTGAAGCTTTTACCATGACGGATAATCCTTACATGGAAGGTTCCCCGTTCAGTGTCCCGTTTGACGGTGAAGGTGTTTCGGCTTCAAAACATTTTCTGGTCAGAAACGGTGTTGTTGAAACTTTTATCAATGATTTAAAATATGCAGAGAGACTGGGGCTTGCTCCGACAGGTAACGCATCCCGCGGGTATTCATCCCTTCCGTCTCCTTCGTTTCACGGAATCGCCGTAGAGCCGGGTGAAAAATCTTTTGAGGAGATTATTGCCGGCATTGACAGGGGAATAATAGCGGAACAGTTTATCGGCCTAGGGCAGTCCAATACCATAACGGGCGATTTTTCCGCGAATATGGATCTCGCTTATCTGGTGGAGAAGGGTAAGATCAGAGGACGGATTAAGGACTGTATGATCAGCGGTAATATAAATGAACTTATGAAGGGCGATTTTACTATCTCAAAGGATGTCGAGAGACGGGGATCGTCGCTGCTGCCGTACTGTTTTTTCCCCGCGGTGAGTATTACCGCGTAGGCATCACTCATCTTCACGGTGAGCTTGCTTCTATCCGCATTTAAGGAAGTAATCAAATATTCGACCAAACCACCTGGCCCCCCAACCCCCCAGAGGTGGGCTTTTAAAGGTAGTGTGCAAATTACAAAATTCGACTGAAGATGGTCGAAGTTTTAACTCAAATCAGAACAGGTTTTTAAAGCCCACCTCCGGGGGGTTGGGGGGCCGCTTTAGATTCGGGTGATGATTGGTTCAAGGGAGGGTGAAAAACTATTTCATCATCAGCATCTCCGATGCCAGGGCAAATACCGGGTTGCTGATTATCGATGATCCGATACTGGTGCTTTTAATGCTGTATTCTGTTTTCGCGATCAGGGGATAAATTTTGCGCAGGTTTTCTCTGCCGGTTTTCTTAAGCATGGCGGTAAATTTGTCCCGCTTTAATTTTGCAGTTCCCAGGCCGAGTTTGGCAAGAGCCTCCTCCTGGTTGTTTTTTTCATCAAGCAGGGCGTAGTATTTTTCTATTGCGTCAGCCTGTCTTATTATCATGTTAAGTATTAGAAGTTCGGCTGTACCTTCATCGATGAGCTTTTTTAAATACATCAGCGATTTTTTCTCTTTCAGAAAGAGTGAATCCACGAATTCAAAAACAGTTATCTCTCTTATCTCTCCCGCGATATCTCTTATAAGCGCCTCGTTAACCGGAACATCTTTTGAGGTGAGAGAGATCATGTCGAGCATCTCGTCTATTTTTTTAATATCGTTTCCGGTAAGCTCGACAAGCAGGAGTATTACTCTGTCATCATACGGGATTTTTTTATCGACGAGATTTTTTCTTATGTAGGTCAGCAGGTCGCTGTCGAAATTTTTCCAGAATTGAACTATATGGACAAGGTCTTCATATTTTTTTTCTATCCATGCCGGCGCCTGGTTGGCCATGGAGGTCATTATTATAACTGTTCCATCGGGTGCTGATGTCATCATGTCATCCATAATATTCTTAACAGCATCGTTTAGTTTAATATTTTCTATATTACGGATTATGCAGGCCCTGTTGTTGGAGAACATGGAACCGGAAAGAGCGAAGTCAGCAGCTGAAGTAAAATCATCCTGCGTATTTTTATCTTCATTTATATAAAACCTTCCGGTATTCTGAACACGGTCACCGCTGTCTTTAAAAATGAGGCCGAGCATAGTGTTTATAATTTTATCTTTCTCTCCCTCTTCTTCGCCGAGAAAAAGAAATACTTTTTCTTTTAAACCTTTAGTGAGTTCAGCGCCGAACTGTTTTGAAGTCTGATGTTTTTTTTGAGCCATCCCCCCCCCTCCGTCACTTCGTGACACCTCCCCCGCAGGCGGGGAAGGCAGTGTAAAAAACCGGTTTGTGCCGCAAAGTATTAATATATTTCAAGGTGCTGTCTTCCCCATTCTTTCCCATAGGGACGGCGCCCGACGGGCGGATGGGGTGGAGCTCCAGTAATTTATAAATTAGTATTTATATTGCACCTTGAACTACTGCAAGTGAAAAAAAGTCTCTGATAATAAAAAAAAGTATTAAAGAAATTTCTCCGGCAGCCGATAATTTAATCAAATGAAGAATTATTTCATTTTACACTCCAATGGTCTTCCTTGAAAATTAAAGGCAGTCAGGGTAGGTCTTTTTACAACAAACGGGATAGCAATATCCCGTTTTTTTTTATACTTTTTTATTACTGTGAAAAATAAAATAACAGATTTTTACACCGCGTCCCGGAAAGTGTATCCGGTCACACATACCCGGAAGAATGTGTCAGTCTATCGGTGTGCCGAAATCATATCTCCTTTTGACGTATTTTATTATAATTGATGTTTCCACCTGCTCGATGCCGTCTATGTGGCTTAGACGGTCATATACAAGCTGGTGGAGCTCCTCCAGATTTTTCACAACAAATTCGGCATTGATATTTGAACGCCCTGTTGTGGCCACTATGTACCATAGCTCCCTGATGTTCTGAAGTTCCTTGATTACAAGGTCCATCTTTTTCATGTCAACAGTGATATAAAGATCTCCGGTGATCTCAAACCCGAGCTTTAACGGGTTGGACACTGCGACTATCTGTATAATCTCATCCTCGGTAAGGCGCTTAATCCGGCCGCGCACAGTCGCCTCTGATACTTCAAGTACCTTTGCGATGTCAGTGTTGCTTATCCGCCCGTCCTTCTGGAGGATGCCTATTATTTTCGCGTCCAGCTCGTCGATGCTTCGTTTTTCAGATGCCATGTTTAATCCTATTCATATGAGTAATCTTTTGACGGGAAGCTCCTGTCTTTCACCTCCCTGTTATAGGTTTCAAGAGCTTCTTTTGAAACAGAATACAGGTCAGCGTATTTTTTAACAAATTTCGGATGAAAACCGCTGTCCAGCCCGAGAAGATCATTTATTACAAGGACCTGCCCGTCGCATCCGTTACCTGCTCCGATTCCGATTGTCGGGATAGTAAGTTTTTCAGAAATCTCCTTCGCGAGAGAAGCCGGAACCTTCTCCAGTGTTATTGAAAACGCGCCTGCATCCTGAAGCATGAGCGCATCCTCGACAAGGCGTTTTCTCTTGTCCTCTTCGCGCCCCTGGACAGAGTATCCGCCCAGTTTATGTACTGACTGCGGAGTAAGCCCAAGGTGGCCCATAACAGGAATTGATGCGGCAGTGAGAGCCTTGACCACTGCACAGAATTCCCTCCCCCCTTCAAGCTTTACTGCGTTAACACCTGTCTCTTTCATTATGCGTCCCGCATTGCGGAGTGAATCTTCAACCGACACATGATAACTCATGAACGGCATATCTGCAACAATAAATTTTGACGGAGCGCCGCGTTTGACAATTTCCGCGTGATAAATTATCTGATCAACAGTTACGGGAATTGTTGTTTCATATCCTGCAATAACATTTCCCAGCGAATCACCAATAAGTATCGCATCCATATCCGTTTCATCGATAATACGCGCAAAAGCATATTCATAGCATGTGACCATTGAAATCGGGAATCCAGATTCCTTGCTTGTTTTAAAACTGTTGATTGTAACAGTTTTAGCTTTAGTATTCGTCATGGTGCTCATAATGATACCTCCATAATAATTATGGCGTATTTGTGCGATAAATTATAGTTTTGTCAAATATTAATTCGATTTTAGTAATAAAATTAATATTTATTACGAATATCAAAAAAATATCTGTTTTTT
>DAONFJ010000152.1:0-4444 GCA_035403545.1 Spirochaetota bacterium
CCTATTCCCGGAATATATGCTGTTACTTCTATACCATTAGTAAGTCTTACCCTGGCAACTTTTCTGAGCGCTGAGTTTGGTTTCTTTGGAGTAAAAGTCATTACCCTTGTGCAAACGCCTCTTTTCTGAGGGCACTGTTTCAATGCAGGAGATTTTGATTTTTTATTCTTCTGCTCTCTTCCGTTCCTGATTAACTGATTAATTGTTGGCATTTCAACTCCTATAAATCCTTTCTACAAATTGATATTATAATTCTAGACAAAATTGGCTGATTTAATAATTCAAGTAATCCTTATTTTCAGCCTTCTTTTGTCAAGAATTTATTAAATACTTACTTATTTTTCAATATTTTCAAAATCTGCGGCATCCGGTACCACAATAGCCGGAGCTTCTTCTGCTTCTACAACTTCCGGAACTCCGCCATCTAAATCTCCAGGAATCTCCTGATATACATCCATATTATCATAAATCCTTACTCCGGTACCAGCAGGAATCAGGTGGCCTATAATAACATTTTCCTTTAAACCTCTCAGGTGATCCACTTTACCTTTTATCGCTGCATCAGTCAGAACCCTTGTAGTCTCCTGGAACGACGCTGCTGAGATAAATGATTCAGTATTCAGAGCAGCTTTTGTTATACCCATAAGAACCGGAATAGCAGTAGCCGCTTTTCCACCTTCATGGAGGACTCTGTCATTCTCTTCAATAAAGTCAAATTTATCGACCACCTGTTCAATAACAAAATTCGAATCGCCCTGATCAGTTACACGAACTTTTCTGAGCATCTGTCTTACAATAACTTCTATGTGCTTATCATTGATAGCAACACCCTGCAGACGGTAAACTTCCAGAATTTCATTAACAAGGAATTTCTGAAGTTCTCTCGGCCCTTTTATCTTAAGAATTTCATGAGGATCAACAGGGCCGTCATCAATTTTTTCACCTTTTGCGAGCCAGTCTTTATCCTGAACACGAAGGAATTTTGAAACCGGTATTGAGTATTCCTTCTGTGATCCATCCTCTGTAGTAATGATTATCTTTCTTTTGTTTTTCGCTGTATCACCTATTGTTACAGTTCCATCGATAGCAGTTAATGTTGCCGCGTCTCTTGGAGTTCTCGCTTCAAATAGTTCTGCAACCCTTGGAAGACCGCCTGTTATATCCTTGGTTTTTTCAGCACCTCTAGGTATCTTGGCAAGAACTACACCCGCGTTTACTGTAGCACCAGTTTCAATCATAAGATTCGCGCCCTTCGGCAACAAATAGGTAGTCGGTTCACTGCCGCTTCCGTATATATTTACACGTGGCTGCAGTTTTTCAGTTTTATATTCAACTATTACCCTTTTCTTATTATTTGTTACAGGGTCAATCTCTTCTATCAAACTCTTATTAAGCTCAACATCAACATACTCTACCCGTCCGGTAATCTCTGTAAGGATAGGTTCAAACCATGGATCAAAAGCAGCTATAATCTCATTTGTCTGATACGGTTTCTGAACTGGTTCAAAAGTTCCGCTTTTCTTGTCAAATTCAAGTTCAGCTACAATTTCTGTACCTACATTTACCGGAACAGAATATGGTTCTCCGATAATGTACGCTTTCTTTTTGTCTATTTTAAGCATACCGGTATTAGTTGCTCTGTACTCTTCTCCCGCGGGAGATTTAGCAAAAACTTTACCGGCGTAAACTTTTTCTCCATCTTCAATCAGGAACTCTGATTTAGGTTTAAATTCAACTTCAGAAATGATTCTCTGAACGACAACATAACCTCTTCTTACAGTGATTATTTTTTCTTCTTCAGTTTTTATCATTTTCGAAGTAATATTATTAATAAAAATCGGGTAGTTAAATTTTATCTCACTCTCTTCAACCGATCTTGAAGCAATACCGCCAATATGGAAAGTTCTCATTGTAAGCTGAGTTCCAGGCTGCCCGATTGATTGAGCAGCAATAATACCAACAGCTTCACCGATTTCCACCGGTCTTGATGTTGCAAGATTACGTCCGTAACATTTAGCGCAGACACCATGTTTTGATTCGCAAGTCAATACTGAACGGATTTCGATGGCATCAATTTCAATATCATCAATTAAATCGGCTATTGCTTCATTTATAACTTCATCAGATTTTAAAAGAATTTCACCTGTTACCGGATTAACCAGATCATAAAGAAGTGTTCTTCCCAAAACTCTCGCACCAAGTGATTCAATAACCATGTCACCTTCTTTGATAGGATAGATATCTATACCTACTGTAGTTCCGCAATCATCATGGTTTATTACTACATCCTGCGCAATATCAACAAGTCGTCGTGTAAGGTAACCCGCATCAGCAGTTTTAAGAGCTGTATCAGCAAGACCTTTCCTCGCTCCGTTTGTTGAAATAAAATATTCGAGAACAGTCAGGCCCTCTTTGAAATTAGCGCGAATAGGAACCTCGATGATTTCCCCACTCGGTTTCGCCATAAGACCCCTCATACCTGCAAGCTGTCTTATCTGCTGTTTACTTCCTCTAGCTCCAGATTTTGCCATAATGAAGATAGGATTATGACCGTTCATGTCTATTTCAAGTTCGTCAAACATTACATTTGCGATTTTTTCATTCGCTTCAGTCCAGAGGTTAATAACCCTGTTATAACGCTCTTCATCTGTAATGAATCCGTTCCTGTATTCGTTTTCTATTACTTCTACTTTTTTATCTTCTTCTTCTATAATCTGTTTTTTGATTGATGGAATTATAATATCCGAAACAGAAATTGTAGGAGCAAAAAAAGTTGCAAACCTATACCCGGTTTCCTTTATCTCATCCAGCATTCTTACAGTTTCATTCGGGCCGAATTCTCTAAAAGTTTTTGCAATAATTGCGGATATACCTTTATCAGTTACGACCTCATTAACATACGGATATCCTTTTGGAAGAATATTATTAAATATCAGCCTTCCAGCAGTAGTCTGTACAAATTCGTCTCCAACAAGAAAATTAATTCTTGATCTGTATCTTATCTGTTTATGGTCAACAGATCTCATTACATCAATCATATCATCAAAGTATTTATCTTCTCCAATATTACCTTCTATCATATCAGTCAGGTAATATATACCAAGAACTATATCCTGCGATGGTGTAACAACAGGATGCCCATTCGCTGGAGAAAGAAGATTATTTGTTGACAGCATCAAAGTCCAGCACTCAAGCTGAGCTTTTGGAGATAGCGGTACGTGTACAGCCATCTGGTCACCATCAAAGTCAGCATTGTACGCATGACATACAAGCGGATGGAGTTTTATAGCTTTACCTTCAACTAGTGTCGGTTCGAAAGCCTGTATTCCAAGCCTGTGAAGTGTCGGAGCACGATTAAGCAATACGGGGTGTTCTTTGATAACTTCTTCAAGAACTTCCCATACTTCGTCACGCTCGTTCTCAACCATTTTTTTTGCTGATTTTATATTCTGAACAAAATCCTTGTCCACAAGTCTCTTCATAATAAAAGGTTTGAACAGCTCAACAGCCATCTTCTTTGGAAGACCGCACTGATGGAGCTTTAGTTCAGGACCGACAACAATTACAGACCGTCCGGAGTAATCGACACGTTTTCCGAGGAGGTTCTGTCTGAACCGTCCCTGCTTGCCTTTAAGCATATCACTGAGTGACTTAAGAGGTCTGTTCCCTTTACCTTTAACTGCCCTTTTTCTTCTGCTGTTGTCAAACAATGCGTCAACAGCTTCCTGGAGCATCCTTTTCTCATTTCTTACAATGATTTCAGGAGCTCTCAGCGTGAGAAGTCTTTTAAGGCGGTTATTTCTGTTAATAACACGTCTGTACAGGTCATTAAGGTCAGATGTAGCAAAACGTCCGCCATCAAGCTGAACCATCGGACGAAGTTCAGGAGGAATTACAGGTACAACGTCAAGAATCATCCAATCAGGTTTGTTTCCAGATTCTTTGAATGATTCAATTATCTCAAGCCGTTTGATAAGCTTTTTATCTATTTTTGCATCTTTGGCGGATTTAGCATCAATCTCTGCCCGAAGCGCTCTTGATTCTTCATCAAGATCTATGTTTGCCAGAAGCTCCTTAATCGCTTCCGCTCCCATGCTTGCTATAAAATTTTCGCCGTATTTATCATAAAGATCGTAGTATACTTCTTCATCCAGTATATCGCCACGTTTTATATCATCCGCTTCTGCATCACCCGGTTCTATTACTATATACTTTTCGTAATACAGCACAGATTTAAGATTGCTTACTGTCAGGTCGAGTATTAATCCCATCCTTGAAGGAACAGAACGATAATACCATATGTGCGCAACAGGAGCCGCAAGCTCAATATGCCCGCCGCGTTCCCTTCTTACTTTATAATGCGTAACTTCGACACCGCATCTATCGCAGACAACGCCTTTATATCTTATTGATTTAAATTTTCCGCAGTAACATTCCCATTCCT
>DAONFJ010000153.1:0-4384 GCA_035403545.1 Spirochaetota bacterium
AAACTGCTTTATACTCAATTTCAACTCTTTCTATAGGAATTTCTATTTCCAGTTCAACCACAGCATTTTCGAGTTTCTTTTCGCTTAAGATATTCAATTTTGTACCTCTTTAATAATAAATATTCCTCATTTGACCTTAATCATAAGGGTTGTTATAGAAACCCGGTTTCTGTAACATCAGGAGACCCCAGCGGGGCTTTTTCTAATAAAAGGCCTTGATGCCCTTTAAATCCTGCAAAAGATTTAATAATCGTAATTATCCTTAAATTCAATGATTTTTGCCATCATTTATGGACATTAGATCAATTTAAAACTATAAATTCAGAATAGGGATATGAGTCAAACATTTTTTATTATTCTGTTCAGTGGATAAGAGGAGAACAATTCGTACATTTAAAACTGCAGAAAAGATACCTTTTTTGTCATACCGGCCGGAGCATGCGCGCCCTGAGCAAAGCGAGGAAGTACTCTCGTGGAAAAATGCCGGTATCTCACAGAAACGACTTAGCGAAGGAGATTCCGGTATCTGCCTGAATGGATGATGCAAAACCGGAATGACAATACAAAACATCCTGCCGTTCAGACAGGATGTTTCCTGCCGAAATTCTTTTGTATCAGCATAATTAATAAAAAAAGGCGCCTATTAAATAAGCGCCTTTTTTATGAGCGGGAAACGGGATTCGAACCCGCGACGTCAACCTTGGCAAGGTTGCACTCTACCACTGAGTTATTCCCGCGTTATTGACTTATCTTGCGGGCGAAGGGAGTCGAACCCCCACACCTTGCGGTACCAGATCCTAAGTCTGGCGTGTCTGCCAGTTCCACCACGCCCGCTAAAGTCGAGTGTTATATTTATTTATGCCGGATATAATGCAACTAAATTTTGTATTAATAATTAAAATTTTTTTGATTTGGTACAGGATTTCTTTTTACCGCAATCCGGATACAGTATTGCTTCATTTAAAACGCAGTCAGGCCCCGCAAGGGACAAAGAAAAGTATTAAAATTTTGTTTTTAAATAAATATATATGATGATAATATCTTTAAGTCAGCCGTCTAAAGCGCCTTGCCACCTCCGGGAATGCGGAGGACTGACTGTGCAATTATGAAAAATTTAAACATTGACAACGAACAAATTATTACCATAGATTCCAGCTGAGGAAAAAAATGACTCCGGAAATTCTTTACGAAGATAATCATATAATTGCCGTAAATAAACCTTCAGGAATGCTTTCGCAGGGGGATGCATCAGGTGAAGATTCGCTCCTTGATATCCTGAAGCTATACGTAAAAAAGAAGTACAACAAAGAGGGCGATGCTTTTGTAGGCCTTGTTCACAGGCTGGACATGCCCGTATCCGGAGCTATGGTATTTGCCCGTACATCAAAAGCCGCGAGACGGCTCCACCTGGAAATCATATCCGGAAAAATGGAAAAATATTATACAGCAATTGTAGAGAAGAAACTCCCCGATGATAAGAAATGGCACAGGCTTGAAAACTTTCTCGTAAGAGAAAGAGATATTACAAAAGTTGTATTGAAGGAAACAAAGGATTCTCAAAAAGCAGACCTCTACTACAGAACGATTTCAACTTCAAACGGATATACACTGGTACTGGTAAAACTCGGTACAGGAAGAAAACATCAGATACGAGCACAATTTTCCGGTATAGGAGCGGCCATTGCCGGGGATAAAAAATACGGTTCTGCAAACGAAGTTAAAAACTCAATATGCCTGCACTCGGTATTTCTTTCATTCAGCCATCCGACACTTAAAGAGAGAATGAAATTTTACTCAGCCATACCTGAAGTATTCGGAAAATTCATTCCGATGGATGAAGAAAAAATCAAACAGGAGATAATCGAACTTGCTGAAAGTTTCGAAACTCAGGCCTTAGTGTCGAAATAGGCCCCTTTATTCTCAACAAAAGAACTTACAGATTGTTTAGTATCAAGAGCAGCCTTTTGCCTTTCAGTTTCTTTACCTTTGGTGTACTTGTCTGAATTATCGACTACTCCCTTGTAAAGCATTTGAACATTACTTGTGGTATCTATCTTCATGTTTCCCTCCCCGCTTCACACTCTGCAGATCCATGACAAACTCCAGACCGGCTCAGTAAACGCAAGGTCAATAACCTGACTGTTCCGGCCTTTGAAACTGTCAAAATGAATATGCTGCATCCGGTCACTGAGTCTGTCAAAGTGACCGGTTCCCTTTACATAATTTAAAACAATCTCAGCTGATCGTCATCTTTTTTTTGCTTTTCCGGCTCTCTTTTTCTCTTTTCTGTGAAATCTTTTTCAATCTTATCGAGAAATCTGCTTCTGGATGAATTCAGTACTCTCCCCCTGAATAATCTTTTACCGGCATATGAAAGAAAAAGTTTTTCCCTGGCACGGGTTATGCCGACATAGAAAATTCTTTTCTCTTCTTCGATATCTGATTCTGAATTTCCAAAGAGTGTGAACGGAAGTACACCCTCTTCACAACCGGGAATAAATACCGTATTGAATTCAAGTCCCTTGGCCGAGTGTATTGTGATAATCGGAACTGCTTCAAAATCAGGAATATAATCATCAGTGCCTGCTCTTAATGCTGTCAGGTTAAAAAGATCATCGTATTTTTTTATGCTTCCGAAAAATCTGTTAATCTTACTTTCATCATAATCTGCGGGCTGATCTTTTAAAAGGTGCAGCATCAGTGAACTTACACTTTCACCATCCGTTATCATCTGTACAAGAACCGGGTCGCCCGGGCCCTTGAGGTGATGCTTAAACCCGCCATAGCACCCTTTTATTGCATCCAGCACCTGTTTATATGGTTCTTTCATATAGAACGGTTCTGTGTCTATAAGCTGGTAAGGGATTCCATGATTGTTGAACGCTTTAACCATGGGATCGAACATAAATGAAGCCCTGCATAAAACAGCAAAATCACGAAAACTCCCGGCGCTTCCCGTACCATCAGAAATCCCGCTCTCCATTGAAAAACTTCTTACACCGCCCATAAGGTTTTCAATTTCCGAAGCAATCCAGTCTGCCTCACTGCTGTCGCTCTGAGATTCACTTATTGTAATCTTTACACCTTCCGAGAGTCCGTTCAGGTAAGATGATTTATCAAGAAGGCTGCCTGCAGCTTTAAGAATTGTGCCGGGGCATCTGAAACTTCTGGTAAGAGTTATTGTTTTCAAATCCGGATAGTCGGATTTAAGCTCAGTAATATATCTAGTGTCCGATCCCCTGAATCCGTAAATAGACTGGTCGGGATCACCTATGGCAAAAAGTTCGCACGCTCCGTCCATGGTCATTGCTTTTATGAGCCTGTACTGAGCGGCATTGATATCCTGAAACTCATCAATGAGAAGATACTTTAAACGGCCTGTATATTCTTTTCCGGGAGTTTTGTCTGACGATAAAAGTTCTGCCGGTAAAAGGATAAGATCATCTATATCGATGGAATTTTGTTCGGTCAGCCTCCGCCTGTATTCAGTAATAACTGATTCATCAGCATCGCACTCCATTCCCTGTTTGAACTTCGAAATTTCTTTTAAGAGTGTGCTGCTGTTCCTGTTATTCTGCCGATTAATTGATTTAATTATTTCAGCTCTTTCATCTTCATTCAGGATTGAAAAATCCTCACTCAGGTTAAAACTCGCAGGGTTTGCTTTTATTATTGAGAGCCCGAATGAGTGAAGTGTTGAAACAGTAATTCCGTTAAGAAATACATCTTTCCCCAGCCGCTCTTTCATCTCATCTGCAGCCCTGTTCGAGAAAGTCAGCGCGGCGATCTCTTCAGGGAGAGCGAATCCCTCATCAATAAGATATTTTATCCTCTCGGTAAGAATTTTAGTCTTACCTGATCCGGGACCTGCCACAACAAGGCATGGTGACCCGCGATGCGTTACTCCATCCATCTGTTCGGCAGTAAGTCCGGTTTCAGTTACGGCCTCAATCTCCTCATCTCTGGACGGAGAAAGAACATCTGACCGTTTTATTTCTCCCGATTCAAGAAGCTTTTTAAACTCTTCAACATCGAATTCAACCGAATGTTTTACCTCCGGGTGTTCAGCAGTAGAATCGTTTTTGAATAGAGGCGAGTACCGGAAAGAATCCATCTCCCCTTCACGGAAAACTTTTACTGTTCCAAACTCTCCGTCAAAACCTTCAGTGACATAAACCTCGCCGTTGCGCAAACGGCGTACACCTTCGGCGAGGAGTTCTCCCCCCGCATTTGATATTTCATCTATTCCGGAATCAAGATATACATGAAACTCCGCGCCGAGTGCTGATATAAGCCTCTTGTATTCCGCGGCAACACTCTTTGAACTGCTGCTCTTCTGTTTTTTTATTTCGGCTATAAGGTCCGGGAGCTGGGTTATTGAATG
>DAONFJ010000154.1:0-4325 GCA_035403545.1 Spirochaetota bacterium
ATCAGTAAATGATAGTTAAAATGCGGCTGGTACGGATGAAATTTTTGAAAAAAATCAATAAAAAATGTAATAAGATGTTTTAAACAGCTACAAAAAAAATACAAAACTGCTACAAAAAAATAACCGTTCAGGCTATTCCATTTTTTTATATTTATGGTTAACTTTATTTATTGTTTGAACAACTTCAGACAATCGGTTTGTAAGCCTTTATAAACCGTGAGGAATCCAGACATCTCCTCCAATTAAATCAACCGGCAAACTTAAGCCTCCAGCATTGGAGGCCTTTTTTTTATTCAGATATCAAAAATATTTAATCATAAGTCAATTCAATATTTTCTCCAGTATAACTCTGGTGATCATATAAGTCGGCTTAATACCCTCATCTCCAAGAGCGCCGGAAGAAAGGGTCTGACCGCTTAACAGAGGATTGTCAGACGCGTAATAAGCATATCTCACTCTTACATCACGCGGGATATGCCCCCTGATTACAGCCGCGTTAATTGCCCTGTGGTAGTGCCCTCCCTCCATCTCAAGGCCGACGGCTTTCCAGCTTGATTTCTGAAATTTTTCAAGAACATCAGTATTCTGCAGTGAAGTTCCGAGAACGGTTACGATAGGGCCGACATAAACCGGGATTGAACCGTCAAAATCTCTCGGATCGAGATCATTCTCAACTATATAGTTATGCGGATTCCCTTCAAACACATGGGCTGTAGGGAGCATAATATCAC
The DNA here is from genome assembly GCA_035403545.1 of Spirochaetota bacterium. Taxonomy (GTDB): domain Bacteria; phylum Spirochaetota; class UBA4802; order UBA4802; family UBA5550; genus WRGT01. Next base: position 732 of record DAONFJ010000154.1, read on the forward strand.
CCTTCTGTCCCGGAAGAATTCCCGCTTTACCCATAATTGAGATTGATTTAAAATGAAAGTAATGATCTGTAGAATCAATAACATGCGGGCTGAGAAGTTCATCCATAACTTCATAAGCCTGGGCACCGAAAGCGTAGTCGATGACCAGAATTACAGGTTTATGTTCCGGAGAGCATCCGTTTGTTATCTGAATTTCAGGATGAATCTCAATACCGTTAAACGCAGCCATATCAATTATCTGGCAGTCAATAGAAAATCCCGTGTTGTCAGGAAGTTCATGCAGGCCATGATCCATTGCGAACTTCTTTATCTGGCTCTGAAATTCCCTTCCACGGGCAATGAACGCGTAGAGATTCTCTCCGTCATCTTTTCTTTTATCCCTTAAAGCTTCCCATGCGTATAAAGCATTCATTACACTATGCATATTGGCGCTTATAATATGGAGCGGGCGTTTTTCCAGTCCAAGCTCAATAATTTTCTTCTTAACCTTATCCGCCCATATCGTTCCGAATTTATGCCTCCCGATCATATCACGAAGCGACGGCGTAAAATATATCATCAGCATACTGTCCCTGCTGTTTTCATCTTCAAGGGCACGGATCCCAAGATCATAAATAATTTTGAATAACCCGTTGTTGCCCTGTTTTTCTATTTTTGATTCTTCCAGATACAGATAAGTCTCTCGTGTTTCACTGAAGGTTCTTCCAAGAATGATACTGAGGTTCCAGAGAGCCCTGTCAAGTTCCGGGCCCTGAAGTGAAGCGCTTTTCACCTGTTTTTCCAGTATAATCCACTCCGGGGTCATGTTGCCGGATTCATCCATGATCTGATTTTTTATTTTATGGGCTTCAATATTAAGGAATGTAAGGTGGGTCAATATATCATATATCTCGCTCATTCCCTGGGTTATAATAAAATTCATTTCGTTTCCGCTGATCCTGTAGGATACCCTTCTCCGTTTGAGCGGTATGATTTTCTCAAATGCCGTATGGTCGAGTTTCTCTTCAGCTGTAAGTATTATGCGGTTGCACTCCTCTATCCCTTTCGGCAGCCTGTCAGTAACATACTCAAGCCCTTTAAGTTCAATTATCCGGGGATCATTCATTGTACCGTAAATTTCTGGAGAGAGCATTTTCAGGCTTTCCTCAAGTGTCTGGCCTGATCGTCCTGACGGTTTATAGTATCCTCTTAAAGCAAGGGCGTCAGCTGTCACTTTAAATGTGCGTATCGCGATTCTCCCTCTCTGAGCCTTTGTCATAGTTTCCAATTGATGCACCTCTTTGAATTCAATATATATATTTTTATTTCACGAATGTCCCTGTTATAGCTGTTTAATTCCTCCAAGGATCTGATCCGTAATGGGATCTGTATAGGCAACAAGATCAACAGGAGCGCCGTGAAGAATCTTATTGACTGTCAGATACTCAATAGTGCTTACAATCATTACAAGCACAAGATTTGCATTTGTATCCGCTTTAAACTCTCCACTTGCGATACCATCCTTTATAATTGGAATAAGTATCTGAAAAGTATCGTATATTATTCTATAGGTATCTGTACCGATAAAATTTCTGTTCTGTTTGAGTATAATCAGTGCAACAGAAGCATAATCGGGATGAGTTTCCCAGAACCAGAGAACGTGATATATAAACGCACGGATTTTACCTGATGCGCTTTTAACATGTTCCAGAATAAACTCAAGCTGGGCTTTCTGATCCAGGGTAAGATCGCCGGGAATGGAAAAAAGAAGCTCCTCTTTTGAAGAAAAATATTCGTATAACGTTGCCTCAGATACCCCGGCTTCGCGCACAATATCAATAATGGTTGAATCCTGAAATCCTTTACCGGCGAATATTTTCTCTGCAGCTCTGAGGATCTGTTCCTTTTTAGTCCTGCTCCTGGTATAGCTCATTATCCCGTCCTGAGTATAAGTTATTTAACTTCTGCAATTAAAGAATATATATGAAAAGAAAATATGGCAAATACTTTTAGATTCAGGCGAAATTTTAATTTAATATCCTCTCCACCCTGATCTAATCATCACCACTTCCCGCCCCCCAAACCCCCGGAGGTGGGCTTAAAGATACCTTCCAAAATACTTGTTCCATGATAAAGCGAGTAATGCATTCACGAAATACTACCCTGCATTATATAATAAAACCTGCACGAGAAATTAGACTAAAAAAATTACAAACTATAAAATTTTACTGAGTAAGATCGAAATATTATCTCAAATTGGTGCAGCTTTTTTAAAGCCCACCTCCGGGGGGTTTGGGGGGCCGCTCAAGATGAGGTGTGATGATTAGCGATCTTGATGAGGGATGAGAATAATATAAAAATAAATCTCTTTTGATATAATAAAAAATTTAAACTCACACTAAAATACCTTGACTCATATAAATAATATTTTTAAAATAAGTCTATTGGGGTGGTTCACTAACGAGCCTGAGATTATACCCGTATAACCTGATCCGGATAATGCCGGCGTAGGGATTTAAACCGGAATATACATTCTCTCAAAACCCCCTATATTAATAAAAGGGGACCTTTTATGAAAATCAACTCTCTATTAAATGAAATCAGGACTAAACAGCCGCTGATTCACCACATCACAAACTGGGTTACAATCTTCAACTGCGCGCAGGCGGTGAAGTCACTTGGCGCATCACCGGTAATGGCTCACGCTCCGGAGGAGGCCGCAGAGATAACTTCCATCTCATCCGCTCTCGTTCTGAATATCGGAACATTGACTGAAGATATTATTGAGAGCATGCTGGTCTCGGCGAAAGCTGCTGCAGAAAAAAAAATTCCTGTAGTTCTCGATATCTGCGGAGCGGGAGCAAGCAGCATGAGAAATTCAGCCTGCATAAAACTTATATCATCAGGCAATATAAGTATAATCAAAGGAAATGCATCTGAAGTGTCATGCGTAGCCGGACTCAACGTGACTACTAAAGGCGTAGACAGCACAGAAGTATCCTTTGACCTTCCGGAAGTCGCCCGGGATCTCTCAGACAGGCTTTCATGCATAGTTGTAATAACCGGAAAAAAGGATTATATAGCCGGCGGCGGAAAATTTTATACCGTAGATAACGGATCTGAGTTAATGGGTAAGGTTGTAGGAACAGGATGCATGGCGGCTTCCATGATCGGATGCTTTGCAGCCGTACTTCCGGGAGACCTGCCCGCTGCATGTGCCGCAGCTTTATCAGCATGGGGAATAGCAGGAGAGAAAGCTTCAGAAAAAAGCAGCGGTGCCGGAACTTTTCTTGTTTATATATTTGATGAACTTTCATCTCTGACTGAAGAAGATATTCTCCGGGGTAAAAAAATAACAGAAATAAAAAACAGTCAGGCATGAACTTGAGCCGCGAAAATAATAAAGTATCTTAAAAGAAATATGGCGGGGAGATTGCCGGAGAGACATTTCGGGAGCTGAATGAAATAGTATAAGTGTGATAAAAATTAAACGATGAAATTTGCATTGCGGGATTGAGATTATATAATAAAAAAGCCCGGCTTTTAAGCCGGGCTTTTTTCAGGTTTAAACTATAACTTTTTTATTATATTACAGAGACCTGAACTGCTCTTGGT
>DAONFJ010000155.1:0-4120 GCA_035403545.1 Spirochaetota bacterium
AGGATCTCGGTTCATGCGCTACAGGGCCTGTAATCCAGGTCAATGACCGTTACTATGAAAACATGACTATCTCAAAAACAGATGCTCTTATCGAAGCCCTTAAAAGCGGTAAAGAGCCTGTTAATGATCCGTCAATGACCGTTGTATCAAAATGCGGAATACTGCTCAACGACCGTACAAAGAAAGACTGCCGTACTCTTGCTTTTTATAAAGGCAACGGAGGCTACCAGTCCCTTAAAAAAGCTCTTGCGATGAAACCTGGGGATATCATTGCCGGGGTGAAAGAAGCGGGAGTTAGAGGGCGCGGCGGAGCAGGTTTCCCGGCAGGTATGAAATGGTCATTCCTTCCTAAAAATGATTCAAGACCTGTATATTTAATATGCAATGCTGATGAAGGTGAGCCGGGAACATTCAAGGACAGGCAGATAATGGAGTTCAATCCGCACCTCGTCATTGAAGGTATTGCAATCAGTGCATTTGCCCTGAAAGCTGAAAAAGCCTTCATTTACATCAGGGGTGAATTTGACTGGATTGCTGATATTCTTGATACAGCAATTGACGAAGCTAAAAAAGACGGCCAGCTTTCCCATGTTGACATTATTGTTCACAGGGGCGGCGGTTCATATGTCTGCGGGGATGAAACCGCGCAGATAGAATCACTCGAAGGAAAACGGGGAAATCCGCGTGTTAAACCGCCGTTTCCTGCAAATTTCGGACTCTATGGATGTCCTACTGTTGTAAACAATGTTGAGACGCTGTCATGTATTCCTTATATCGTTCAGAACGGCGCAGCTGCATATCAGAAATTAGGAACTGTAAATAACTTTGGCCCTAAAATTTACGGAGTATCAGGACATGTAAACAAACCGGGTATATTTGAGTATCCCATGGGTACACCTCTTAAAGAAATTCTTGAAGCAGCGGGCGGAGTAAAAGGAAAACTCAAAGGCGTGATTGTCGGAGGTCTTTCAGTTGCGATCCTTACTGCGAAAGAAGCTGAAGGCCTGATTCTTGATTATGATTCATGTGTTAAAGCGGGAACCGCTTTAGGTTCAGGCGGAATCATGGTAGTTAATGATACAGTTTCAATTCCGGAGCTTGCACTTCGTTCAATTCAGTTTTATCATCATGAATCCTGCGGTCAGTGTGTCCCATGCCGTGAGGGTTCTCTGGTAATTGAAAGTAAGCTTCACGACCTGGTTCACGGCAAAGGTACAATTGAAGATATAGATCTGATTCTGCATCTTACTGCGAATATTAAAGGTCTCACACTCTGCCCGACGGGTGAAGCTTTTGCAGTTCCGATTCAGGCGATGGTAAGTAAATTCAGGCCGGAATTTGAAGCGCTGGTTAAAAAATAGATAATAAGGAGGAAAATATACGATGAGTAAGACGATATACATCGATGGCAGAGAATTTGCCTTTGATGGGACAAAAACCGTACTCCAGATCGCGCGTGATAACGGTATATATATTCCATCACTCTGCTATTTTAAGAAACTGGGACCTGCAAGTATGTGCAGGGTGTGCGTTGTTGAGGTTGATGGAATAAGGAATCTTCAGACTTCATGTTCGCTTATGCCTGCAGAGGGAATGAAAATATCGACAGCCAGCCCGCGTGTTATTGATGCGCGAAAAATGGTGGTTAACCTTCTTCTGGCAAACGGTAACCATAACTGCCTTACCTGCCAGAGAAACGGAGACTGTGAACTTCAGGAGGCTGCATACAACCTGGGTATAGAAACTCCGGCATTTGTTGTTGAGGAACACGAAGAAAAAGATGAATCCGGCGCGTTTATAATAAGAGACGGAAACAAGTGTATCCAGTGCGGAAGATGCGTTGAAGCATGTAACCGTATGGTTGTAAACGAAGTTCTGGAAATGGGGAATCGCGGCGGGCATACACATGTAGTATGCGATAAGGACCTGCCAATGGGGGACTCCTCATGTGTTCAGTGCGGTGACTGCGTTCAGGCCTGTCCTGTCGGAGCTTTAATTGAAAAGAAGGCTATCGGTAAAGGGCGTCCATGGGAAATCCGTAAAGTAAGAACGACATGTCCGTACTGCGGCGTTGGATGCCAGCAGGAACTTCACATGAAAGGTGACCAGATTGTTCGTATAAAAGGTGTTGAAGGCGCAAAACCGAATGACGGGCATCTCTGTGTTAAGGGACGTTACGGCTATGACTTTATCTATTCAAAGGAAAGATTAACTACACCTCTTATAAAAGATGCAAAAGGCGTATTTCAGGAAGCAACCTGGGATGAAGCTCTTGATCTTGTAGCAGATAAATTCAAACAGATCATTAAAGAATCAGGACCTGATGCGATTGCCGGTGTAAGCTGCGCCCGAAGCATCAACGAAGACTCCTTCTATATGCAGAAATTATTCAGGGCGGTAATAGGTACCAATAACATTGACCATTGCGCCCGGACCTGACACGCTCCAACTGTTGCCGGTCTGGCAACTACATTCGGATCAGGCGCGATGACAAACTCTTTCGGAGAATTTGAAAACGCGAAACTTCTTTTCCTCATCGGGACAAACATGACAGAGGCTCACCCTGTAGCTTCATATTTTGTAAAACGTGCAAAACTTAAAGGTGCAAAACTGATTGTTGTTGACCCGCGGAATCAGGCACTTTCTAAAAAAGCCGATATATTTGCGCAGATAAAAGTCGGCTCAGACGTAGCTTTCATTAATGGTTTAATGCATGTTCTGATTACAGAAAATCTTTATGATAAAAAATTTGTTGAAGAGAATACAGAACAGTTTGAAGAGATGAAAGCTGTTGTTATGAAGTACACTCCTGAACGCGCTGCAGAAATTTCCGGCGTATCATCTGATTTAATCAAAGAGATTGCCCGTACAATGGCAGCAATAAAACCGGGAATGCTCTGCTATACACTTGGAATAACCGAGCACACATGCGGTAAAAATAACGTTATGTCTACATCAAACCTCCAGATGCTTCTTGGGAACATGGGTATGGAGTGCGGAGGTGTTAATCCTCTTCGCGGACAGAACAATGTTCAGGGCGCATGCGACCAGGGGGCTCTGCCTAATGTTTATCCCGGTTACCAGGCTGTTACTGATCCGGCAAACCGTGAAAAGTTTATGAAGGCCTGGGGAGTGCATAGTCTCCCGGATAAAGTTGGCCTTATGATTCCTGATATGATGGCCGCTCTTCCTTCTAAAAAGGTAAGGGCATTCTATATCTTCGGAGAGAACCTTGCACGGACAGATCCGAATATTACTCATGTTGAGCATGAACTCGAATCTGCCGAATTCCTTGTCTGCAACGATATATTTCATACTGAAACCACCCGGTTTGCCGATGTAATACTTCCAGCGGCAGCATGGTGTGAAGATGAAGGTACATTCGCAAGCAGTGAACGCCGTATTAATCGTGTACGTAAAATCAAGGATGCGCCGGGACAGGCAATGCCGAACTGGTGGATTTTCAAACAGATCGCCAGGAGAATGGGCCACGAGTGGACATCAAACAGCGGACAGGAAATCTGGGACAATGAGTTTTCAATGGTTGCTCCGGCTTTTGCGGGAATCAAGTACAGCCGATTGGAGGATGACGGGCTTCAGTGGCCATGTCCAAACGAAGAACATTCAGGTACAAAATTTCTGCATAGAGACGGTAAATTTACACGCGGAAAAGGACTGTTCAAGGGTATTGAATGGACTCCGCCGGCGGAGGTTGCCGATGCAGAATATCCTCTTGTCCTCAGTACAGGTCGCCGCCTGTTCCATTATCACACAAGAACTCAGACCGGAAGATGCGGTTTAGAACGTGTACTCTCTGATAAAACCGGTCTTAACCAGATGATGTCTGAAGAAAGAGTGGATATGTCCGAAGCTGATGCGAAAAAACTCGGAGTTGTACATGGAGAGTATGTTCAGGTAAGCTCACGCCGGGGATCGGTTAAAGTTAGAGCGAAGGTTACGGATGAAATTCCTGCAGGAATGGTCTGGATGTCATTTCACTTCAGCGAAGGGAATGCAAACTGGCTCTGCAACAATGTGTTTGACCCTGAAACAAAAACCGCTGAATACAAGGCGTGTTCAGTGAAGATCGAAAAAATATAGCATAAAATTACACTCCGGG
>DAONFJ010000156.1:0-4072 GCA_035403545.1 Spirochaetota bacterium
ATCTTCCGAGGAAGCATGAATCATGATATGTAATCTTCTCTTTAAGAGCTTCTTTGAGTTTGATTTTTCCGCTCTTAACAAGTTCTGAAATAACTTCTGTATGATGGAATACTTCTATATTATACTCAAGATGATTTCCGTCAGAACCCATTCCGACTTTAGCGAAAGAAGCGTACTCTTTCTTGAGCATATTATATCCGTGAGGACATGTAGTAATTATTTTCTTGATGCCATAAGACTTGAATGTCTCAAGATTCTGTGTTGCAAGAGAATGGAACAGGTATTCATTTCCGCCTCTCATAGCAGCATCACCGCAGCATGCTTCCTCTGCTCCGAGTATACCGACTTTAATGCCGGCTTTCTGCATTATTTTGAGAAGAGCAATAGCTACTTTCTGGCTCCTCTTGTCATAAGACGCAGCACATCCTACAAAATATACATAGTCAACTTCAGGATCTTCAGCAATTGTTTTAACACCAAGATCAGAAGGAAGCCATGCTCCTCTTTCGCCGAATGCAAAACCATAAGGATTGAAGTTTGTTTCCATGTTCATGAAAGTAGTCTGCAGCTCGGGAGCCATATCTCCTTCCATAAGAACTTTGTATCTTCTCATATCGATCATTTTGGGAACATGTTCGATATTTACAGGGCATGCCTGCATACATGCGGCACAGTTTGTACATGACCAGAATTCATCAGGCTGAACAGATCCTGAACCATCTGTATTATCACCGATAAGCGGAGTTGTCTCAACAGCTGCTTTATCTTCAGCAACCATAAGCTGAGGAACACGCTCATCCATATTTGCTTTTACGTCATTTATCATCTTTTTAGGAGAAAGAGGTTTTTCTGTAAGATACGCGGGGCAGTTATCCTGGCATCTTCCGCATCTTGTACATGCGTCTCCATCCATAAGCTGTTTCCATGTAAATTCTTCAACCTTGCTTACACCAAAACTTTCGGCAACTTCAAATACCGCAGGATCGATTACAGGAACAGTAAATTTTGTTTTTGAAGATTCGTTGTTAAGATTTCCATAATAAATATTCAGAAATGAAATTAAAATATGGCCAATCTTATCTGAAGCAACAAGCCCTATAAAACTGAAAGCTGCAATCATATGCACCCACCAGTTGATATAGTGAGAAGTTCTGAGTCCGCTATCACTAATTACAGAAAAAGGCATTGCAAGAACATAACCGAATGGTGATGCAAGTTTTTCAAATACGGGGAAACCTGTAAGAGCAATTCGCATTGCTTCGTTGAAAAAACCTGTAAGAATAATCACTGTTATCAAAACAAGGGCGAATGTATCAATCGCTTTTGTATCAAGTCTTGTAGGCTTGAGGACATATCTTCTGTAGATAGCCATTAAAAGACCGGCAAGAACAACAACTCCAAATACATCACCAAACAATGACCAGATGATATAGAAATCACCATGTATAAAGTGATAATGAAAAAAGAGCCCCGTGAAGTCTTCCTGTACAACGATTATCATTGTAACAACAAAAAGAACAACAAATCCGAAAAATATACTGGCATGCATTATACCGGCGTATTTTTCCTTAATAACCTTTGCCTGAAGAAAAGCATACTTAATAACAGCCAGAATTCTCTTTTCAGGGAAATCTGTCCTTAGCTCTGCTTTACCCTGTCTCCAGATCTGCACTTTTTTAATAACTGTATAGAGCAGATAAAAAACAGCAGCAAACATGAAAATGTAAACACCCCATCTCATAAATCCATGTGGGCCGCCGACATTAAAATAAAACTCGCGTGTAACGTCGGTACTCGCCATACCAAAAGAATCGGCAATACTCATCTGGGTCATCCTCCTAAAAATATCGGTTCTATAAATTTTTTTATAGTTGGTTGCAGACAGTTCTCAGAAACCAGCAATCGGCAGAATCTGTATTTCTGATCAATATATGTATTTATGTCTAATTTCAGGTATTATACTGTAAATAAATTGTCAACCAAATTTCAGGGTGCCAAATATTATTGGACCTGATGCTCATACTCTTTTTAAAAAAGAAAAAGCGGCATCTGCCGCTTTTCCATGGATCTATCAATATACTAAATCAGATTAAAAACTGTATGCAACTCCCAGGTTGACCTGCATCGCGTTCTGATCTCTTGCTGCTATATCAAGGAACTTATAACGGCCTTCAACCATCAGAGAAAGAGGCCCGGAGATGTTTATGTCAAGACCGAGAAAGAGGTCAACTCCGGCATCTGAGTCTTCATTATCATCTCTGTCTTCATCAAAATCATAATAATTCAGTACAGGGCCGAAACCGATAAAAGGAGATATTGAACCCTTATCAAGAAAATGCCAATACCAGTCAAAATGTATTCCCCACACATCAGCTAATTTAGTATCTGTATCGGAGTTTTCCAGAGAAAACATATCAATACTTGGCCTGAAATCCAAATTGTTAATTAAGAATGTACCCATATCAAAATATACACCAAAAGCCCACTCATCATCATAATCCTTTAAATCATTTCTAGGCATTGTATAGCCGCCCTTTATTCCTATTGCTCTTGCGAAAACGTCGTTTGTAGCAAATCCTACAAAAAGGCAGAGTGCTATCAAAAGTAGTGATAATTTCTTCATTAAAGTTCTCCTTTTATAAAATGTATTTAATATAGTGCTAAATTAATCATGGAGACGTCGATTTGTCAATTTATTTTGCCCGGTTGAATGATGACTGGAAAAAAATTTCGACTGCTAAATTTTATTCCCGGCCTTTGAAAAATTATTTTAGTTTTATACTTTCACGGCATTCGGCAGCGAAGTATAAAATCATCTCTATATAATATAAAATTAACGGTTCAATCACATAATAACTAATTATTATTGACCCGGACTGTTTGTTTTATGAAATTTTACTTGAGTGCGACATTTTTTCTGATATTTTGGCTACGGACAGAGGATATTATGAACGATTATATTAAACGCAGAAAAACCCGCAAGGTTCAGGTGGGGAATATTTCAATTGGAGGAGATTCTCCTATAGTTGTTCAATCGATGACAAATATTCCGATTGAAGATGTAAACAGGAATATAGCGCAGATAGAGAATCTGAAAAAAAACGGAGCAGAAATTGTAAGGTTAGCCATACGCAATGAAAAGGGAATCGAACCTCTGACTAAAATAATAAAAGCGTCCCCCATACCTCTTGTAGCTGATATTCATTTTGATTATAAACTCGCGCTCGCAGCAATAGACGCCGGAATTTCAAAAATCAGGATTAATCCGGGAAACATCGGTGATGAATATAAAGTAAAAGAGGTGGTGAAAGCCGCATCCGCGAATAATATCCCGATAAGAATAGGTGTGAACGGGGGATCTATCAACAGAAAAAAATATTCCCATGTAACTCCGGAAAGCCTTGTCGATTCAGCAATGGAAAATATAAAAATACTGGAAGATAACAATTTCGGTAATATAGTAGTATCCATTAAGTGCTCAGATATTTTTGATACTGTTGAAGCGAATAGACTGATCTCAGAATTAAGGGACTACCCCATTCACATAGGACTTACAGAAGCCGGTTATGGCCTTTCATGCATTGTACAAAGTTCAATTGTCATAGGCCATCTGCTTATGTCGGGAATCGGTGATACAATAAGAGTCTCCATGACCGGAGATCCGATTAATGAAGCTGTTACGGGGACTAAAATTCTTGAGTCGCTGAATCTTAAATTTTCGCCGGTACGAATAATCTCATGCCCGACCTGCGGACGTACCGCTGAAGATATAGATTTACTTTCCATCGCGCAGGAAACGGAGAAAAAACTGTTACATGAATTCGGTGAAATACTCAATCAGAGAAATGAAAAGATTATAGTTGCAGTTATGGGATGTGAGGTAAACGGGCCGGGAGAAGCCGCTGAAGCGGACTTCGGGCTTGCAGGCGGACAGAACGGAAAGATTTTACTCTTTGCTAAAGGTGAAAGGATTAAGACTGTCGCTGTAAAGGATGCGGTGAAAGAACTTATTGCGGCGGTGGCGGAGAAACTGATCAGCACCAACACCACCGGAGGGAGCAGGGATTAATCC
>DAONFJ010000157.1:0-4050 GCA_035403545.1 Spirochaetota bacterium
TTAATATGATTATCAATCATAACATGAGTGCAATTAACGCGAACAAAGCGTTAAAATTCAAGCAGTGGGATACAAACAAGTCAATGGAATCTCTTTCATCAGGCCTAAGAATTAATAAAGCCGGTGATGATGCTTCAGGACTTGCAGTGTCTGAAAAGATGAGAACACAGATTAACGGATTAAGACAGGCGGAGAGAAATACTGAAGACGGTATGTCATTTGTTCAGACAACAGAAGGTTATCTGAACCAGACAACTGATATACTTCAGAGGATAAGAGTTCTTGCCGTACAATCTTCAAACGGTATCTATTCTGACCAGGATAGACAGCTTATCCAGGTTGAAGTTTCAGCACTTGTTGACGAAGTTGACAGGATTGCATCACAGGCAGAGTTTAACAAGTTTAAGCTGCTTCTTGGTGATTTTTCTAAAGCGGGTCCGAAAGCGAGTATGTGGTTTCATATGGGTGCAAATATGAATCAGCGGGAGAGGGTTTATATTGGTACTATGACTGCGAATGGTCTCGGTCTCAAAGAAAAAAGCGGCGCCTTTATCGCTGATCTGGCATCTGCTGACAGCGCAAACAGAACAATTGGTGTGATCGACGATGCTCTCCACAAAATTTCTAAGCAGAGAGCGGACCTTGGCGCATATTATAACAGACTTGACTATGCAACAAGAGGTCTGATGACTGCCTATGAAAATATACAAGCATCCGAAAGCCGGATAAGAGACGCTGATATGGCTGAAACAATGGTTGAATTAACAAAGGATCAGGTTCTAGTGCAGAGTGGTACTGCGATGTTAGCTCAGGCGAATATGAAAACAAGAACCATTCTTCAGCTTCTTGGCGGTTGATTACAAAACAGACGACTATTTTTAAATAGGGAATACAAAAATCCCGCCCAAAAGGCGGGATTTTTTTTCATATATTATGCTTAATTTTTACTCAGTAACTTCAAGCGGAAAGCTTATACCAACTCTTCCTATAAAACCTGACATATCAAGTTCATAGTCGTCAGAGTTCTGAACGCCGGCATCTCTGTATCCGCCCTCAATAAGGAATGAAAGGTTTGAATCAGCACCAATCTTGATTTCAACTCCACCCATTACCTGCCAGGTAAATCCTTCAAATCTGTCGCTGAATTCAGGATTATCATACCATGTCCAGGAATAACCTGCACCGCCTGTAAGATAAGGCATAAATCCGTATGTTTCCATCATGTCTGCAAGCCTTACTGTAGCAACAGCAAGCAGGGGAAGTGTATATGCATTAGTTTTATCAACTTTGGATAGAGTGACATAACCTGCAGCAACATCAGAGTCTTTGTCTTCCCATTTAACCCATCCGAAACCGGATTCAGCACCAAGTGTAAAGTATTTATCAACTCCGATATTCAGAGTAGCTGCTGAATCAAATCCTGCTTTATCAGGTGCATCAGGATATTGAACTCCACCCTTTACATGCAGTGTAGAGTTAATTGCAAAAGCCGAGATAGAGAATGTGAGCATAGCCAGTGTAGCTAATATTTTTCTTTTCATCTGTAAACCCCTTGTATTAGTATTATATTAAATAATATAAGTTATTACGAAAAGTCAAGTATATTCAAAATTATATTTTTAGTATTTTAATACAAAATTAATTATTTTAAAATCATTAATAATTTGTTTAAAGAGACTCTTCCGGAATGATAATTAATTAAAGGCTGCCGGAAAAATATCATCACAGTATTCTGTGCGGCGGAGAATAGAAATATCATAAGTTTTTAAACAGCTGTTTTATATAGTGATTGTAAATAATGATTAATCTTGACAAAAGAGTAATCAGATTATGTAAGAACTGTTATACAATGCAGAGCAGGAAGTTTGAGCCTCTTGCTTAATTCGAGATATAAAAACTCTGTATTATTTGCTGTTTTTATAATATCTGTGCAATTATAGGATTGAGTCAGCAGAAAATCCTGAACATAATAAAAGAGGTATGGTATGTCGGCAGTTGGTGTTATCCTTGGAAGTGATTCTGACCTCCCCAAAGTCAGGGATTGTTTTGAAATTCTGGATGAGTTTTCAGTTGACTATGAAGTAATAGTTTCGTCAGCACACAGATCTCCTGAAAAAACCGTGGAGTGGGTGCAAAGTGCATCAAAGAGAGGATTGAAAGTAATTATTGCTGTTGCAGGAGGAGCTGCTCATCTTCCCGGGGTTGTTGCCGCTCAGACGGTATTACCGGTTCTTGGTGTTCCTGTTGAAACAAAAATTGCAGGCGGGCTCGATTCAATTCTATCCATATTGCAGATGCCCGCGGGAATTCCTGTCGCCACCATGCCGACTGGAAAATCGGGAGGAGCTAATGCTGCTTTATTTGCAATCAGCATACTCGCGGTCAGTGACAGTACTCTTACAGAAAAACTGATCTCTTACCGGAAAAAGATGGAGACAAAAATCAGCGAGAAAAATAAGAGTATTAAAGAGATGGGATTGATGAATTATATAGATAAATTAGAAGGTAAAAAATGATAGAACATAATGCAGGAATTCCGAAAGAGAGAATTATTATTCTCGATTTCGGTTCACAATATACACAGCTCATTGCTAGAAAGATACGAGAACTGAAAGTGTACGCGGAAATTATGCCTTTTCACACACCTGTGGAAGCTATAAAAAAGGAGAATCCTTCGGCCATTATTCTTTCAGGAGGGCCTTCATCCATTGATGAAAAAGGCGCACCGCAGGTCTCTGATGAAATATTCAAACTCGGAGTTCCAGTCCTCGGTATCTGCTACGGCCTGTATCTTGTTGTGCATGCATACAATGGGAAGAGCGCAGGAGCAAGCTCGAGAGAGTACGGCCGCGCTTTTATCACACTGAAAGAGAAATCCGAACTGTTTAAAGGGTTTAGTAAAAAAGAACAGGTCTGGATGAGCCATGGTGATAAGGTTGTTACCATGCCTGAAGGATTCAAAGTTATTGCTTCATCGGAAAATGCCGAGATCGCCGCTATAGAGAATAAAGAGAAGAAAGTATATGGCGTACAGTTCCATCCTGAAGTTTATCACACAACCAGCGGCACCAGGTTTTTAAGCAATTTTGTTTTCGGGATATGTAAACTTAAACCTACATGGACCATGGATTCATTTATCGAGTCGTCAGTTGCGGCTATCAGAAAAGATGTAGGTGACGGCACAGTCCTTCTGGGACTTTCAGGGGGGGTCGATTCTTCTGTCACCGCGGAGCTTCTCCACAAAGCAATAGGAAACAAACTATATTGTGTATTCGTTAACAATGGAGTGCTTCGAAAAGATGAGGCAAAAAAAGTTGTTGAGAGATACCAGAAGAATATGAAGCTCAATCTTATTTATGTTGATGCCTCGAAAAGATTTCTTGATAAACTTAAAGGTGTAGAAGACCCGGAGAAGAAGAGAAAAATTATCGGTAAGGAATTTGTTTCTGTGTTTATGGAAGAAGCAAAGAAAATCGGCAAGTTTGATTTTCTCGCGCAAGGTACTCTTTATCCGGATGTAATTGAGTCTGTTTCGACAAAAGGGCCTTCTGATACAATAAAGAGTCATCATAACAGGGTTCCGGAGATTCTCAAACTGATTAAGTCAGGCAAGGTAGTTGAACCGCTGAAAGAATTGTTTAAAGATGAAGTCCGGGAACTTGGAGTTAAACTCGGAATGGCGGAGGAGCTTATTCACAGGCATCCGTTCCCCGGTCCGGGGCTTGCCATACGTATTGTCGGAGATGTAACTCCTGAAAGAATTGCAACACTGCAGCATGCGGATGATATTCTTCTACAGGAAATAAGAGATGCGGGACTCTATAACTCGCTCTGGCAGATATTCGCTGTTTTTCTTCCTGTAAAATCAGTGGGAGTTATGGGTGATAAAAGAACATACGAAAATGTTATCGCGATACGCGGAGTTACCTCGGTTGATGCAATGACGGCAGACTGGGCTTATCTACCTGAAGGTTTGCTCAGAAAAATTTCAAACAGGATTATAAATGAGGTTAAAGGGATAAACAGGGTTGTTTACGATATTTCGTCTAA
>DAONFJ010000158.1:0-3842 GCA_035403545.1 Spirochaetota bacterium
TATTTAAAAATACTATTATTTGAGGTACATTTACCTGGTGAGCAAGAAGAACGTGCTCTCTTGTTTGAGGCATTGCGCCGTCTGTAGCTGCAACAACCAGGATCGCTGCATCCATCTGAGCAGCACCTGTAATCATGTTCTTTATATAATCCGCGTGTCCCGGGCAGTCAACGTGAGCATAATGTCTCAAAGGAGTTTCATATTCCTGGTGAGAAGTTGCTATTGTTATACCCCTCTGTCTTTCTTCGGGTGCGTTATCTATCTGATCAAAGTTTACCGGTTTACCAGTACCATATGCAACGTGAAAAACTTTTGTTATCGCAGCAGTTAAAGTAGTTTTACCATGGTCAATGTGACCTATTGTTCCAACATTAACATGCGTTTTGTTCCTTTCAAATTTCTGTTTTGCCATTAGATTTCTCCTTACTAATTTTAAATTTAACTCATAATTACTTTTGATTATATTATAAATCACGCAATCTGTAGAATTGCATTGCATATACATAGTAAATCCGCTAACGATTACAAAAGCGAGTTTTTGAAATAAAAAAAAAACTCGTTATTCTGTCAAGTAAATTTACCAATTTTAAGCTTTATTTTATAAAATAACAGCTTAAGAGATGTTTTCCAGAAAAAACTGTGATTTTCCGCTTCAAAACAGAAAATTTCACATGAATGTCACTGTCTGAAACAAAAGAAATTTTGTAAAACAAAAAACTAATTTTAAATAAATTAATACATATATTACTCAAAAATCAGTTATAAGAAGCTCCGGTTCGATTAAATATTAAGAATATCACAATTAACCGCTTTCAAAATCAGCTAAATCAATCCGCTTATTTTTCCAAGGATACGATTCATGACAGATTCAGGAACAAGATCGTAGTGAGAATACTGAAGAGTATGAGTTGCCCGGCCCTGACTCATGGATCTTACAGCAGTTGCATATCCGAACGCTTCCGAAAGAGGAATAAGAGCATCTATAACCTTGAGATCCCCTCTAAAATCTATATTCAAGATCTTTCCTCTTCTTGAATTGAGGTCGTTAATGATCTCACCTGTATATTCCTCAGGAGAAACAATTTCCAGCTTCATTACAGGTTCCATAAGGAATGGTTTTGCTTCCCTTACACCGTCTTTTAAAGCCATGTTTGCTGCAATTCTATACGCAAGCTCAGTGGACTTGAGTTCATTATAATCTGCCCTGATAAGAGTTACAGTTATATCCTCCATTTTATATCCTGCGATCACTCCTCCCATCATTGAATCGTTTAAACCTGCTTCAATGTTATTAATAAAAACTTTAGGAATTGCGTCAGGCGGCAGATTGTTTTTAAAGATGAATCCTTTTCCTGATTCGGATGGTTCAATTATAATCTTAACATGGCCAAAATTATCTTTTCCACCGATCTGCTTATCATAAATATGTTCAGATGTTGCTGTTGCAGTAATTGTTTCTTTGTATGTAACCTGCGGTTTCCCGATATTCGCCGGAATATTAAACTCCCGGAGCAATCTATCCACAATTATATCCAGATGAAGCTCCCCCATACCTGAAATTATCAGCTGACCTGTATCTTCATTGATACTTGATCTGAACGTAGGGTCCTCTTCAACAAGCCTTGAAAGCGCCTGATTAAGCTTATCCTGATCTGCTTTCGATTTTAATTCTATGGCAATTGAAATGACCGGTTCAGGAAATATCATTTTCTCAAGAAGTACAGGGAAATCAGGAGAGGTAACAGTATCTCCGGTTCTGACACTTTTTAATCCGACAGCAGCAACTATATCACCGGTGCAGACATCTTCAATCTCTTCTCTATGATTTGCATGCATCCTTAAAAACTTGCCGACTCTCTCTTTTTTACCGACAAATACATTAAGAACCTGATCACCGGATTTAAATGTTCCGGAATACACCCTCATGTATGAAAGTTTACCCACATGCGGATCAGTCATAATTTTAAACACTAAACCGCAGAAGGGTTCTTTATCATCAACCTCCCGCACGATTATTTTATCATGATCATTAACATCATGCCCTTTAACAGCCGGTTTATCTTTCGGGGAAGGAAGGTAGTCAACTACAGCATCAAGCAGAGGCTGTACTCCTTTATTCCGGAGAGCCGCACCGCAGAAAACCGGATAGAGTTTCGCATTGACAGTTGCGTATCTTATCGCTTTTTTTATTTCATCTTCATCAGGCGATACACCTTCAAGAAACTTTTCCATGATCGATTCATCGTTATCGGCAAGTTGTTCTATCATATGCTCATGGCCGGCTTCAGCTATGTCTTTCAAATCATCACTTATTTCCGTAACTCTATAATCCTTTCCGGAGGGATCGTCCCAAATAAGCATTTTCATTATAACAAGGTCAATCACTCCGAGGAATGAACTTTCCGATCCTATTGGAATCTGCAGAGGGAGAGGTTCAGCATAAAGTTTTTCTCTGATCATTCTTATGCATCTTTCATAATCTGCACCGATACGGTCCATTTTGTTTACGAAACAAATCCTCGGGACATGATACCTGTCGGCCTGACGCCACACCGTTTCTGATTGAGGCTCAACTCCCGCAACACCATCAAAGACTGCAATTGCTGAATCAAGCACTCTTAAACTTCTTTCAACTTCCATTGTAAAATCGACATGGCCGGGTGTATCAATGATGTTAATAACAGTATTTTTCCACATGCATGTAGTAGCCGCCGCTGTAATTGTGATACCGCGTTCCTTTTCCTGCACCATCCAGTCCATCTCAGCGGTGCCGTCATGAACCTCTCCCATTTTATGAGTTTTACCCGTATAAAAAAGTATACGCTCAGTGAGAGTAGTTTTCCCGGCATCAATATGAGCCATTATTCCGATATTCCTGGTTCTGTTTATTGGCAGTTTTCTAGCCATAATATACCTGCATTAAAAATTTATCTTTTTTAACCGACAATTTAGATGCTCACGCCCGCATGCGCCGGAACAGGTGGTAAACGGGCAATACCCCGGTTGCCATCTATTCCGCTTACAGCGCAAAACTATTAATTAATAATTAGCTAAGCCTTAAAACACCAAATACCAGGCAATAACCTGGTATTTGTTAAAAGAAAAAAAACTTTATTATTTAGAACTTAAAGTGTGCAAATGCTTTATTTGCGTCTGCCATCTTATGAGTATCTTCTTTCTTTTTAACTGAAGCACCTGTGTTATTAAATGCGTCCATAAGTTCCCCTGCAAGACGCTGGAACATGGTTTTTTCTGATCTGTTTCTTGAATAGTTAATAATCCATCTTATTCCGAGAGCCTGTCTTCTTTCAGGTCTGATTTCTACAGGTACCTGATATGTAGCTCCACCAACTCTTCTTGATTTAACCTCAACCATCGGTTTTACATTTTCAAGAGCTTGAACAAAAACTTCTATGGGATTTTTCTGTGATTTTTGTTCAATTATTTCCATAGCACGATAAAGAATCGTCTCGGAAATTCCCTTCTTGCCATCCATCATCATACAGTTTGCAAATTTTGATACTAATTTACTTCCGTATTTTGGATCTGGCAATACTTCTCTTTTTACTGGTCTTCTTCTACGCATTAAAATATCCTCTTAATAATTCTATCTGATTATTGCTCTTACGCTTTCGGTCTCTTTGTACCGTATTTAGAACGGCTCTTTCTTCTATCAGAAACACCGAGTGAATCGAGTGTTCCTCTTATTATATGATATCTTACTCCCGGAAGGTCTTTTACTCTACCGCCTCTGATTAATACTGCAGAGTGTTCCTGAAGATTGTGTCCTATTCCCGGAATATATGCTGTTACTTCTATACCATTAGTAAGTCTTACCCTGG
>DAONFJ010000159.1:0-3755 GCA_035403545.1 Spirochaetota bacterium
TTACTGAATATAAATAGAAATTTTTATTCTGAATATGTCAATTTTAAATTTGAGATAATTCGATTCGGGTAACTGGGGACTCTATACAAAAAGCCCCCGATATAATCAGGGGCTTCATGGTTTGGTAAGGGAAGGATTCGAACCTTCGAAGGCGATAGCCGACAGATTTACAGTCTGTTCCCTTTGGCCGCTCGGGAACCTTACCATTTTAGCTAGCGAGAGGAATTGAACCCCCAACAAGCTGATTACAAATCAGCTGCTCTACCGATTGAGCTACGCTAGCAAAACAACGAGGTAACAGATAATTTTATATGACGTTGCTGTCAATGTTTTTTTTAACAATAATTATTTTTTTTATTTTCATGTAACATCCGGCTATGATAACCTCTCTATGAGTGAGAGTTAAGCATGATTACAATGCATTTCTGGTGCTTAATCATATGATTTATTGTCTTGACATATAATGCAGATATTAAATTATAACATTGCAAAAAAAATATTAAATAATCTTTTTCAATAAAGCAGGAACCTGATATATTCATGAAAAAAGTATTTTCTCTTTCCACTCTATTCATTCTTTTTTCCACTATAAATATTTTTCCGCAGGTGCGCGGTGTTGATATTGATGAATGTATTAATATCGCTCTTCAGAATCATCCTGATTTATTTTTGTCCATCGAAGATAATAAAAAGAGTGTGGCAGATTACCGTATCGCAAAATCATTAAAAAGTATTATAATTAACGGTGAAGTCAGAACTATTGAAAATGGAACCAATGCTCCGGGTTTGTTCGGCGGACTTGTTGCCTCCTACAACCTTTATGATGCGAAAAATGATTATGTCGAAGAAATTGCAATAACTAATATTGATATTTCAAAATTAAAAAGCCAGAAGACAAAAAATGAAGTTCTTCTTGAGGTTAAGAACGCTTATTACGGCTATCTGCTTTCTAAAAACACATTAAAGATCAGAGAAACAATCAATGAGAAATATAAAAAGAAATCAGATCTGGCGAAACAGCTTTTTGAACAGGGTTCAAGGCCAATACTTGATGTAAGTAAAGCTGAAGTCGATATGGCCGATTCACAGCTTCAATATGAGAAAGCAAAAAATGATGAGCGTAAAACTAAACTGAATTTATTCCGTTCGATGGGCCTTGAAGAGGGCGAGGCATCATTAATAAATCCTAAAGATATTGAGACAATACCTGTTATCAAATGCACATTGGACGAGCTGTACAGAATGGCAGAGATATACAGTCCTCTAATAAGAATTATCACACTGGAAAAACGGTCCGCGATACTGAAAATTTCAGAGGAATCCGCAGCTCATTTTCCCAGGGTTGACCTTTCACTCGGCTTTGGTTACGCGAACCCCGAGTTATCAGCCTTCAGCAATGCGTCAGACAACCTGAATACTGATAAATGGAATCCTTCTTTTCTCGGAGCATTTAAAGCTACTCTCCCGATTTTCTCAGGAGGCCAGATATCTGCCAGGGTGGATTCGGCGGTAAGTGATTATAATAAAATTTCATATAAAGAAAAAGAATTATTGATTGATACAAAAAATCAGATTAGAGACAGCTATAAAAGTCTTGAAGAAATAAAAAAACAGATGGAGATATCAAATCTAATCACAAAAAATGCCCAGAGGCACCTGCTGCTTGCCCAGAGAAGCTATGAGAATGGCGGCGGTTCACTTCTGGAGCTGCAGGATGCCGAGTTAAGTGTTATAAGGGCGGAGATTGGCTTTCTTGAATCAAAATATAGTTACTTATTGACTCTGGCAAAATTAACAAGTATTATCGGTATTGGAGAGAGTTCTATATGCAAAAACCAGGAATAAAAACTATAATAATCGCTTCAGTCGCAATAATTATACTGATCATTATTTTTTCGGCAAAGAGTTGCGGGAAAAGCGGCGGTAAAGAACTTATATACGAGAAAGCAGCAAAAGGTACAGTAAAAAAAACTATCTCTGTTACGGGTGAGCTTGATATTCTGGACCCGGTAACCATACTCAGTAAGACGAGTGGAGTTATAGAAAATGTTTATACTGATTTTAATCAGAATGTCTCAAGTGGGCAGCTTCTTCTTAAAATGGACTCGTCATCTATAGAACAAAAAATATTGAAAGCACAAAGCCTTGTTGAAAGCGCTAAATTTGAAATCACTTCAGCTGAAAGGGACCTTGAGGGCAAAAAAAATCTTTATAAAGATAACCTGATCTCAAAGAAAGCTATGGAGCTGTCTGAAATTGAATACAATTCAGTTCTGAATAAATACAAGCAGGTAAAAATTGATTACGATATGACTGTTAAGGAGAGGGAATATGCCAGGGTGCATTCACCGATAAATGGTATTGTAATTGCTGTTTATACAAAAAAGAATTCACCTGTTGCGGTGTCCACACCTCTTATTCTGCTCGCTCCGAGTCTCAACAGAATGCTTCTTACTATAAGCATTGATGAGTCGGATATCGGATATATTAAAAATGGCCAGCAGGTGGTTTTTTCCGTGAGCGCATTTCCTGAAAAGAAATTTACCGGAATAATAAGTCAGGTAAGGATAAATCCGGTCAAATCGGCGGGACTTGTAACATATCAGGCTCTTGTTTTGTGTGATAACAATGACCATCTTCTGAGGCCTGGAATGACGGCAACAGCTACAGTCGTGGTAGAAGAGAAGAGTAATGTTTTAATGGTACTGAATCAGGCTTTTATTGTTTCTCCGGAAGATGATGCCGGCATTGATGAATCAAAAAAAATTGTATGGAAAAAAACCGGTGTGATTGGTGAAAAATCATATAAAGCAATTGAAGTAAAAACAGGCCTTCAGGGAGATATGCATACAGAGATAACTCAAGGGCTGAATGAAAATGATGAAATCCTTGTACGGATCAAGGAAAAAAAATAGCGGCTGAAGTATGAGCAAAAAAATAATCGAAATAAAAGACCTCGTCAAGGTTTACAATCTAAGCGAAGAAGTCAGTGTCAAAGCGATAAAAGGTGTAACTTTTGATTTTAAGGAGGGTGAATTCGTTTCAATTATGGGTTCATCCGGTTCAGGAAAATCAACCTTTATGAATATTTTAGGTTTTTTAGATACACCGACTACTGGTAAATATATTCTTGATGGAATAGACGGTTCAACACTTAATAATGACCAGAAAGCTGAGATCAGGAACAGAAAAATAGGCTTTGTTTTTCAGGGGTTTAATCTTCTATCCAGAACTTCCGCGATGGAGAATGTTGAACTTCCGCTTTTTTATAAAGGCGGTGTCTCTGCAAAGGAATTAACAAGACGCGCACAGGAGCTTCTTGACATGGTAGGGCTCTCCGGGCGATATGATCATCATCCGAATAAACTGTCCGGAGGTGAACAGCAGCGTGTTGCTATTGCCCGTGCACTGATTAATAATCCTGCAATTATATTAGCTGATGAACCTACAGGAAATCTTGATTCGAAAAATACTGCCGAGATAATGAATCTTTTCACCAGGCTTAATAAAGAAACAGGTATATCCATCATAATGGTAACTCATGAACACGATGTTGCTGATTACTCTGATAGAAAAGTTTTGTTCAAAGATGGTGAAATTATTGACGATTCACCGGTTAAAAAACTCAAAGCAGTAAAGAAAAAAAAGTAATCTTTCCTCATTTACCTCTACTATTTCATTTTAAATAAAAAAATTATGTCTTTTTGCAATAAAAATTAACATCTGTATTAAGACATAATTCAGCACTACCGATA
>DAONFJ010000160.1:0-3738 GCA_035403545.1 Spirochaetota bacterium
TTTCATAAATAATACTCCTCATCGAACAAAAAGCCATTTACTGTTGACATTCATTTTATGTCAACTTTATTCTATTTGTTTCCCATTATTTTGATCTGTAGGTGATTCTACCGCGATTGAGATCATAGGGCGACAACTCTACCGTTACTTTATCACCTGTTAGTATTTTGATATAATGCATCCTCATCTTACCTGAAATATGTGCTAAAACAACATGACCATTATTTAATTTTACTCTGAACATAGCGTTAGGAAGCGGTTCAACAACTACTCCTTCAACCTCTATTGGTTCTTCTTTAGCCATAAACTCTCTCTAAAAAATTTATTAAAATCTTCCCTGAATTTTTTTCTTGCTTCCAAGGAAACCATCATAATGACGCATCAATAATTGTGATTCAATCTGCTTCAGAGTATCGAGAGCTACACCAACGATAATCAATAGAGATGTACCGCCAAATAAATAAGCCATATCCCTTGGAACCTGCTCCGGCCAGATTCTTATAATAAAATCCGGTACGATAGAAATAAGTGCTAGAAAAATTGAACCTGAAAGAGTAAGTCTATTTAAAATACCCATCAAGTGATCAGACGTATTTTTACCCGGTCTGATACCAGGGACAAAACCGCCATACTTTTTTAAATTATCTGCAATTTCTACAGGATTAAAACGTAAAGATGTATAAAAAAAGCAGAAAAATATAACTAGAGCACTATAAAGAATTATATATGGTATCTGACCTGGAGTCAGCCAGAACTGAAGCTTGTTAAGATAAACATTACTGCTTACACCCATCATTCTTACCATCTGTGCCGGGAAAACTATTATAGCTGAAGCAAAAATTATAGGAATAACTCCAGCTGCGTTTACTTTCAAAGGTATAAATTGTGATGACTTTCCGATAGAAGCACTGCCTACTGCTCTTTTACCATATTGAACCGGAATTCTTCTCATTCCCAGCGTTAAAAGGATACATGCTGCAACTACACAAAAGAATAAACCAAGAAGGATAAATCCTACAATCGGCTCCCCTGTGTCAGCAATTTTTTTACCGGTGGCATAAAGAGACTGAGGCAGACGGACAACTATACCTGCCATAATAATCAGAGAGATTCCGTTACCAATCCCCCTCTCTGTTATCATTTCACCCAGCCACATAAGAACCATAGTTCCTGTTACAATTGCTATAACAGCCGTAATAACAAATCCAAGTCCACCGTCACTTGGAACAACGGTTGCACCGTCAGAAGTTCTCATTGATTTCATCCAGAATGTAAGACCTAATCCCTGAATAGTACAAAGCAGTACAGTTCCATATTTGATATACTGACTTAATTTTTTCTGTCCTTCTGCACCTTCTTTAGCAAGTTCGGCAAGATAAGGGAATACCACTTTTAGAAGGTCAATAATAATAGAAGATGATATATATGGCATGATACCAAGTGCAAAAATAGTAAACCTTTTTAAAGCACCGCCTGCAAATAAATCAAAAAAATCGAGTACACCGGCACTTTCAGCTTCAACAAAATAATTCCTTAGAGCCTCAACATTAATTCCAGGAATTGGAATATGAGCTCCAATTCTATAAACTATTAAAACAAAAATAGTAAAAAAAATCCTTTTCCGTAAATCTGGAATTTTAAATATATTAGCTACTGCACTTGACATTACTTTACCCTGGCGTTTATATTTACTTTACTTCTTTCTGATAATAGCTTCTCCGCCGGCATTCTTAATCTTTTCGAATGCACTCGCAGAAAATGAGTCGGCAATAACTTTTACAGATTTTTTAAATTCCCCATTACCTAAAACTTTAATAAGCTTTGAAGTATCTTCAATTAAACCTTTTTTAAAAAGAAGTTCCGGATTTATTTCAGCCGCATCAAGTTTATCAATTTGCTCTACATTAACAATCTGATAAAATTTTTTAAAAATATTATTAAATCCTCTTTTCGGGATACGTCTTTGAAGAGGCATTTGTCCACCTTCAAATCCCGGTTTATGTTTACTCCCGGCTCTGGCCATTTGCCCTTTATGACCTCTACCTGCAGTCTTACCACCACCTGCAGCAGGTCCGGTACCAACTCTCTTTCTTTTTTTAATTGAATCAGGCTTTTTTATAGTATATTGTTCCATTGCTGTTTCTCTCTATAATTATGAAATTATTTCCTTAACTTCTACAAGATGATGTACTTTCATGATCATACCTCTTATTACAGGGTTATCATCATGTTCTCTTTCTGAATTCATTTTTCTGAGTCCAAGAGCTACCAGAGTCGCTCTTTGATTCGGTTTTGTGCATATACTGCTTTTTATCTTTTTTACTAATAATTTCTTAGCCATCGTATTACTCCCAAAGTTTTGAGATTGGAATCTCTCTGATTGCAGCTGCCTCTTTCAAACTTCTCAACTGCAAAAGTCCATCAAGGGTAGCTTTTACTACGTTGATCGGATTTCTAGAACCCTGTGCCTTGGTCAGGATATCAGATATTCCAGCTTTTTCAATTACAGCTCTCACTGAAGCTCCTGCAATTATACCTGTACCGGGAGCTGCAGGTTTCATAATTACTTTTGCGGACTTAAACTGTCCAATAACTTCATGCGGAATTGTATTTTTATTTAAATTAACTTTATATAAATTCTTTTTTGCATCTTCTTTACTTTTATCTATTGCATCAGGAACATCATTTGCTTTGCCAAAACCGACTCCAACATGCCCATCGCCATCACCTATAACAGATAATGCACTAAATGAAAATCTTCTACCACCTTTTACAACTTTTGCTACTCTGTTTATAACTACAACTTTATCA
Organism: Spirochaetota bacterium; assembly: GCA_035403545.1. Taxonomy (GTDB): domain Bacteria; phylum Spirochaetota; class UBA4802; order UBA4802; family UBA5550; genus WRGT01. Next base: position 2,812 of record DAONFJ010000160.1, read on the forward strand.
GAAATTTCAACACCGTCAACTTTACTTCTTTTTCTTTTAATCTTCATATTAAACTCCTAGAACTCTAGCCCATTTTCACGAGCTGCATCAGCAAAAGCTTTTATCTTTCCGTGATATAAATATCCATTTCTATCAAATACAACTTTTTTTATACCGCCAGCAACAGCTTTTTCCGCGACAAGTTTGCCCAAAGTTTTTGCTGCTTCGATATTTCCGCTATTTTTCATTTCTGGAAAATCTTTTGAAAGTGAAGATATAGCAACTAGAGTATGCCCCTTAGTGTCGTCAATTATCTGTGCATAGAAATTCTTATTACTTCTGGAAATACAGAGTCTGAGTAACTCAGTATTTCTTCTTACTTTCTTTTTGACTCTGATTCTTCTTCGTGTAAATCTTTTCTTTTTTAAAGACAACTTATCCATTATTTTTTACCTGTTTTTCCTGCTTTTTTCCTGACATTTTCATTTTTATATCTAATGCCTTTCCCTTTATACGGTTCAGGTGGACGTAGTTTTCGTATATTTGCTGCGATCTGGCCGACTAGTTCCTTATTAAATCCTTTAACTTTAAACTTTGTCGGTTCAGTCACTTCAAGAGTAATACCTGCCGGAGCTTTAAATATAATATGATGGGAATAACCTAGTTGAAACTGAATATCTGCTCCCTGCTGTATTGCCCTATATCCAACACCAATAATTTCAAGTTCTTTTACAAAACCTGTAGATACACCTACTACCATATTATTTATTAATGTTCTGAAAAGCCCGTGATAGGCTCTTAACTGCTTATTTTCTGCGTCACTAACCATTACGTTCAGAACATTAGCTTCTTTTGCAACATTAACACCATTCAATAAATTTAAACTATCCTCTCCAAGAGGACCTTTTACATTTATATTAGAATCAGTTATATTTACTGTTACAGTTC
>DAONFJ010000161.1:0-3663 GCA_035403545.1 Spirochaetota bacterium
AATTTTTTTTGTTTAGTTTTTTATCTTTGTGGATAACTTCTTTTCTTGACTAAACGTTGTCTGATTATAAGCTCTATATATAATGAATGCTTCCGGAAACTCCGTTTCTTTGACCGCAGGAACCGTTAGGGAGACTTCCAAAGAGCTATTTTATTTGAACTTGTAAAAGATTAAGCCAATATGACCAGTTTAAGTCTTTTACCGATGTTTGTTTTAAAAAGGGATATGATGCCTATCAGCCGGGTCTGGCACGACAGATATGCTGTTTAACTGATGAAAAAATAAATAATTTATTGATAAAGGTGAATTGTATGGAAAATGAAGTTTTATTCAATGTTGAGAATAATATTGCGGTAATAACATTAAACCGGCCTGAAAGAAGAAATTCAATAAATAAGAATCTTCTTATAGGATTATATAACTCGCTTGAAGAAGTTGCTGATAATAAAGATATAAAAGCTGCTGTCATCACAGGTAATGGAAAGTCTTTCTGTTCAGGGATTGACCTTTCTGTAATCGGGAAGGAGAATATATTTGATCCGAGAGGCGACGGCAAAGACCTTCCCGATTGTTTTGCCGCGTGTAAAAAACCGATTATAGGCGCGGTAAACGGCCATGCTATTACAGGGGGATTTGAAATTGCACTTAACTGTGATTTTATTATAGCTTCCGAAAATGCGATGTTTGCAGATACTCACGCAAGAGTTGGAATTCATCCGGGATGGGGTATGACTCAGCTTCTGCAGCAGGCTGTGGGGCAGAGAATGGCTATGCAGATGTCTATGACATGCCAGTTTATAGATGCGCAGACTGCACTTCGTGCCGGCCTTGTAAATGAAGTTGTCCCCCATGATGAGCTTCTTCCTCGTGTAATGCAGCTTGCGGGATTTATATGTGAAGGTAAATATGATATGCTTTTGACAGTTAAAGAGCTTATTGAATTTAGAAATACCACAACACTGGAAGGGGCATACAAACATGAAAGGGCCGGATTTATGGATTTTGTGAAGAAGAATATTCCGAAATTATAAAATCAGAAAGTTTCGGTTACGTTCCAGCAGAGATAGTTCATTATATTTGAATTGCTGCTGCTTATAATTACCTTTTTTTTCTCAATGGCGGAGTTCAGATTAAAAAGAAATTCCATGCCGAGAGCATCGAATCGTCCGGTAAGTCTGTTGAAAATATTTCCCGGAAGAAGATCAATGAATTTCATAGTTTTTATCAAGGCGGATTCATTTTTTAAAATTTCTTTTAATATATTCAGATCAATTTTCAGCAGTATATTGCTTATAGATGTATTGATTTCATAGAGCCAGGAGTTTTCAAAATTAAATGATGGGATTGATATCAGCATGGAGATAATCCAGTTGATCGAATTTATATCATCCATATCCAGTATATTTTTTTCAACATGCAGTATTGTGAAAGTGAGTTCCTCTTTTGTCGAAGGAAACGGGTTAGAATCAATTTTGTGGATATTAAAATTTTTTGCGTAGCTTGTCAGATCATTCAGCCCGTTGCTTATTTCTTGTATGGCATCCCAATTCAGCCTTTTCCCGTCATTGTATTTTAGTCCGAGAAGTGCAGCTGATTTTATAAAGCCGGAAGTTGAATTTTTAAATGAGTTATAATAGAATTCGAGACATGTTTCATCATGAAAATAGATAATGCTTTTTATTATATCTTTTTGAAGATTTGTGATTCCTTCAGATTCAGATATAAGGAGAGGTACTAATTCTGATAGCTGTTTATTTTTGATGATTATCAGATCATCGGGGAAAAGTGTTCTGTTTTTGATGTTAGTGAGATACTTTTCTGAATCAACCAGAGCTTCAAGGGTAAGGCTTAATTTTGAATAAAGATCATCAATTATATAATCTCTTATATTTGAGTTGTAATCATTATTGTCCCTGAATTCATAAATGATCTGATCAATCAGCTCAATGAGATTTATGAGTATCTCATCTGTAATATTAAGGTTTCCTGAGGTTATATACTCGCCGAAATCAGCAGTTGCTTTATCGGCAATAGATTTTAACGCATCACTTTTAGATGGAACTGAAGCCAATATTTGAAAGTAGTTATTAACAGCCCGGCTTAGTAAGGTTGAATTATCTTTTTTCATTTGTCTTCAACAAAATTATTTTATTATTTGTTTCCTTCTAACTTGATACAATTTGTCGCTGCAGGAAAGCCCTGCCGGGCTATAAGCGCCCTGTAAAAGATTCAACTGATACGATTTTCTGTAAACCTGATGTCAGGTTACATAAATCTCTTAATGGTTTTAATCAGTTTTAAACAGCTAAATGTCTATAATTTTTTTATAAGTAATAAAAAAAAGATTTGTGATGTTTAGTATTTTTCAGATAGTATCTTTGATAATCTGTAATTGATGGTATGAAAATCACCGGCATGGTAAGATGAAATTAAATAGTGTTATAGAAGAAAATTATAATTCGTTTTTAAAGTTCAACCAGATGAAGGTAGACCGTTTTCAGCAGCTTTTTGCCAGCACAAACATTAAACGCGTTATAAATTCAATCCCTGCAATACTTTCCATGAATGACAGAAAAATTCCCGGGTATGTTGATGATAAGTGCCCTTACGGGATTTCCGGTTATACGCCGGACGCGGAAGTGATAAGGTTTATAAAATCAAGATTCGGAACTGATTTCATTTCTCCCGGGAATAACCGTTTTATAGAGATGCTTGCCGTAATGGGGAGTGTCGGGACTATTGCGTATACTAAAAAATCAGATTTTGACTATTGGGCCTGCATCGATAAAAGCAGGACTGATGAAAAAGGATTACGTCTCTTTTCAAAGAAAGTTGAAGATGTTCAGAAATGGGCTGAGAAAGAAGCCGGTGTTGAAGTACACATTTTTATCAACGATGTTCATAACCTGAAGCAGAATATATTTGCCGAAGATGATGAAGAGGGTTTTGGTTCAACAGTCGGGGCAGTCCTTAAAGATGAATTTTTCAGAAGTTCAATTATTGTTGCGGGAAAAATACCATTCTGGTGGGTAGTACCTAAATTTGTAATTGATGAGGAATATGACAAAATTTTTAATCATATTCCTGAAGAGGAACGGGAGGCGAAGTATGTTGATATAGGGAATCTTTATAAAATATCAAAAGAGGATTTTATGGGAGCTGCCCTGTTCCAGCTCATAAAAGCTATCGGCAATCCATTTAAATCTATTCTTAAAATTGGTATTCTTGAGAGATATCTCTTCAACGATGACAATACTCTGCTTCTAAGTCAAAGGGTTAAAACTGCAATTATTAGGGGTGAAATAACTGCTACAATACTCGATTCCTATCTTTTAATGTTTAATGAAGTTTATAAGTACTACGAAGAGGTTTTAACGGACAAATCGCTGCTGATAATTTTAAGGCAGAATCTCTATCTGAAAATTGATCCGCAGCTCTCAAAATACCTTGCACTTAAAGATAAAAAAAATCTTCCATACAAAGTCGTTGTTATGTTTAAAGTAACTCATGAGTGGGGCTGGGGGATTGATGAACTAAGGGATCTTGACGATTTTGAGAGCTGGGATTACAACAGAATTATCCAGTTCTGGAATTATATAAAAAAATTCATGCTTCTTTCATATCAGAAAATTTCCCGTGAAATGCCGACTATGAATCTTCAGA
>DAONFJ010000162.1:0-3454 GCA_035403545.1 Spirochaetota bacterium
TCCTTTAGTCAATGTTGTAGCGTCTTTGAGCCTCTTATCATTTCCCTGTACTGCTACCCCTTCTCTATCTTCGCCATCTTCAGCAAGCTCTACTATTCCTTTAGTCAACGTTGTAGCATCTTTAAGCCTTCTGTCATTTCCCTGTATTGCGGTAAGAGGTTCAGATGTACCATCAGATGCAAACTTAACAATTCCGTAAGAAACCTCAGTTGCTTTCTTTAAACGTCTGTCATTTCCCTGTACTGCTACATTAGCACAATCCTCACCATCTTCAGCAAGTTCTACTATACCCTTACCGGACGTTGTAGCATCTTTAAGCCTTCTGTCATTACTTTGTACAGCAGCACCCTCTTTATCCTCACCATCTTCAGCAAGCTCTACTATACCCTTGCTTGATGTCGTAGCATCTTTAAGCCTTCTGTCATTACCCTGTACAACAACATCGGCACTGTCCTCACCATCCTCCGCAAGTTCTACTATCCCTTTATTTTTAACCGTTGCATCCTTCAGACGTTTATCAGATGAAATAACAACTGCGTCAGCTGAGACCTCACCGTCCGCAGCAACTTTTACAATACCTTTGCTGTAATGAGATGCATCCATCAGCCTGTTGTCATTAGCCTGAACAACTGTTCCGACATCAGTACCTCCGTCTTCAGCCAGCCGGCAAATTCCGAACGATGAAGTTGTTGCTTTATGAATTCTTGAATCGTTTCCTGACACAACCGAATGTTCTTTATATTCTCCATCCTGGCAGACCCTTACAATCCCGAAGTTATCTTCAGACGCGTGCTGAAGCCTGGAATCACTGGACTGGACAACAGCATTAGCGCTGGTTTCCCTGTTATATGCAAGACGGACAATCCCTGCTTTCTGTTCCGAAGCAGGCTGCAGTCTTGGATCATTCGCCTGAACTGCAAGCCCCGGTGTAGAGTCAGCTCCATTTGAAAGCTGCACAATCCCTTTAAATACAGTTGATGCATCCCGTAGTCTGCTGTCTGTTGATTGAATAACTGTACCGGGGACGCTTTCGCCATCCCGCGCAAGCCTCACCATCCCGGCATGAAACACGGATGCATGGGGAGATATGTCGCCAATTGTATGAGTATGAAGATGATCTACAGGTGCCGCGGAAATTCCAAATTCAAAAATTTTTATTCCATACTTACCGTTAATAAGTTTCTTTCCCGGTGCTTCAAACTTCATAAATCGAGCAGGCCGTATATCAGTTTCCCAAAAATATTTTTTACCGCTTTCAGCATCAATCCCTTTTTCATGAAGGAGAGTTATCCATACCTCATTATCAACTGAAGTTTCAATATGAAAGCTTTCGGGAAATCCCTCACTCACAGCGCCAAGAATAATTCTATTCAAACATAAAATTTTTCCTAAATCAATAGTAACAGATTCCATTACACTCGTTACATTCTGTGCAGATTCCCAGAAACTCCCCGAGTCGCCGTTAAATAATTTTTCAGGAGTGTTCAGTCCGATAAAACTGCTCGCTTTGAACTCTGCTATACCATAAATCCCCGCTTCAATTTTACCGATTTCAGAATAATAATTCGAACCTAATACTGCAGGATCATTGATCAGAATTTTAAGAAAACGCATAATCGTAAGAGGGAGCTGTACTTCATGTATATTTGCTTCAAGAGATGTGTTGCTCTCACTGTACAGAAGGCTCCATGCTTCACCATCATTGCTCCCTTCAAGACGGAAACCATTCGGAAAAGTGGACGACCCTCCGGTAGAAGCTGTTAATTTTATATAATCAACGGGAACCTGTTTTTCAAAATCAATTATGGCATACTCTTTAATCGCCGCGCTTCTTCTCTTTGTACACCAGTGCCCTTTATCGCTTAAAATATTATCCGCTTTAAATAGATCACTTTCGCAACTCGAACTGCTATGTATTATCCCTTTATGAAACATTTTTTGAGAGACATTAATAAATTCCATTTTAACTCCAGCCGTTTTTTTTAATAAACCAGGACGCGGAATTATTTTACAAACTAAATAATTCCACGCTGATATTATTTTTTTCAAAAAAAGATTTGTGTCAATTATAAAATAACGATCCCTGTGGGGCTTTTACTGAAGATGACGGATAATAAAAGACTCAATTATTATTGTTTTATATATACCGTCATACCTTTTTTCATACTTTTAATATACTGCATCTGATTAGGAACAACAAGGCATTTAAAAGAACTCATCATAGGAAAACTTACAGTCATCAGAATTTCTTTATTATCAATAATTACATAAACTACTGTACCTAAATCAACCACCTTTTTCTGATGCACAACCACTTCATTTTTACTGTAATTTACTGATGATATACTGCCGACTACTACACCCTGCGCGACAGCAGATCCGCCGGTTTCCTCCGAGCTTGAAACATAATTGGTTTTACTTGAATTACCAGCTTCAGACAGAGAATGCGGGCCATCATATTTTTTTATTTGTTCAGTAACGCATGAAATAATAAAAAACGAAACCAGTAGAAGATATATTAGAGATAAAATTTTCTTAAGCATAATAGATTACCCTTATCGTGCAAGTTTATTGATAGTTTCTGCGTCATTTTTCAGCTGCTCGCGCAGATCTTTACAGGCTAATTGCAATGTGTAGTATAATGCTGCTGCTTCAGAATCATCATCCCATGCATAGTGTCCTGTTCCGCATACATATTCAAAATCAGTAGCTGTTGAAGTATAAGTCTTGAGTATTTGTCCATTTGGTTTCATTATTGCAGCTTCAAGTGTAATCGTAAAATTATAGTTGCCGGCAGGAGCGCCCATTAAAAGTAACGGGAATACACCTACAGAAAAATACAATTTTTGCTGAAGTTTATTATAGCGGACAATTACACTCAGATATATATTCCCGGGGGTTGATTCAAACAGAAGGTTTTGTCTAAGAATATCGGCAACTTCAGTAGTGGAAATTTTATTGAACATCGAGTTATGACATTTCTCAACGCTTGCCTGATTTATAACAACTTTCATCGGGAGAACGGAATTATCAAAATATTCCTTCTTTTCCAGAAGTTTATTATCAAAACTTTTACATGATATTAAAAGAGAGAATATAATAAGAGGAACAATATAGCGAATTTTTTTTAACATAGCCAACTCCTGATAAATGATCTATATCGATTAATAAAATCAAAAGTTCTAATAAATAATTGAAAACTTCCTCAGGATTATAAAAGCACAATCACAATAATGAGATACAGTACAATCTTAAAACATAATATTTCTAAAAACATATATTAATTAATAAATTTAAAAGTTTTCAAGCAGCTTACCCAGAATATAATACCAACACTCAGCCTGAAAAAAGCATCTAAATAAATCATAATTTTTATATCTTTATCTTTAAAAATATCTTCGGAATTGCTGAATACTTTTCGAATTTTTTCAGGATATATCAGTATAAAAGGACC
>DAONFJ010000163.1:0-3410 GCA_035403545.1 Spirochaetota bacterium
CGGGCCGTTATCCGGAGGATTGACACCGGACACTTCTCTCCCCATCCGCCCGTTGGGCACCTTCCCCATGTGCGGCTGAGTTGTAGCCACATTTTTATGTGGAGAAAAAATTCTCCAGGTAAGGCCCCCTAAATCCCCCGGAGGGGGACTTCAAAATATTATTACGGAATTACTTGTGTTAAATATTTTCTTATTTCAGTCAAAACATAATCTATATTGTCAATTACATCTTCATTTTTGAATCGTAATGTGCATATTCCAACACTCTGAAGGTATTCATCTCTATATTCGTCATAATCCTTTCTGAGTTTATGAACATTCCCATCAATTTCTATTGCAAGCTTTTTCTCATGACAGTAAAAATCAAGAATGTATCTATGTATCGGATGCTGAATTCTGAATCTATAGCCTTCCACTTTTTTAGTTCTTAATTCATTCCATAATGTTTCTTCCGGAATCGTTAAATTCATTCGCATTTTTCTGGCAAGTTCTATAATATATTTCGGAGATCTTATTTTTATATTCATAGATATATTATTTTATTCAAATATTTATTTGTAAAGCAATCTTTAAGTCCCCCTCCGGGGGATTTAGGGGGCTGTCTGAAATGTGGTCGCACCTTCCCCATGCTGACGGGGAAGGCTTTTATTTGTCGTGATACTTCCTTGTAAAATACCAGTAGGCAATAAATCCGGCCAGGGTCAGGCCCCCGCACCCCCGGAGGGGGCAAAGAAAAGTATTAAAAATTGTGTTTTTAAATAAATATATCTAATGATAATATCTTTAAGTCAGCCGCCCAAAGTGCCTTGCCCCTTCCGGGGGTGCGGGGGCCGAAAGGTCAGGTTAAATATTGGATTGCTATTTGAGATATGGTTAGTTGTTAGCCTCCGTGGGATTTAGGGGGCTGTCCGAAATATGGCCTCACCTTACCCATGCTGATGGGGAAGGCTTTTACTTGTCGTGATACTTTCCTGTAAAATACCAGTAGGCAATAAATCCGGCCAGGGTTATAAATGTAAAGATAAGCTTTATATTTAAAATAAACGGAGAGTCCTGCGCGCTTCCGGCCATAAAAAACAGGGGGCCGGTCTTCCATGTCATTGTTGTCAATCCCGAGATAACAAGTGCGGTGCCGATCCATTGATTAAATTTAAGAAAAACAAGTGATCCGCAGGCTATGAGTATAAGGCCCGCCGCCCAGTGAAAAATAATCTCTCCTGTTATTCTGTGATCAGATTCAATGTTCCTGATGAGCGATTCAATCGCGGCCTTCTTTGCGTACGGATCTCCGCTTCCGTCGTACTGCTCAAGTTTTTTTCCTGATTTGCCGCTTTCGTATACCCGTATCCTTTTCTCGGCATCGGCATATATCATGGAAAGTTCTTTAAGCGAGAGCGTTTTGTCTATTGATAGATCACCCTTTTTTTTGTCATACCTGTCGAGGACCGATTCCTGAGTGTAAAACAGGCGATTATACGCGTGCCGTACAAACTGGGTTGTCAGAAGTACTATAAAAATAACAAGTATCGCCGCTGAAAGTTTCTTCATCATAATCTCCGGACTATAGCTTATGTGACGGGTATGAAATTCCTGTCTTTTTAATTAACCTGAATTAAGCGTTTTTTTATAATACTGTTATTCTCAATATTTTTTGACTGTCATTCCGGTTTTGCACCTTCCGATTTTGCAAATACCGGAATCTCATACTGCCAATCACTGAACTTATACTATGAGATGCCGGTATTTTCTTCGAAAAACCGGCATGACAAAAGTGTAAATATTTAAGAATGCATATATAGCTTACTAACTTGAATGAAAAACACCTAACTCAAGTAATTAACATATTCATTCCTGCAGTATGTGTCAAGCGGGATAGGTTTTTATGCCTGGAGAATAACATTATTTTTTTATAAGACGAATAAAAAATAGTGGAATTTATATTTAAAACTGTTTAATAAATTACCTGTCCGGTTTCTGCTGAACACTATATATAAAGAGGTTCAATTATGAATATGGGAAAAGAAAGACGAAAACGCGAACGTTTTCCCCTGGATCAGGAGATAGAACTTTCAACCAGCGAGGGCGATATTGTCAGGACGCAGGGAATTAATCTCAGTGAAGGGGGCCTCCTCTGCAGGGCTGATATAGAGATCCCTAAAGGGACGCTTGTAAAATTTGAGCTTACAATTCCTACCGGCAAAACATCCATGTGCATATCATGTGAAGGTTTTGTTTTAAGGTGCGCTGAAACTGACGGAAAATATAATATTGTAATAGATTTTACAGATCAGGATTGTGTAGAGTAAGTATTATAAAGGACATGCCGCTGCCTCTTGTCACTACAGGTAAAGATCACTCAATGCCGCGGCTTCTTCCTTTATCTGCCCTATAAGTTCTTCCGGCTGAAGCACCTTCGCGTTTGACCCCCATGAGAGAATCCACCGTTTTACTTCGTATAGTGAATTGCTGTTGAATGAGAGTACTACGGTCCCGTCCTGGTTGTGGGTAATGTTCTGCCCGGTATGCCATTGCCTTTCACTTATGTACGGCGCCTGCTCCCTGTTAAACAGTATTTTTATATGATACTCTTTATCCTCGGTCATAATGCCGAAGCTTGACCCTATGAACGAATCGAAATTGAAATCCGGTTTAGGCGTAAACTTTTTGTCGAGGAGCACGGCTTTGCTTATCCTGGATATGGCAAAGCGGAGTACGGCTTTCCGGACATGGCAGTAGCCGATCAGATACCACTCTCCCCGGTAGTTGACTATGTGGTACGGATCTACTGAACGTTCCAGCGCATCCTCCGCGCCAGCTTTACGGTGAACAATTTTTACCTGGTTTCCCTGGCGTAACGCGCGGGATATGGTTTCCCATATGTCAGTGTCTATAATAGTAAAACTCTCGTGCATAAATGAAAAACGGGTGTCTATCCATGTTGTGTTGACCCGTATACTTTCCGGGAGAAATTCCTTTATCCTGTCGAATATCTCCGAGAGCCTGCCGTAAAGCGGGGTGTTCTCGTACTGTTTTAATGCTTTCTCTGTAATGCATATTGCAAAGAAGTCCGATTCCTTTATATCAATTGCCGGGAGGAAGAAGTTTGACTCTGTATAATAATAACCTTTACGCGCGGCATCGTATTCAACGGGTGCGCCGAGAGAATCGCGCATGTATTCAATATCCCTGGTAATTGTACGGCTGCTTATCTCGTACTCTGCGGCCAGCGATGCGGCATTTGGATATGAACCTCCGCGGATTTTTTCATCAATAAACAGCAGCCTTGCGTGTTGAGGTTTGTTTATATTCATAATCATTACCCGTTTAAACGCTGATTTACCTTATTTTTATACTCAGGATGGAAGGCAAAGTCAACCAATTTATGACTTTTTGATCAGTAAATGGACGTT
>DAONFJ010000164.1:0-1264 GCA_035403545.1 Spirochaetota bacterium
TGGAGAGCGGCATTCTCAGTATTGGTCTTATCTGTATTATGAGAAGCGCTTTCAGTTTTAACTGAAGCCTGAGAAGCATATGCCTTTGCGTAAAATGCCTGCGGAGCAAAAAGTATTATTGCTGAAAGTGCAATAATTGAAATCAGAATTTTTTTCATTGTGTATTTACTCCAGAGATTTTTTTATAAAATTATAATATCAGATATGAATACATTTTAAAGTACTATGGGAGACATCCACGGAATAAGAATAACAGCTTCGTCACCTTTAAAAGTGTTGATTTGCATGGAACATATGATTTATAATTGATCAAATCACCTGCAGTCAGTTCAAGGGAATTATTCTGAAGTTTTGACGCAAGAGGTGTCAGCTGAATACCACCTTCGGACATCTCAAAAGGATTCTCGTCACCATATCTTACTATAATAAACCTCTTCTGCTCTATCTGTCTGAAAAAATCGGAGAGATTGACCGCGTAGTAGCTTAGAATTTTTTCAAATGATTCCAGCGAAGAGGAGTGTTTCATGTTCTCAAGCTGTGACAGGACGCTCGCTGACATGTTGAGTATATGCGCAACTTCGTTAAGGGTATATCCTTTTTCAAGGCGTAAATGTTTTAGATATGTACCAATATTCATATGAACCTGCTTAAATAGGAATAATAAAAAATCAAGCTATTTTAGTTATAGTAAATTTTTAACTTGTTTTTTTAATTATAAATTAACTTTATGCTAATTAACTATCTAATTTAGACGATGGTATGTTACGGCATGTAAAATTTAACCTGAATGAAGCTTACAAAGAAATATTTATTAAAAAGAAAATGAAACTCCCCGCCACAAGCGAACGGGGTATCAAAACTCAAAAAAACAAAAATGTTCACCACAGGGGGTGGGGAATTAATCCAAAAAAGACTGATTAAAAAGAATATGAGGATACGCAAATGATTAAAAAATCTTAACCTTAATATTTGCTGCATTTATCACATCAGCAGGCTGTTACCCAAAAGCGGGCAATCAGGTAAAAAAGGACACCACTACCATGCTGCCACAGAGAGTTGTTGTTAAGCCTAAAGTAAAACCGTATAGTGTAAAAATAACTGCAGGTTATACCGCTAAATTTGAAGTTGAAGGAATTGATGCTGCTGGGGGAAAAAAATTTAATCAGCTAACTGGAAACTCACAGGGAATATAACTGATATTTGGACTCTGAATAATTCTAAAGGAAATGAAGTAACATTTACAGCAAAAGAACCGGGAAATGCT
>DAONFJ010000164.1:1364-3333 GCA_035403545.1 Spirochaetota bacterium
GAATAATTCTAAAGGAAATGAAGTAACATTTACAGCAAAAGAACCGGGAAATGCTACACTTGAAGCTGAATTCAACAATCTTAAAGCAATAGCTGCAATTGAAGTCGTAAAAAGGCAATAAAAGTAAGAAGAGTCTAAACATGAAGAATTATATTAAAATAATTATAGTAATAATAACCGGAATCATTTTAATATCGGAATATAGTTTTTCTCAGACAGATGAAAAGATAAAGATTGAGAGCATTTCCGGGGTGCTCATCAAAGTAGATAAAACAAAACTGATTATCTTAATTAAAATCAATTCAAGATTTGTCAGATTTCATGCAACACCTAAGATTTGTGCTGAGTTTAAAAAAAATATTAACTCGAAAGTAAATGTTACTTTTACAAGTAAAAACGGTAAAAGTCTTCAACTGGTAACAATTGAAGTAATACCGGAAATGGATTCCCATCCATTAAAACCTGAGGGCATTAATAAAAAATGAGAACCGGATAGTTACAAATGAAAATAAAAGTTATTTTTTTAATTCTTATAGTGTTACAAATTTTATTTATAAATAATCCTGCAAGGTCGGAGTTAGCTCCGAATTCAATAAAACAGGGGACCTGCTTCAGAGAAGTCTGGGGTTATATGATGAGAGGGGAGGAAAACCTTTTTACCGGCTCTGAGCCTGTAACTGATGTTTTTTATTTTAGCTGTACTGTAAATTATAAAGGTAGACTTAATATTAATGTTGTTCCCCCCGTGCTGGCATCAGCAATGGGTGAAACAAGAAGAATACATATTGTAATAGCTGACCTCTCCAACTACGCTCTTATGCATTTTGCCTTAGACCCGGACTTTGAAGTGAGGGATAAACTGATTAATGATATAGTTGCCGTTTCTGAAAAGTTTGACGGAGTTCAGATTGATTTTGAATCTGTTGCCGCTGATGACGGTGAAAACTTTTTATCATTTCTTAAAGTGCTTAAAGGAAAACTTAAACCTGAGAAAGTTTTAAGTATAGCTCTTCCGGCAAAGGCGAAACTGGTAACTGACGCTTATGATTATAAAAAAATATCTTCCATTGCTGACAGGATTTTTATAATGACCTATGACGAACACTGGAGTACAAGCATACCGGGACCTGTAGCGTCCTTCACCTGGTGCAGAGAAGTTGTTAATTTTGCGAGTGACAACATACCTCCGGATAAGCTTGTAATGGGAATCCCGTTTTACGGCCGGTCATGGCAGGATAAAAACTTTAATAAATCTGTAAGAACCGGAAAACTTGATGAACTTCTTTTAAAAGAAAATATTCTTAAGGAATACTCAGATGAAACAGGGAATAAAATAATATACAGGGATACTGTTGATATCACAGTTTATTGTGATAATAATAATTCTATCCGTGAAAAGCTTTTACTTTTCCGGAACTATACTGATTCAGTCGGTTTCTGGCGTCTCGGTTTTGAGAACAAAAATATCTGGGATGAAATTGAGATTATTAAAAACGTAGCAGGGAAAAATTAATGTAAGGTCATATAATGAAAGAACAGAGAACCGGACCGGATACTATACTCAATATAATAAGCATTATTTCAATAACATTTTGGGTAATTGCCGGAATAGTAATTGTACTTTTTGTAATGGCTAATCCAACAGATGCCGGAATGGCTGCATAGAGGCCGGTATTGAAAAATTTCGGTCCATGGATTACAGATTTAATGTATGGGCTGCTGATTGTTCAGATTCTTCTCAGCATTTCAGGAATTACATTTAATTTAATGCGAATGAAAAGAAAAACCGACTACGGAAGGCTGACCCATGTACTTACTGCTATTTTTGGTATAATCGGGGTTTATCTGCTTACTGTTAAATAAATGATGTTGTTGTAAATACATGGATTTCAATTTTGATCAAAACCCTGTAAATTATTTCAGCATAAAAATAAAAAAAGCGTATGGTGAAAGCGTTATAATATACTTC
>DAONFJ010000165.1:0-3290 GCA_035403545.1 Spirochaetota bacterium
AGAAGAATTAAAATTCCAAGTATAATTCTGTAATAACCGAACGGTTTGAAGTCATGGCGGGATATGTACTTTATAAATACTTTAATGACAAGCCATGCAACAATGAATGATACAAAAAATCCCAGCGCGGCTATCTGAAATTCCTGCGGAGTGAGCATTCGTCCCAGCTTCCATACTGAATATACCGAGGCGGCTGCCATGGTAGGTATTGCAAGAAAAAATGAGAACTCTGCCGCGGCAACTCTCGACAGGCCAAGGAGCATTGCTCCGATTATTGTTGCTGCTGATCGTGAAGTTCCGGGTATCATTCCCAGGCACTGAAACATTCCGATAAATATCGCCGTTTTGTAAGTCAGTTCGGAGATAGAGTTTATACTGCTTATTCTTTTTCTGTTCTCTATATAAATCAGTATGATACCGCCGATAGCAAGAGCTATTGATACTGTTACCGGATTAAAAAGGTATTGCTTTATGACTGAACCGAAAAGTGCTCCGGCAAAAAGTGCAGGTATAACTCCGGCACATACCTTAAACCAGGTAGAAAAAACTGAATTTACCTCATCTGCAGATCTCCCTTTTTTAAACGGGAAGAGTTTATCCCAAAACACAACAACAACGGAAAGTATTGCACCGAACTGTATTACAACATCAAACATTACTGCAAAATCCCCGGTGAAATCGACGAATTTATTTACAATTATAAGATGACCTGTTGACGAGATGGGGAGAAATTCTGTAATTCCTTCGATAATTCCGAGTATTACGGAGATGAGATACTGGCTCATTATGTTATCCTTAAGTTTTAATGGCTTTCATCATAAAAATTCAAGGTGATTAAATGCAATCAAAATAGGCAGGATGGAATAAAATATTTGTATAATTAATTTGCAGGCCATTACCCGCTCAACGCTGGTGCTGGAGTACCCTTTCCCGGCATTCGGCTAATAGAGGGTTGATTTATACTAAGCCTTCTCCCCGGCAAAGCGTGGGTGAGGGCCGGTACAAGTTCTTATACTATAAGCAGCAGCTGAATGTCGCAGACATTTGTACCTGTAGGCCCTGTTTTAATCAGCCCTCCTGTTTTTTCAAAATAGTGGTACGAGTCGCTGGCTGTTATATATTTTTCAGGATCAAGTCCCAGTGATTTTCCTTTGCTGAAAATTCCCAGAGAGGCAAAAGCACCTGCCGCATCAGTCGGGCCGTCACTTCCGTCAGTCCCGGCCGAGAGAAAGAAAATCCGTTCTCCGAATTTTGGTGATCTTCCTATATTGTTCAGGAATGATAAGGACATCTCCTGGTTGCGTCCGCCAAGTCCGTCACCTTTCAGAGTTACTGTTGTCTCCCCTCCTGCGATAACGCACAGCGGGAGTTTTTTCTGATCCTGCCATATACATGCCTCACGTCCGATTGCCGCGAAGAAGTGGGCGATTTCTCTTGCCTCACCTGTGAGTACAGACGTAAGTATTTCTGTTGTACATCCTAGTTTTTCTGCTTCGTCGGCAGCAGCAAGAAGTGCGTGGTGATTTGTTCCAATCAGTATATTCATAGTGGATTTAAAAACTTTACTTTCCGGTTTCGGCGTATCGGGGATTTTTCCTTCCGCACCTGCACGGAAAAGTTCCATTACTCTTGCGGGAAGTTTATTTTCAAGATCATACCGGTGAACGATCTCCATAACATTACTGAATGTTGTACTGTCGGGAACTGTGGCGCCGGAAGCGATAGCATCAAGGTTATCTCCGACAACATCAGACAGAATAAGATTAATTGATTGTGCAGGATACATTATCTCGGCAAGCCTTCCGCCCTTTACGTTGGAAAGGTGTTTTCTTATGCAGTTGATTTCGTGAATATCCGCCCCGCATGACAGCAGAAGCTTTGATACTGACTGTTTCTCCTCAAGTGTGATCTGAATACTTCCGTCTCCGGTGTATGGGGAACACATGACCGCAGATCCGCCCCCTGAAACAAGATTGAATATAAGATCATGTTCGCCGGCATCTTTAATGAAACCGAGTATTGTCCTGGCAGCATTGATCGATCCGGCATCGGGAACAGGATGCCCTGCCTCAAGAAGTTTTATATGCTTGAGGTCCTCAGTATATCCGTATTTAACGGCAATTATTCCGCTGTCTATCCTGTCTCCGAGAATCTCCTCCAGCCCCAGGGCCATTCTGCTTGAAGCTTTACCCATGCCTGTTACAAGTATTCTTTTAAACTTTTTCAGGTCTACGGAATGTTTTTCCGTTCCTGTATCTATTGTAAGCTCATTCCCTTTAAGTTTAAGCTGATTTGTCATCATGTAAAGCGGGTCAACCCTTCTGAGGCCGGCTCTGAAAACGGATTCAAGAATCTCCATAGCTTTCTGCTCTTTCATTACTCTCCTCCTTTCTCCTTGATTTTGTATTCAGCAAGGGCAAGGTTACCCTGGATAAGCGGTATGTCGGCGAGTTCCAGCGCCTTGAGAAAAAAAGTTCTGGCATTTTCATAATCTTTTATACTGTTCATTAAGACAGTCCCGGCTGCATTGAGCGCAATATAACTTGCGTTGTCGCATTCGACAGCTTTCTGGTAAAGCTCAAATGCTTTTACGTAGTCGCCCTTTGAGTATAAAGCCATCCCCTCTTCGTAATAACGCGCACCATCCATTGCTTTTGTGTAATGTGATATCTCTTTACATTGTTTTATTCTTCTTCTGAGGAACCGTTCTGTACTCTTGTCTCCAATCCCGTTCTGAAGCAGGGTAAGAGATTTACCATAGGCTTTTCCCGCATTCTCTCTCCGGCCGCTGTTGTAGTATAAATCTCCCAGTATTCTGTACCTTATGTCCGAATCGCCGTATAATTCAATTTCTCGCAGCAGGTATTTTTCCGCTTCATCGAATTTTTTCAGTGATATGCATATAACACCGAGATTATGAAGCACGGCAAGACTCTCCGGCTCAAGAGATTTGAGCCTTTTGTACCAAATTTCAGCTTTTTCAGATTTGCCTGCAGTCATGTAGTTGAGAGCTAATCTCCCGTAGAGCCATTTTCTGAATTCAATTAGCATGGAACTTGTTCCTCCTGTATACTCCTTCCTCAGCCCCCGCACTCCCGGAGGGAGTGCGGGGGCTGAGGGGAGCGGCACTTATCTATAGTTCGTTTGCCGCCTCTCACAACCTAAATAAACAGGTTGATGATAAAACATACAATGAATGCGACGACACCTTCTATCAATGTTGCCGTTGTGTATATTTTATAAGCAATATTTACCGGCATATTTGAAAATTGTGAAACAACCCAGAAATA
>DAONFJ010000166.1:0-3248 GCA_035403545.1 Spirochaetota bacterium
TTTTATAAGCAATATTTACCGGCATATTTGAAAATTGTGAAACAACCCAGAAATACGAGTCATTCGCGTGAGATACAACCATTGCACCTGCTCCAATAACAACTGCTGTAAGCGCCGGATTAAGTCCCAGAGTTGCTGTAAGCGGAGCCATTATTGATGCAGTTGTGATGATTGCCACAGTGGATGAACCCTGTGCAGTCTTCAAAGCTGCTGAAATGACGAACGGGAGAAAAATACCCAGGTTCAGGGTGGCCATATTCATCTTGATGAATTCAGTCATAGGAGATAACTGGAGTATTTTACCGAAAGATCCTCCTGCGGCCGTTATTGCAAGAATTATCGCGGCATCTTTTATACCATGGCCCATCCATTCATTAACCGCAGTGCCAAGGTCGGCTTTTGCAACAAGAAATAAGCTTGTGATTACACCTACCATAAGAGCTGTAACAGGATCTCCTATAAAGTTGAAGAAAATATAACTGAGGCTTTCCTTAGGCCCGAAAGGCATTGTCGGAAAAGTCGATACAGATTTGAGAAGAATAAGTATAATCGGGAGCAGCAGCGGGAGAAAAGACATGAAAGTATTTGGAAGTTTCCCGTACTTCTCGATGAGATGGCTGTAGCTCTCTTCAACTTCGGGCCTGATGTCATATTTTTTACCGATATAATTCGCCCATACCCAGCCTGATAAAGCTGAAGGAACCGCTGCTATTAAACCGTAAAGGATTACAGTCCCGAGGTCAGCTCCTAAAGCAGCTGCCGCAGCAAGCGGCCCTGGTGTAGGCGGAACCATGGTGTGTGTAGCGTACAAACCTGTGGATAGTGCTACTGCCATTATAGCCATAGACTTGCCGGTTTCAACAGAAAGAGCCCTGTTAAGAGGTGTAAGAATTACATATCCCGAGTCGCAGAATACAGGTATTGATGTGATATAACCTGCTATGTTCATTGCGAGAGGGGCCTGGTCCTTACCAACAATTTTGAGTATAGCCCTGGTCATTGAAAGAGCGGCACCGGTTTTTTCAAGGATGTATCCCATGATAGTACCGGCAATGATTACTATACCGATATTGGCAAGTGTTCCTCCGAATCCGTCCTTAATTGCTTTTACAACGTCAATAGCCGGCATCCCTATTGAGAGGCCATAGATGAAAGAAATCATAATGAGAACAACGAATGCATTTATTTTTGCTCTACCTGTTGCGTAAACAATAAGTATTACAGCAATGAGTAAAAGCAACATAGCAATACTGCCTGAAACCATACATTACCTCCGCATTAACGTTTATTTGGATTTAATGTATACAATTTTTATGGCATGGTCAGCATAAATATAAAAAATTGACAAATTTTTTATATTTTTTTAGAAGTAACTGTGTTTCCGTAAGCTGAAATTTTTCATATGAATTTTCAGATGATACCTTTATCCGCGAAGAAAGCTTTGTATTCCCTGTCGCTTTTCATTATATGGTTAACCAGCCAGTCTTTAAGAAATCCGATGAGGCTGAGCGATATAGATGTTTTTCCTCCCAGAACCTGGTCATAGTAATCCTGTACTTTTTCTACAAGGGCGTCGTGTTCGATTTTATGTTTTTCATATTCCGGGTAGGCATATTGAAGCATCATCCCTTCCTCATGCCCGAAGTGAAAAATAGTATATTTTACAAGTTCGTTAAGTATCGGGGCGAGTACACTCTGCTGGGAACCTACTGTGATGCTGTCGTGGAGCCTGTTGGCAAGAGACACCAGTTGTTTATGGTCATTGTCGAAGAGGGTAACTCCTACGCTTAATTCATCAGTCCAGTTTATAAATGCCATGTGAATTCTCCTTAGAGGTGATCGTCTGACTTAAAAAAACTTTGTGTTTTTGTCAATAGAATAAACCTGATTTAATCCGGTGCAGGCAATCTCTTTGATTAAAATATTGAAAGGCTTTTATTGCAGCCTGTAAATATCTGCTGGCTATAATAATCGGTGTTATACGGCGGGAAATCACTGCTTCAGAAATTTTTATATAATGAGTAATGATGTTTTAGGCAGATATGTATTAATACGATGTTTATTGAAAAAGGGTAAAATTTTTATAAAAGTAAGAAAAAAAATTGACAAGTTGCACTGTGTTTCTATATATAGAAACACAGTGCAACGATAACTGTAAATCTGATAATGACTAATATAGGAGTGCGGGTATGACTCAGTTAATTTTAATACATTGCGGATGGCGTCTTACTGATATATAACCTCTTTTACGGACCGGTCAGGCCTGGAAGAGGGATTTTCGCTTTCAGGCAAATTTATAGTTTAAGCTGCGGAAAGCAAACCGCGGCTTTTTTATTTTTAAGGAGAATTATTATGAATTATTATAAACAGAACATGGAAACATTGGCGCAGCAGTACAACAGGATTCCATTGTTCAGAGAGCTGAATATAAGCTCGCTTGATTTTCTCTCATTACTGAAAGCGATGAGGGATGAAGAATATTTTATATTCCTCGAAAGCGCGGGAAAAACAAAGAACAAGGGGAGATTCTCATACCTCTGCTTTAATCCGGCGGCTGTTATTACGGCATATGGCAGCCATATTGTGCGGCAGAAAGACGGCGTTTCAGAAAGGATCGAAAAATCGGTATTTGATTTTCTCGATGAAGAACTGAAAAAGATCACTTCACCGGACACGGATCAGTTCGGTGATTTCAATGGCGGTTATGCAGGGTATGTCGGTTACGAAGCGGTTAATAAAACCGGCATTCTGCGCAAAGAGGTTAAATATGATGATGATCACCCGATGGCGGAGCTTGTCCTTGCTGATGAATTTATAGTGTACGATAACTATACTGAGAAGTATTACGTGTCGGCTTCGTTCTACACATCAGACGGCGAATTGAATTACCTTGTACGTAAAACCACGGAGAGACTCTCGAATCTTGAAGCATATATCCTGAAAATAATAAGCGGTGAAAAAATAAGTTATCTCCCTTCGCGGCCTGCGGAAGTTAAAATGGAGTATATGGAGAGCGACTGTTCATTTATAAATAAAATAAAAGATGTCAAGGAGATGATCTCCGGCGGAGAAATCATACAGGCAGTGTTAAGCCGCAGAATGGAAGTGAGAGAGAAGATCACTCCATATAACTTTTACCTTAAAATCAGAACTGTAAACCCTTCGCCATACATGTATATGCTGAAAATGAGGAAGCGCTATATAACGGGATGTTCGCCTGAAACACATCTCAAGATAAAGAAGAACGT
>DAONFJ010000167.1:0-3127 GCA_035403545.1 Spirochaetota bacterium
AGGAGAAATTTATGATACTGCTGATTGATAATTACGATTCGTTTTCATATAATATTGTTCACTGTTTTGAAACTATGGGGCTTGATGTTGAAGTCATTATGAATGATCATGACATAAACACCATAGATTTTTCTAAGTACTCATCAATAGTAATCTCACCGGGACCTTCAAATCCCGACAATGCCGGAATAACACTTGATGTTATAAGAAAGAATCCGGGCCTCCCTCTGCTTGGTGTATGTCTTGGCATGCAGTCAATTGTGCAGGAATACGGCGGACGGATAGTGCGTGCTCCGGATATTGTTCACGGGAAGCAGGATGTCATAAGCCATACGGGGGAAAATATTTTTAAAGGTATACCTCAGCGATTCAAAGCTGTACGGTACCATTCCCTCTGCGCCGAGAAACAGACTTTTCCTGAAACTCTGGAGATAGAAGCTTACTCGTCAGATGGAGTGATTCAGGGTATAAGTCACAAGTCGCTGCCGGTATTCGGCATACAGTTTCATCCTGAATCATACATGACAGAGCATGGTATGACGCTATTAAAGAATTTTATTGAAACAGCTGTTTAATAAAACTAAAACATTATTTGTCTTGATTTTTTTATCAGTGAATTGTTTTTTAAAAAAAGTTATCCGTATCCGGTAAATCAATTCCCACGGCCTTCGGCCGTGGGAATGCTGCGTTAAGGGAACATATTTATATTAATAATTATTCACTAAAGGAGAAAATTAATGACAAAGTTTAAAATTGCCGCTGTGGTTTTTATACTTCTTTCCGTTTCAAATTTATTCGCGCAGAACAGGCAGAATTCAACAGTTCCGGCAGATAACGCAAAAGACAATTCTGTTGCCGCAGATACTGATACTCAAAAGGCTTCTTCAGTAGATTATCTTATGGGCGGAGTATTCGGAGCTGTCACTATTGATGGTAAAAACTATCAGCAGATCGGGCTAAGGCCTGAAATCAAACTCTGGAAACTCGGAATAGGACTCGATCTTAATATCCTGCTCGATGAAAACGGGAAGATAAGAGAAGAGGACTGGAATGAGAAAATGGATTACCTGGATAAGGTATACTTTATAAGCTGGGGAAAGAAGGGGGAACCGTTTTATTTTAAATTCGGCGGTCTTGATTCAACTACCCTGGGTTATGGAGCAATTATGAGAGGGTACACAAACCTGCTTGAATATCCTACTTATAAAAGGCAGGGGCTTGAACTGTCAGTAGATACAACCTATACCGGTATGGAAATTGCCGTTAACAACTTCAAGGAGCTTGCCGGAAGGAATTCCGCGGTAATGGGGGGCGGAAGAGTTTACGTAAAACCATTCAGCAGGCTTCAGATAGGAGGCTCATTCGCCGGAGACCTTAATGAATATAAGGGACTGCGCGATACGGATGATGACGGATACCCGGATGAAGTGGACATGTACCCTGATAATGATGATTATGTGACGCAGAGAGATTATTACAGAAAAAAACTACTTGATTCCGGTATGAGTTCCGCTGCGGTGGATGCAATGCTCGAAGATCTGTCTGATGCAGGTCTGATTTCCACTCTTGAAAAGGGCGATTTACGAAATTATTCGGACGAAAGGTCAAGAACCGGTTTCTGGGGAGTGGATGCGGGTTTAAAACTTGTAGATTCGGATTTTTTCGACCTTGATATTTATTCACAGTTTTCAAAATCTTTAAATACGGACGGATGGGGATTTACTGCACCGGGAATACGTATAACAGCCGGAAGTATATTTGAAATATATGCTGACTACAGGCAGCAGTCTGATGAGTTTATCTTCGGATACTACAATGATACATACGATCTTGAACGTGCTAAATATGTTGATGATGGATCCGGTAATCTCTATGTAGTTACAAAGAAGGATAAACTGAAAGCAGCAATCGCTTCAAGAGGATACATGGCTGGAATGAAACTTAACTTTTTCAATTTTATAACAGGTAAGGCGGAGTACCAGGACATGAACTGGGGGAAAGAAGAGGAAATCAATGATAAATCACTGAAGGGGGAACTTGCACTTAATCAGAATGTGCTCCCGCTTGTTTCGAAGGCAAAAGCTTATTATGTTCAGAATAATGTGGAAAAGATTCAATGGAAAACAGAGAGTACGGTAATGGGTGGAGTCTTTGGACTTGGTGTTGCAGAAGGAGTCAGTATTGATTTTAATTACTTTATTACTTTTGAAGATAAAAACGGTGATGGAAAAATTGCAGGCGATGATGAACGCATTACAAATGTAAGTGTTTCTACAAACTCAATTTTCTGATACATGTTCAATACATAAAAGATTGTAGTCATGTTTACAGTGAAGCCCGCAGCTGATGCGGGCTTCACCTTTTTCAGTATTCTGTTATGATGTACAGCTTTATTGAAGTGTTTATCTGAAGAATGTTTCTATTCTTAAAGAAGGTAGCAAATTATTTTTGAGGGGCACAGCGCTTCGCGCTGTGGGGAAATGGGGGATTACGGGGGCAACGCCCCCGTAATCCCCCATTTCCCGCGTATGCGGAGCATACGCATCTCTGAAAATAAATCGCTACCCTTAAAGAATGCTGATATTGGAATATTTAAATATTGACTAATAAATCAGTTTTTATTAATATTTTTAAATCTGTTTTATAAAAAAATATATACAGAAGAGGTTGACGAAAGCATTACCGTAAATGGAAATGTTGACTTCCGGGAGGTTTCCGTAAAAATTTAAAGATGCTATTTTAAAAAAAAGGTACCAATAACAGTATTCAGCAGAGGGAAACGTGCAGCTGCGCGGCCCCGTTTACGGGGAGTGAGGAAAGTCCGGACATCAAAGGGCAGGATGCCGGGTAATACCCGGGCGCCGTGAGGCGATGGAAAGTGCAACAGAAAATATTCCGCCACCCGCTGCGGTGAGGTGGTAAGGGTGAAATGGCGAGGTAAGAGCTCACCGCATTCCCCGTGAGGTGAATGGCAGTGTAAACCCCATCCGATGCAAAGCCAAGTAGTCAGCCGCATGAGGGCTGCCCGCTCCAGGCTGAGGGTAGGCTGCAAAGATGTGCATGGCAACATGTACACAAGATAAATAGCTGCTTAAACAGAATCCGGCTTATGTTTCCCTCTGCTGAA
>DAONFJ010000168.1:0-2976 GCA_035403545.1 Spirochaetota bacterium
CCTATAATAATTAATGCCAGCCCGTGAAAAGGGAAAAACCTGTTTGAAACCCATGTGCCCCACATAAAAAAAGATCTCAGGGGAAAAATAAATTCTATCAGCGCCATGATTATCTGGGTCGACCCAATTATAATCAGGAAATATTTAAACATTAAATTTTCCAAGCCACTCCTTTACCTTTTCAGAGATAATGCTGATATCCGAATCTCTTGTTAAATTATGATCTCCATCGTCAATAACAAGAGAGGTGCATTCTGAACCGCAGTTTTTTATATAAACTTCAAGATTTCCGAAATCCACTATTGCATCCATTTTGCCATGTACAATGAAAGTCGGAATCTTTATCCTCTTCACAGCTTCAACCATCTCTGTCTCAAAAATCTCTTTAATAAACCTGTTGTTCACCATAACTCCCTGTATTGAAGTATAACCATCCGGATCGAGCGATTTAACTTCATCTTTTTTTATTTCAGGAACAAGTTTTTCAAATGAGAGAGGGGCCGCTATAAGTATAAGGGATTCAATATCAAATAAATCCAGAGAAGAAACCAGAATAGTAACGGCAGCTCCCATACTTGATCCCATAAGATGAATTTTTTCAATTCCCTTACTCTTAAAGAAGTTTACAGCGCATTTCAAGTCCTCTACCTCTTCAGAAATGGAAATATCCTTGATGCTTCCTGAAGATTCCCCTGAAAATGTAAAATCGAAAGTCAGGAGAGTATAGCCTGATTCAACTATTGTTTCAGCCATTCTTGTAATCTTATAGCCGTCTTTACTGGAAAAAAGACCATGGCTGAAAATTACTCCAGCCTTCTGATCTTTATTTTTCCGGTAGAGTCTCCCCGCCAGCTCTATACCGCGGGAATTCCTGAATTTAAAGTTTTCGATAAACATTATTTGCCTGAATAGTCGAGTTTGATGTATGGTTCAAAATATCCTTCGGAATCGCTGCCGTCGATGAAGATTGTCTGCGGCCTTAATTCAAGATTCTTTTTACCGCCGCTGGATATAATACGTGTATTAAAAATAAAGTGTGAGGATTTTGCCTTAACAAAACCCCCTTTCAGATCGATGTTTTTGACACTCTCTTCTCTTTTCATTTCTGATACATTGATTCTTATTGAATCACTGCTTTCAATATTATAAACCCCTTTAAAAATAATTGAATCGGTTTTCAGGTACAGAATCACAACAGCCCTGTAATTTTTATAAAATTTAAAATTATACCCGTAATCATCCCCGTAAAGTAAAGTCCAACTGCCGTTTAAAGTCTTAAAATTCACAGGTATTTGATCTTCCGCACCTGCTTTTATTGAAAACAGGGTACTAAAGACAAAAATAAGTGTTATTATATATAAGTTTTTCTTTAACGCACTTATAAGCATCAGATATTCCTTGTAACAAATTAAATTAACAGATATCTTAAAATTAAAGCTTATGTCAATCCTGATTTAATATATTGACAAATATTAAATCAGGATTGCATCTGTTCTTTGAAAGCGTATTTGCAGGGGACGATCTGGTTTCGACTGCAGTTGTGGTTCTATAGTTGCATGCCGAGTGTTCTGGCACCTCGTTAATCGTGACAGAAAACATTTAAACGCAAACAATAATTTTGCACTAGCAGCTTAATACCTGCTTTGTCGATGGGCATTTTGCTCCTCAGGGAGGCTCAAAGGCATAAAATTACTGAGGATAGCCTGATTCATTGCTCCCGGGATGATGGCGAAATTAAGGGAGACCGGTTTATAATACGGCGCCTTTTCCCGGCTTGTAAACTTAAATCAAATGAAAAGGATAAGCATGTAGACGCTATAGGGGTATGTTGTAGGACGCGGGTTCGAGTCCCGCCGTCTCCAATCTCAGATGATTCTTCGGAGAATTTCTCTTCCGTAATCCTGAACTGAAAGGTAGATTATTTCATTGTTTTTTCTGCTGGAGTAGTCTATTATTCCGAAATTTTTAAGCCAGGCTATCAGATAAAAATCGAGAAAAGAGATCATGAAGTAATCATTTCTCTCGGAAATATCTGTCATTTCAAAAAAATCATTGGATATATCTTCAACGCTGACTTCAGTATAAAATCCCTGCAGCAATTCCGCGAAAATATTTCTTTTTTCATGAAGTTTCTCGGCAGCTTCAGGGGAGGAGGGGAATATCTCACTCCACGCCGTTTCATTCCAGAATGACTCAAGAAGCCTGAAATACAGACTCTCCCTATCCTGAAAACTTTCAGATATAACTGCAGCCTTATCTTTAAAAAGAATAAGGCCACCTCTCTTCATGATGTTAGCAATCTGCTTGAGGTATATAATGATCAATTCTTTATCGCAATTTTCTGTAAAAAGTGTTTCCGCAATCTGGTTGTAGAAAAATTCCGGCAGTGAATTATCCTTTCCGGCAATTATCTTTTCGGATGAAAGCTTTTCAATTATTGCGCGGGCAAGAGTTAATGTATAGCAGTCTTTAATTTTCATCGATTTAAATAATTCATTACTCTGTAAAGATGAGTGAAATTTATAAATTAAATTAAATGTACTTAAAGTAGAATTGCAAAATTTTTCATCATAATTCTGCTTTTTCATTCTAAAATAAATTTGATTAATTTCTTTATCTTTTCTTTCTGATTTATTTTTCTTAAAAGAAGTCATTTTTTATTCTATCTAATTATTAATAATTCCCTGACAGGAAATGCCTGGGATTTCAGCATGAAAATAAGTCCGGACATGGTAAGGACTGACACGATTAATTTTAATACTTGGTAGCTTTAAATTAATTTAAAGTCAAGATAAAATTTTTATCATTAATTATTTT
Source organism: Spirochaetota bacterium (assembly GCA_035403545.1). GTDB lineage: Bacteria > Spirochaetota > UBA4802 > UBA4802 > UBA5550 > WRGT01. Next base: position 2,818 of record DAONFJ010000168.1, read on the forward strand.
TTATATAAGCACCAAATTCATATGAGACAATCCGCATTCCCTCCGCCGGCTGGAGGAGGGAATCTGACACACTATGGGGATTTTGATTAATTATTTTTTCATGCCATCGTCAATTTTCCGGCCATTTCATAACTGATGTTACCCTGAGCTTCAAGAGCT
>DAONFJ010000169.1:0-2897 GCA_035403545.1 Spirochaetota bacterium
TCCTCAAGCCCTGCACTCCGTTATAAACCCGGATCACATTCAGTCATTTGCAGAACTTGCGGTATATTGCCGCAGATTACTAGAACATAAGAATAATTAACTATTAATTAAAAATATTATCAATAATTTAACTTATAATTAAATTACTTGCTTTTTTAATATTATTACTTAAAGATGTACCTATGAATATTGGAACTTATCTTAAGCAGCTGCGGATTGAAAAGGGATATACCCTTAACGACGTCGCGAACAAATTAAATTTATCAGCAAGCTTTCTTTCTCAGCTGGAGAATATGAAACTCTCGCCGTCTCTTGACTCCCTTGAAAAACTCCTGAACTTCTATGCAGTCAATCTCTCTGACTTTTTCAGGCAGATAGAACAGAAAAGATATGTCATAGTTAAAAAAGGTGATGAAACACCGCTCAATATATCCGAAGGGGGCATCAGGCTGACGCCGCTGGCATCGAAACTGCAGAATAATTCGCTGGAAACATATATCGTTACATTTACCAGCAATGCTTCAATTGAAACAGCAGTTCTCCCGAAAGAGATTAACGGTGAGAGGGTTATTTACATTATGAATGGTAAAGTTTCCATAATTATTGATAACGAAAACCCTGTCCGGCTGAACGCTGGTGATTCAATCAATTATAAATCATACGTTCCATGCCGGATCTGCGCAGATAATGGTGATGAAGCAGAAGTCCTTATTTCAGGGGTACCCCCTATTGTAATTTAAACGAAATATTTCTTTAATGCACATTCTGCATAATATTTTCAACCGGGAGGTGAAATATGGAAGATCAGGAAAACAGAGATAAAACTTCAACATTAAGAATTATTATTACAGTATCAATCGTTATTGCAATCGTTATATACGCAAAATTTTTCCATGATTAAACAGATAGTGTTGTTAATGCTAATCCTCTGCTTCTTTTAAAAAAACTGATGATAGATAAATACAGGTGCTTTAAAATGGAACTCCTATACACCAGAAGATTCAGGATAAACTTTGTTTTATCATTCATTCTGTCCTTTTTATCTGCGGTGACTGCGGCAGCTGTTTTATCAGAATTACCGGACGGGAGCAAGCTTGCTTACGACCTGAAGTCACTGGCAGGAGTATCGGTTTTTATATTATCAAATCTCTATTTTACAAGAAAATACAGGAAGAGAAGAAAAATTATTCATACGGAGTTTCCTCCCGGCTGGATTGATATTCTGGAAAAGTATGTGCCCTTTTACTCTTTACTTAACGGGAAGGATAAGTACATTTTCAGAAAAAAAATACAGCTGTTCCTTGGCGGAGTACTTATAACCGGTATCGATACTGAAATAGATGATGTAACCAGAGTACTTGTTGCGGCAGGTGCTGTCATACCGGTATTTAAGGTATTCGATTGGGAATATACTTCAATAACAGATGTTTTTGTCTGTCCGGATAATTTTCACGCGCATTTTCCTGTAATAATGAAGGAAAATAATGTCAGGGGTTTTGTTTTTCATAACAGATCAGCAGTATATCTTTCAAAAGAGTCATTATTCCGGGGATTCTCAAAAACTGACGGAAATAATACCGGGATTCATGAGTTTCTGCATAAAATAGATGAAGGGAGCGGCGATATAGACGGTATACTTCCGCCGCCGTTTCTTCCCAAAAAAAATAGATCGAAATGGCTTAAGATCATTGATGAGGAAATGAAAAGGCTCAAAAATGGAGATTCTCTTCTGCATCCTTACGCGCTTACCAGCAAGGCTGAGTTCATAGCTGTTTCTGCAGAATTCTTTTTTGAAAGGCCGCTGGAGATGAAAAAACAGCATCCGGATCTTTACGGGATTATGGAAATGGTGTTCAGACAGAATTTAGCCGCAGCGGTCAGGAACGAAGTATTCAGCATCCTGAAATAATTTCTCCGGTACAGAAGGCCTCTGTTTCATAAATCTGCAATTATATATCCCCGCCGCCTTCGGCGGCGGGGATATATAATTGCAGATTTTACACTAAAATATATGTTAAGGAATTAACATTGAAAAAATTTTAATCTTAACCGCCTGAAAAACGTATAATATTCATACAATACAATTTATTCTTGAAATTTTTATCGAACTGTTATATTTAATGGCTGCGAAGGTAAACAATTGGCAAAAATCAAATGTAAATCAGGCACACCAACGATCCATGGACGTACAGGAAACGTTATATTCTATAACGTATATGGATACCAGTATGTCCGTTCATACTCCATCCCTTATAATCCAGGCACCGGGAAACAGCAGAGCAATCGCACAACGTTTGCTGAAGCCGCAAAACTCTGGCAGTATATCCCGGCTAAGGATAAATCTTTTTATAACCGCCTGGCATATGGTAAACCGTTAAGCGGCTATAACATCTTTGTATCAATGCAGAAGAAAGGTATAACCACTGAAATTCTAAAACTTATTCATAAGCATCAGAGATATAGCAGATTCATACCAGATGCCTGCCGGATAGGTGATACCTCCGTATATGCTTCGTCCTTTACAAATTCAGCCCTTTCACAGTCATGCAGAGACAAAAATCTTCGTATAAATCAGCCCAAAGAGCTGGCACTCGCATCTTAAAGTGCCGCTTCTTAATACAAACCACATAAAAAATTCAATCCCGGTTATAACCGCCGGTCAACCTGTGCATTCCATATAAAATACCTCCCGTAAAACCGGGAATATACCTCAATATTTTACTAAAAATCCTGTTTCTGAATCTCTGGCCCTCCGGAGTTACGGGAACTGTTGTTAAACTTTAATCTGAATAGAAAATGCACTATTGGGGGCTGTCTCAGAAGTCTGATATTTATGTATTTGTCATTCCGGTTTTGCAGCTTCACTTCCAGCAAATACCGGAATCTCATGCAATAAA
>DAONFJ010000170.1:0-2889 GCA_035403545.1 Spirochaetota bacterium
AATACTGCCTTATACATCACACTTTAAACACAATCTTTCATATACTCTATGTTATCTGGACCAATAAACAACTCTTTTTTACACTAGATTTAAAATATCTAAATTTTTCTATTCTATTAAAATTGCTTTACATCAGCTCTTCAAATCCATCTCCCGGTTAATTTTTTCTTAATAACATAATCTTCTGCTGTAAAGTGTCAAAACACCCGGGTCTCACAAAAAACCATTGATCCGGGCCCTTCGGCATTTCTGCAGACTCAAGCGGCCGCAGATCAAAATATTATTGTAACAATAATTCTGTTAAAACTATCTGAAATAGTCTTAATGATATTTTGATTTTTCCGGAATTCAGCAGTAAGTTGAATCATACAACTCAAACAGGGGGTCTTTGATGGGATACTGGGAAGAGGTAAGAGAAGCTGTTTTAAAAGGCGTTGATATTGCCGTTGAAGGAGTAAAGGACGGTGCGGCTAAAGCTGTCATAAAGGGGAAGGACGGCGTTGCATATACTCAGCTTAAAGCTAATCTATTTGTTGAACAGAGAAAACTTCAGACAATACTTGCAGACCTGGGTGACCGGACTCGTGACATATACAGGGAAAAAAAAGACCTGTACGGCGATCCTGTTATAGCTGAGGTAATGGAGAAGCTTACTAAAACTGAAGAAGTGTGCAGGCACCTTGAGAGTGAAATTAAGAAACTGGGATTTGATACAAAGAAATAAAACCTTTGATTAACCTGATCTACCTGATTGCCCTGATTTTTAAAATATAAAATCATAAGCCTTCAGATGAATCAGGTACAATCAGTGATTTAGATATACTACATTTTTGCTCCAAGCGCTTCTGCTATGCTTTCCGGTGATGATTCAGTACTTACAGTCACGGTTGATCCGTCCTTTTTAAATATCTTCATGTCTTTATTTTCCAGGAACTGAACCATTCTTTTAATTTCTTTTCCGTTTCCAAGATTCCATGTTTTTGTATCGGGGTTGTAGATCAGGTCAGCTGAATCACCCATATTCGGCCCCTCGAGCTGTACAAAGTGGTATTTGTTAAGGCTTACTTCAATTTTATAACTTACATCGCCTTTGGTCACATACTTTGTCTCTACTTCACCGGGCTTCATTGCAAGGGGATTAGACCCTGTCCAGAACTCAATAGAGTTGAGCACGATACCATCAACAAGTATTGCTACCCCATATACAGGAATAATAACCATGATAAGAAAAACCAGTTCATTTACCCATTTATTGCTGAGTGACTGGTTCCAGTTTAGAATCTTTCTTGTTACAACAAAATTCCCTATACAACCCTGAAAAGATGTTATACCAATCGCAAATGCGAGAGTTAACGCAAGACTTCCCTTTTTCATAATAAATCTCCTTGTATTTTTTAATTTAACACTGATGAGGGTGTTTACCTTCAGGCATTGAAATATTTCCCGTGCGGCATTTATTAAAACTGAGGGCTTATTTCAGATTACCATTGGTTTATCTGATAATAAACTAGTTATTTTATAAAACCGGATCAATAAAATAGTAAAATAATTTATCAGTAACTTAATTTTTTTAAAAGTACCTATTTAATCAAGAGCTAAAATACTTCAAAATTAAATGTATTCTGGTATTTTACTTTTGGATATATTTCATAGAATGAAGTATAAGGGAGTTGATTATGAAAAATTTATTTATATATATTTTACTTCCCCTCGTGCTGTTAAGCTGCGGCGGCAGCAGTGACGCGGATCAGAAAAAAGTAAATAATACTGCGTTAATAAACAGTTCCAATCTTAAAGTTGCCACCTTTGCAGGAGGCTGTTTCTGGTGTGTTGAATCTGATTTCGAAAAGGTTCCCGGTGTTGTCAGGGTTCTTTCGGGTTACAGCGGCGGTACCGGTGAAAATCCGACTTATGAGACTTATCACAGCATGGGATACGTCGAAGCTGTACAGATAACTTTTGATCCGTCAGTTGTATCATATGGACAGCTTGTAGATTATTTATGGAAACATATTGACCCCACTGATGCAGGCGGACAGTTTGTTGACCGCGGGCCTTACTACAGAAGTGAAATTTTTTATCACGATGAGGAGCAGAAGAAAACTGCAGAGAAGTCAAAAGCTGACCTGGTTAAATCAAAACGTTTTGATAAACCGGTAGTTACACAAATTGTCAGGTTTAAGAATTTTACAATTGCCGAAGATTATCATCAGGATTACTATAAGAAGAATCCAATTAGATACAAGTATTACAGAAACGGCTCAGGGAGAGACCGGTTTCTTGAGAAGACATGGGGCCCCGACCGGGATACGATTAAACCTCTCGCTGATCAGCCGTACAAAAAACCGGAGGATGCTATGCTGAAAAAAACACTTACACCGCTTCAATATGAAGTAACACAGAAGGAGAGAACAGAGCCTCCTTTTAATAATGAGTACTGGGATAACAAAAAAGAAGGAATATATGTTGATATAGTTTCCGGTGAGCCTTTATTCAGCTCAAAGGATAAATATGATTCAGGCACAGGCTGGCCGAGTTTTACAAAGCCCCTTGAACCGGAGAATATTGTTGAAAAAACAGATAAGCATTTATTTATGACACGTACCGAGGTAAGGAGTAAACATGGTAATTCTCATCTTGGGCATGTTTTCCCGGACGGGCCTGAACCGACCGGCCTCAGGTACTGCATGAATTCCGCGTCATTCAGATTTATTCCTAAAGAGGATTTGGAAAAAGAGGGATTTGGCAGGTATCTGAAGCTGTTTAAATAGTACTTCAATACTCACGGATCAGAAGAAATGCCCGGTTTTTGTTTCAACTTCCTTCGTATACTCTTCGTATACTCTTCGTATATGATTCGACATAAACAGGATATATAATTTCAGCAGT
>DAONFJ010000171.1:0-2754 GCA_035403545.1 Spirochaetota bacterium
GAAGAATAGTATATGGATTATGGGACTTGTTAGATCAAGCAGATATAGTAATTGCCCACAACGGTGATAATTTTGATATACCCAATATAAATACTAGATTTTTAGTTAATGGCTTACCTCCTACAAGTCCTTATAGAACTATTGATACATTAAAAGTTGCTCAGAGACAATTTGGTTTTACTCATAATTCACTAAATGCTTTGGCTAGAACTTTTGGGTTTGATGAAAAGATGGAAACAGATTTTAGTCTTTGGAAGAGATCTAAAAATGGAGATGAGAAAGCTCTAGAATACATGGAGAAATATAATCAAGGAGATGTATTTTTACTTGAGGAAGTATATATTAAACTCAGGCCTTGGGTCAAAAGTCATCCGAATATTGGTGTATATATGGAAGCCGAAGAAAAAGTCTGTGCAATATGTGGTTCAGATAAGTTAGTCCATGATGGTTATCATGTTACTAATACTGGAAAATATCCTGCATATAGGTGCGCTGAGTGCGGAAGTACTCATACACGAGATCGAAAATCAGTGTTTTCTTTACCTAAGAAAAAGCTGGTTACAACTACTATACCACGATAATCTTAAAATTTATTTTAGAAAATTTATAAGTAAAGTTTATAATTGGAATTGATAAATAGTAAAAAATTTGTGTTGTATATTAAATGAATATATTTTTGTAATAAATTATTGTTATGGAGAAGGACGTAATATTTAATACCGATTTAGCATCTCTTGTTGGAGATCCTATAGAGGTAGATGGAGTGAGCGATTTTGCAGAGCCTCTTGAGGTTCAAAAAGTCGAAGACAATAAAACTGAAGTTAAAAAAGAGACAAAGAAAGAAGACGAAGGTCTTATAGATCTTGAAGAAGTAGAAGAAGAGGAAGAAGAACTAGAAGAAGAAATAGAGGAAGAAGAGAAGCCCTCCTCTACTAATCCAGATAAAAAGCAAAGTTCTTCTCCATTTACTCCGTATGCAAAGCTTTTGAAAGAGGAGGGCGTTCTTCCTAATTTAAATATGGAAGAATTTGACGGAACTGCGGAGGGACTTAAAACAGCAATGATTAATGAAATAGTTGGTGCTGTTGAGATGTATAAAGAAACTCTTCCAGATAGAGTGAAAGATCTGATAAACAATTATGAAGAAGGTGTTCCTTTAGAAGAATTGTTAAAGTTAGATAAAGAAGAACTTCAGGTACTATCTCTGGATGAAGATAAGATTAAAGAAGATATTTCTTTACAGAAGGAAACTGTAAGAAATTATCTTAAAAAGACATCTAAGTTTTCTGATAAAAAGATAGAAAATCAAATTCAATACTATGAAGATAGTGGAGAATTAGAAGAAGAGGCTTTAAATGCTGCAACAGAGTTAAAAGATTTGTTAAAAACAGAAAAAGAACAGGCTGTTGAGCAAGCAAAGCAGAAAGAAAAAATGATGCAAGATCAGGCTAGACAAGAGTTAGCTAACCTTAATAAAAAGATTCAGGATGCAACAGAAATAATTCCTGGTCTTAAATTAAACGATAAGGTAAAATCAGAGCTAATAAAATCTATGACTGTTCCTGCAGGAAAAGACAAAAATGGAAATCCAGTTAATAGGATTGTAGCAGCTAGGATGGAAAACCCTATGGAATTTGAAATAAAACTTCACTATTTGTTTGAAATAACAAAAGGATTTTCAGACTTTTCAAAGTTAGTAGAAAAAGGTAAAAAAGATACCATGAAGGAGTTTGAAGCAGCTATTTCAAAAACAGATGGTAGAATGACAGAAGGTACTTTTCAATCTGAAAAAACTAAAAAAGCTAGTGATAAATTAATTAATACGATTTCTAAAACTTATAACATAACTTAAACAATTTTAAATATTTATAACAATGAAAGTTTTCCCAAATCAAGTTTATGAACCGAAGGATTTTTCGGGCTTGGTTACTGAAAATAACCTGGGTGCTCTGTTTCAGGAGAAGCCTATTCAGATATCACAGTATATTGAGAGGTTATATGAAGTAAACCTTCCTGATGATATGTTGACGCTGATCAACAAATATCCTACTCATGAGATTGAGGACGATAGAGAATTCGAATGGATGCTTCAGGGCTCAGACGAAAAGAACGTTCCTCTTACTGCAGCATATACAAAAAGTGATGCTAGTACTCTTGTAGCTGTTACATCTGCTACACCGCAGATCGGTAAAGGTGGTGAAGTATTCTATATGTTATTTCCTGAGAAAATGTTCTTCGTTACTCATATCATAGTTGGTATGAAACCTGATCTTTATAAAGTTAGGATTAGGAAAGAAGGAGAACAGTATGGAACAGGATGGCTGTATGAATGTGAACTCTTTACTGGAAATCCTACAGCATTTATTCCTTATGATGAATTAGCTGCTGGTACACTGTGGAGCGTTGAATATTCAATTAGCGAACAGACTCTTTCAAAAGATGCATCTGATATCAGCTTTACTTCTCCGTTCAAGATGAGCAATAGGCTCTCTATGATTCGTAAGAAGCATGTTGTCCCTGGAAATATGATCATGAAGGGTGTTAACAACCCGTTAGCATTCACCTTTATGGATCAGGACGGTGTCAAACATACTAGCTGGATCAACAAGTTGGATTGGGAGTTTATGAAGGCTTTCCGTAGGGAAAAAGCTAGGCTGTTGTTCTACGGAACGTCAAACAGGAGAGAAGATGGGACTTATGCTCAGTTTGGTACTTCAGGGTACGAAATTAAGGCAGGTCTTGGTCTTCGTGAAC
>DAONFJ010000172.1:0-1436 GCA_035403545.1 Spirochaetota bacterium
TTTTGAAGTCCCCCTCCGGGGGATTTAGGGGGCTGTTGAGATGTGGGTAATGATTAGCTTGATGGAGAGGGGATAAATAGACATAGCTCCGCCTCTTTACTTTTTATTAAAGACTTAAAAAAGTGAAAGAGCAAAGCCGCATTAAAATATAATATTCTTAAAGTTTGACAATTATTAAAAAAGCCGCTGTTTGTCAGGAGCGGCTTTTCTTTATGAATATTATTAATAATTATACTTAATCATCAATTTCAACAATAGCTGCATCTGCTGCATTCTTTTTAATAGAATCGATACATTTTAAACACCCGGCTTTCTGCGTATAGCCTTCACCGGTAGCGATTATTTCTCCGTTACCAGCTTTCATTCTAAATCTGTATTCACCTTTTTTATCTTTATAAACTTCAAATTTTGCTGCCATAAATATTCTCCTATATTAAAGTTTTGTTAGTCGCTGATATCTGGTGTAAACTCTTCACTAGGCTTTGCTGCGATCTCTTCTGTTGCTGTTTCTTCTGTAATTTCCGGCTTTGCATTATGTGCAACTTGCGTTCTTCTGGCTAAATCTTTCTTTGCTTTTTTTAATACTAATCTATATTGTTCCTGTGCGTCAGCTGCATATTCACTGTCGATTATCTCTCTTTTAAGAACTTCATTTTTTAATATAGACTCTATCTCTTTATCGTCAATCTTTAAACCAGGTGAACTCTTTCTTAGTTCTCTCTTGATTGTTTCTAATACTGATTCGCCCATAATGATTGAACCGATAAAAAATGAATTAACAATCTTTTTGTATGCATGAAATTCTTCAATGGCATCTTTCTTTAAACCTTCTTTGCAAAGTATGAAAAGCTGTTCATGATCTGCCGTACTTTTAGGTTTAAGAGCAGTAAAATCAAAAGAGCTGATTTGTTTATGTACAATCTTGCTGCCGTAATTCATTTTATATATGATCCAGTGGATACCATTTGTAAGTACAACCCAATCTATTCCTTCTTTGGCGCCATAAGTTGTTGCTTGAGAAATATGATTATCATTGAGTTTAATACCGATGGCTTTCGCTTCAATCAGGAATTTAATTGTGCCGTCAACCTTTATTGCTAAGTCGCAAAATGTATTCTTAATGGCAAATTCTTTAGTTATTTCGGTGAACTGGTCATATCCGAAAACATCAGTAAGTATTTGAGTAATTACAGTTACCGTATCAGCTTCATTCTTATCTTGATTTTTGGCATTTTCTAAAATTGGCTGGTACTTTTTAATCATTAGAGCAAGACGATCTGACACTTTGGGGGGTATAATTGCCATAACATTGCCTCTGATTTAATTTAATATAAGATTTTAAGCAATATTTTATATGAAGGGTCAAACACTTTTTATTTACAATTAGATAAATGGTTAACTCTTTTTATTTTTAATGGTATTATATCCGGATGTTA
>DAONFJ010000172.1:1536-2751 GCA_035403545.1 Spirochaetota bacterium
CACAGTGAAAGAGCGAAGTATTTCTTCACCGGAAATGTTAACTACATACATAGAAAGATTGTAAACATTAACCTTACCGGGAGGAATCGTTATGCATAAATTAGCCATATTGTTACTCTTAATACTGCCTCTTACAAGCTGCAGTTCCGCACTCATTAAAGCTTCAGAAAATGGAGATATTAACCAGGCCGCTGCTCTTCTGGATCAAGGGGCAAATATTGAAGAAGGATCTAACATGGGATTAACACCATTAACAGCCGCAGTTTATAACCAGAAGTTTGATATGGTTAAGTTTTTGGTTGATAAAGGCGCAGATGTTAATGGTAATTTTACTATAAACAAATGGGCGCCTCTGCATTTTGCAGCATATAATGGTAATACCGCTATTGCTGAATTTCTCCTGAATCATAAAGCTGATGTAAATGCTCTGACGGTGGTTTCTGCTACACCTTTGCACTGGGCAATAAGTGAAGATCATGCGGATGTTGTTAAAATGCTGCTTGATAATGGTGCCAGGGTGGACATTACAGGGTCAGTGATGATAGGTTTATCAATTTCCGAATATACACCTGTACAGCTTGCACAAAAAAAAGGGAATGCGCAAATCATACAGATGCTGGAAAAATCAAATTCAAAAAGTACACCTTCATATGTAAAGGCCATTCCGAAATCAGATCAGATAGGTTCTATCTCTTCGGTGAATGGCGCAAAGCGTGAGATACTTATATCGACAAAACGTACTTTGAAAATCGGCGAGCTGGTATATGTTGATGTGGATGGCAATATGGTTATAATGTCTGCCACATACCCGATGATGACATCATCCAAATGCCAGCTTGAAGGAAAAGATGTAAAGTATTTCAATAAGCTATCTAAAGGAATGCCGGTCTATAAGTATTAAAGTTAAGCGTCAAAACAGTATTTTTATCCGGCTTGATGATGCAGAGTGAAAAATTTTTATTAAAATGTGTAACTGAACATGCATGCTTCAGTTTTATCACCATAAAAAGCCCCTCTTCATTGAAGAGGGGCTTTTCGTGTTATGCGGCTCAGGTACTTCTGTGAGGATGTAAAATTAAAGCTGATTCTGCGCGTACATCTTCTGGATCTCCGCAGAATATGTTTCAAGAATAGGTTTTTTCTTCGTTTTCTGTGTAGGTGTAAGCATGCCGTTCTGTTCTGTAAATCTTTCAGTAAGAATAGTGTACTGTTTTA
>DAONFJ010000173.1:0-2587 GCA_035403545.1 Spirochaetota bacterium
ATTTTAAGATGATAATTAATCCGGGTTTTTATATTATTTTACTTCCATGAAAATGTTGTTTTCAGATAATAGCACATTGCTCAATGTCATTGCCTTGAATACGACGGGGCCCGGCGCAGGGAAGGGAATACGTATTTTAAAAATACTCCGGATCTGCCGCAAGGGGCACTTCCTTAGCCCCCGCCTGTGCAAGGACAACATGGAGATTATTAACACCGGATTTTAATTAGAAATTCACTACAGGACAGATTCCATACATGAAATCCAACGAAGAAAAAATATATACAATACTGCGGGACACATTCGGTGTTGATGAATTCAGGCCGTCGCAGAAAGAAATAATTCTAAGGACACTCGAAGGTGACCATTCGCTGGTGCTGATGCCTACAGGTATGGGGAAGAGTTTATGCTACCAGCTCCCTGCGCTGGTTTTTGACGGCCTAACTATAGTGATCTCTCCGCTGATCGCCCTGATGAAGGATCAGGTGGACCAGCTGAAGAAACTGGGTATTGATGCTTCATTTGTGAATTCATCCCTGGGGAAAGCCGAGAGAGAAACCCGTTACAGTAATATAAAACACGGTAAATACAGGTTGCTCTATGTGTCACCGGAACGATTCAGAAAGAAGGGATTCCTTGACGCGATTGCACACCGGGAGATTTCACTTCTTGCGCTCGACGAAGCACACTGCGTGAGCCAGTGGGGAAACGATTTCCGCCCTGATTATTCCAGAATCGGGGAGTTCCGTAAAATTATCGGTGATCCGGCAACTATTGCGCTTACGGCAACTGCCACAGTTAATGTGCAGCGCGATATCATAGAAAAAAGCGGTATCCCTGAAAGTGATATAAAAATATTCAATGAAGGTATCTGCAGGCCGAATCTCTCACTTGAGGTTTTTGACGTGATAGATGAAGAGGAGAAATATAATATCATCCTCGAACAGATAAGCGGCTGCAGCGGTACTATTGTTGTATATTTCAGCCTTATAAAAGGGATTGAACGGTTCGCCGAGTGGCTTGACCTGAAAAAAGTCAGGTACTCCATATATCACGGCAGGCTTGCTCCCGAGAAAAGAAAAAGAATTCAGCGGGAGTTTATGGAAGCGAAAAAATCTCTCATGCTTGCTACAAATGCTTTTGGTATGGGGATTGATAAGCCCGATATTCGGATGATAATTCACGCGGAGATACCCGATTCGATCGAATCATACTACCAGGAGATCGGAAGGGGCGGGCGCGACGGCAAAAGTACAAGGTGCATACTCCTTTACGGACAGGACGACCTTGCCGTGCAGATAAGTTTTCTCCAGTGGAAAAATCCCGATGCAATATTTACTAAAAATGTTTACACACTCCTGAAGTCGCTTGGAGAACATGTAAATTCATATGACTATGAGGATCTGCAGGAGAAAGTAGTTCATAAGCAGAGAGATGATCACCGCCTCCAGACTGTGCTTAATCTTTTTGATATGCATGGCGTAACCGAGGGGACAATAGAATCCAAAAATCTGAAACTCATCGGGGAACTTCCCGGTGAGTTAGTGGAAGAATCATTCGTCAGGTCAAAGATGGAGAGGGACAGGCAGAGGCTGATCGATATGGTGAATTACGCAAAGAGCCGTGAATGCAGAAGAGAGATGATATATAAATATTTCGGTATGGGCCTAAAAGAGTGCGGCAACTGCGATAACTGCAGAGCGAAGGAACTTTAACTAAAGAAACCTGCGTTACTTATAAATTCCTGTCTTAAGCACAGACAGATAAAAGTCCCAGTTGTCGTTATAGGCAGCTTTCAGTTTTTTAACATTTTTGTTTTTCTTCATCGCGTGGAGAAAGTCATCTCTTGTTTTTGCAAGCGTCCAGATAAGAAGATCTATAAGTCTCTCCCTGTCGTAACGGAGAGTGTCTTTGCGTATAGTCCCGAAAACATTCATGAATTGTTTCATGAATATCTTTTTTATTTTATCCTCAAGGGCCTGGTCATTGATTCTGTATGTATTGGCGATGAAATGTATGTATTCCGGATTCTTAATGTAAAAATCTATTGCGATTGATGAGACTAATCTGAACCTTTCAAGAATATCATCCGGCATAACATCTCCCTCATTTTTTAAACCGGTTCTAATAAAATCATAAAGCTTTCTGTAAGTATGCTCGGTTATAAAAATGAAGAGTTCCTCTTTCGCGGCAATGTACTCATACAGACCGCCTTTGGATATTCCCGCTGTTTTGATAATTCTGTCAGTAGAACTTTTTTCGTATCCATGAGCGGCAAATTCATCTATGCAGGCATTAATTATAATTTCTCTTTTTGATTCAGGTATGTTAAAAAACGCAGGTTTCATAAATCCCCCGGCTTAAATTGAAGTAATTGAGGCATTGTTAGTGCTCTTCACCATCAGCATATGAAGATTTTTCAATTAAATTCTGATCAGGTACTTTTGTCAAGATGCTTACAATAATTATATAAAATGACAATATTTATTCTTTAATTTTTTATAAACAAAAATTTTAATACTCCTGCGGCTCTAACATCTACCCGCATTTTTAGAATAACATAAAATGTTTCATCGACTGAATTTTT
>DAONFJ010000174.1:0-2583 GCA_035403545.1 Spirochaetota bacterium
AAGGTTCACGCCCCATGAATATAACATGGAAGCTCGAAAGGGCGATCCCTGCGAAGTACTATAAAAAGACAAATAAGCTTATTGCGGGATAAGATATCTCCGCGACAAGAATTGTCACTGTAAAAAATAACATAAACCGCAAAATATTTCGTAACACAAACCCTCGCCCGGCCAAAGGCCGGGAGAGGGCACGTCAGATGTAATAATGTACATGACCCGGGAATAATAATTCATTCAGACAGAAAAGTTTGCCGGAATCATAAAAGATTTAATGCATCAAATCCTGCAAATCCTGATTCCGCCAGTGTAGAAGTAATGAATAAATTTTTTCCGGAAATAAATAAAAATTTTTAACCCGTTTACGTCTGTGAACGTATTAATAAAAAAGAATGAGCTGTAAAAATGAAATATTTTGTTTATTATTAGGTTGACAAAAGTTGACAAAATTACGATATTAAGAATATGGAAAATAAAAAATTAAATATTAACGCTATAAAGACTAAGATGGAAGAATTCGGTGTAAATCAGTCTGAGCTAGCCGGTCAGCTTGATGTAAGCAGAGAGTGCGTTTCACAGTGGCTCAAGGGGGAAAACTTTCCCAAACCGCGGATGCTGTTGGAACTTGCAAAAAAGCTTAATTTAAAATTTGAGCAGATTGTGATAAGGGATCAATCTCAGGATCCTGTAATTGCTTTTAGAAAGAAAGCCGGTGTAAGAACTACAGATGCTGATTATGAAAGAGCCAGGGATATGGGTGAAATTCTAAAGCACCTTGTCTCATACCTTCCGTATTCAAAAATTTCGCGTCCGGCTTCCCTGGCCAATCCTGAATCTGACTACTATTATGTTCAGGAAGCAGCACGTGAGGTAAGAAGCACTCTCAAACTAAAAAATGATATAATAAATTTTACTGATTTAATAAAACATTTTATAGATCTTCACGCTACAATTATTCCTGTAATGTGGGGGCCTAAAAACAGGCATGAAAATGCACTGCATATATATCTGCCTGACTCAATGACTACGTGGATATATCTTAATCTTGATACTAATATCATCGATTTTAAATTCTGGATGGCTCATGAACTTGGTCATGTAAAAACTCCGAATCTTGAAGGTGATGAGAGTGAAGATTTTACCGACAGGTTTGCCGGTGCCCTTCTTTACCCGATGGAAATGGCAAAATCCGCATATCATGATCTTATCAAAATGAAGAATAAAGGAGCAGTGATAAATAGAATCAAAGATATTGCATCTGATTATATTATATCTCCAATTACAGTATTAAAAGAGATAAATAAATACGCAGAAGTAATGAATTTATCACCTGTTGATGTTGATATATTCGCTGCGGCCAGAAATTTTTGTAAAGAATTTCCAAGTGTCACTGAAGATCTGTTTAACAGGGAATTACCGGACGCTTCACTATATATTAAAACTACCGGAAAAGTATTCGATACATGTTTTTTTAAGATCCTTAAGAAATATCTTAAAGATGAAGGTAAGAGCAGTGGTTTTGTTCAAAGAGTCCTTGATCTTCCATTAACTGATGCTGAAGATATATACAGGTATCTTATCAGTGCCTCAAAATAAGATTTTAATTGATACAAATGTTTATCTGCGGCTTGCTCAGAGTATCAGGCCATTTCTCCGTACAACATTTGGAAATGATAATACAACCTTTTATGTACTTCCGGATATGGATGATGAGTATAATAGAAACCCGCGGTTAAAAAGCAGTTTTTCCTGGTTTACTGATCAGGAGTATTCTCTCAACCGGAAAGGGACATTGACTGTATCCAAAAAGCAGATGATAGAAATTGATGAAACCGTTAAATTCTTCAAGGAAACATCTGCTGCTGTAGCGCCAGGTGTTTCAACGGTAGATATTAAATGTCTTGCATACGGGTATGTATTGGGCATTCCGGTTGCCACAGATGATAAAGATATGATTATATTAGCTGAGGAATATAAAATCCGGACGTTGAAAACACTTGATGTGCTTAAACTAATGCTGGACTCTCAATTTATTAACATGAATAAAATAAGGGAAATTGTCGAATATATTATTTATAAAGATGATCTCCCTGCCGGTTTTAAAGCTGATTTTAAAAGGATTTTTAAGGAAGAAATCCCCGGTACGCTATAAGATTTTTTACCTTTCCCCAATGCCGGAATAAAAGTATCCTTCAACACAAAAAAGATTCGGCTTCATGTCAAAACCTGTGTGTATTTCTAATCACCATTCCCTGGACTTGCGGATTATGTAACGCACGAAGGTTCACGCCCCATGAATATAACATGGAAGCTCGAAAGGGCGATCCCCGCGAAATACTTCAGCAAGCTCAGTACAGGTGCGGAGATTCATTTTTAAGTTAACATAAGTGTGGAATAAACCATGGATTCCCGTCTGCACGGGAAAGGCAAACAGTATCGGTTAATAACATAGATCTAATCAATTCGTAATTCTATAATTATATGATGATTACTTTCCAAACCACCATCAAAAAATAAAAGCCGGAAAGGACGCCGGCTGCGTGCACTGCAGCTGAACAGGACGTTCATCTGCAGTGTTACTGCAAG
>DAONFJ010000175.1:0-2547 GCA_035403545.1 Spirochaetota bacterium
TAACCAAAAACCTTGTTGATAATTCCAGCATACAGATTCAATACTCATTTTTAAGTACTGAAGAACTTAAAAAAAGATATAAAAATGAATTAACAGTAACAGATGCTGAAATTGAATCTGAAATAAAAAGTAATAATGTAAAAATTTCAGATCCGACAACTGACAGGGAAAGAATAAGAAAGCAGATAGAAGAGAATAAACTTGAAAAAGTTAAAAATGATCTCGCTGAAAAAATTAATTCTATTGCTTCATCTGATGGCTTATTTGTATCAGCTAACTCAATTTTAAACGGTAAAACAGCAAAGACAGCAAAATTTAAAATAGGCGAGCCTGTTAAAACAGATGAAAAAGAACCTAAAATAATTCCCGCGTTGAACAATTCGAGTCTGTTCACTGATAAATGCCTGATGCTGGCAGTGGGTAAATCATCACCCGCCATTATTAACGGCAGCGGAATTTATATCTTTTCTCCATCTCTTAAAGTGATGCCTTCCAATGTACCGGATGACGAGACAATGAAAAAAGCATCCGATTCAGCTAATTATGCAAGTGCAAATATGATTACAAGAAATCTTCTCAAATTGATGAACGAGAAATCAAAAATAGTAAAAAATTTAAAAACTGATTGATAATATTCAATAATTAGTATATTATATCCAATATAATACAAATAGGAGCCTCCACCGGAATGAGCATAAACGCAGAGTATATTAATCCTTTTCTTGAAGCTGCAAGTGTAGTTTTTAAATCAATACTTAATGTAGATCTTCGAAGAGGTAAACTTATTATTAAGGATACACCTCTTCCGTCAATGGATATAGCAATTATAATTGGTATTACAGGCGGTATTACCGGTGAAATCGTCTACAGCATGAGTTACCCTATGGTTGAAAAAATTGCGGAGGTACTGATTCCGGGACTTTCAGAAGAACAGATTAAGCATGAGTATAAAGATATTGTCGGTGAACTTGCGAACATGATTACAGGTAATGCGATGAACCTTTTTGCTTCAACAGGGAAAGTTATTGATATTACAACTCCTACTGTAATTGAAGGTAAAAATTTCAGTATCACAATGATAAAACAGACTACGTTGGGAATAACACTCTACAGCCCGATGGGTCAGCTTGAAATGAATATCGCACTTAAATAAAATTGAATTTTAATTTAGAAATTACAAAAAATCCTGATTTATCAGGATTTTTTTTGATCAGCTGAAACTTATTTTTTTTCACAATCACTGCTGCATTTATTTTTTACTGCTTCACAAGCGGCTTTTTTTGCTTCATTTTTTGCAGCTTTTTTAAAACATACAGTATAAGTTGTTTCACATTTATTCCTGCAGGCAACTACTTCCGGATCAGGTTTCTGTGTACCGGCACATTGGAGAAGAGTGAACAAAAAAAATAAACCTGTCAAAGAGATCAGAAATTTTTCCATATTTAATCCTCCTGAACTTAATCACTGAATAATGTCAGACAACAAGTTCTCAATTTTAATAAAACTTTTAACTTATACTTTTGCTATAATAATTCAGTAATACAGACTCATGGTTAAGTCAAAATATTTTTAATTATAATCCTGAATATGCGGTCCAATCATTCTCATTAATAATATAATCTCCAAAAACTGAAGGCGCTTTCTCTTTTAAAATCAGGAGCATCTGCAGACAAACTCTCCGGATTTCCCACTGGGCAGCTTTATCAAGCCTTACATTAAACACTGTTCTTAATTCTCTGAAATTCGCTGAAAACACAATCTGGCTCTCAAGGGCATTAGGAAGAATAAACCTGGCATTCTCCTTTTTAATTCCCAATTCGCGCATCTTATTATATGTTTCCCTTGAATGTTCAATAAACTCACGATAAATTTCCAGAGCTTCAATGTTTGCTTTAATCTCCGGAGGGACAATATAATTAAATTCAGTCTCGTCCACATATCTCTGCGACTGCTGGGAAAAACTTGCGATTCGATGTCTTACAATCTGGTGAGTAAAAGTTCTGGAGGCACCGAGAATTCTAAAAGATGCAGAAGCATGCTCAAGTATTGAGTGATGCCCTCTTTTGATAGCATTCCTTATAAAATTCCTTTCGCTGTCATCTGTCATTTTAGACAAAGAAAGGTAACAGGTTCTTCCGGCCTCCTCTATCAATTTTTCAGCATCTGGTGTTATGGCAAGAAGTACTACACTAGGCTGATGAATTTCCATATGAAACCCCCACTGTTTTTTAGCTGAAGCAAAGACGCATTCACTTAAGTAATAACCTTTAGCGTTTGCAGAAAGCAGTTAAAAATTCGACTATTACGACTTTCATCACTAATCGCGTCGGATTTTAATTATAGGTATAACCGTAACACCTATATGCTGATTAATAGGAATATGGCAGATTCAAGACACTGAAAAAATTTTCAACACTCAGTTTTCCGGCAAGAGGTTTTCTCTGAGGAGGATGGATTCCTCCTCTAAAGGTTTTGAACACTGCTATACATCCTTTGTAGAGTAAATCTCATCCTTAATTGGAAGTTCTTTTCTTAAATTCTTTATAT
>DAONFJ010000176.1:0-2513 GCA_035403545.1 Spirochaetota bacterium
TCCGTTTATACAATTACCCCCCAAAAACCGCAATGTCAATCCATAAAAACCGCCTGCAAATCCCGGTTTCAGGCAGTTTCTATCCGGCTTATATAAGGCTTATATAAGGCTTACTCGAGGCATAATAAAAAAATTCATTTTTTTTTAAAATTTTTTCAAAAATTACTCCGGCAGACGTATAAATATCAAAGACGAAATAATTCGATCTTTAAATTATAAATTATTAAGGAGGACAATATGTCCGATCTCGAACTGAACCCCATGTTTCGCAGTATGAGAAAAAGCCTTGGCGACATCGTAATCTACGAGCGTGATGGAAAACTCTACACCAGGGTCAAGCCTAAGAAAACCGCCGCCCAGACACCGGCGCAGCTGGAGGTTACCAATACCTTTTCAAGGCTCTCTTCAGACTGGAAGTCTGCCGGTACTTTAATGAAGTCGTCATGGCACCGTCCTGGCGATAAAAAAAGCCGCAGGGGCATGCAGCTCTACCTCAAGACCAATTTCAAAAATGAAAGGGAGGGCAAGGCTGTTGAGCTCTTCCGGTCCGAAGGCGAAATTCTTCCGCCTGTCATTACCGCAGCGCCGGGAGGGAGCGGAGAGATATTGTGTACATACACTGTTCCCGCCGAAGAGGCCGGAAGGCATATCCATTTCTACGTGAAAAAAAGAACCGAAGGCATATCTGACGGGAAAATCAGAAGGTTCTCTCCCGGTGAGAACGGTTCAAATCCGTTTACCATGTCCGGCTTCGAACCCGGAGGCGAATATTTTATATACGCCGCGCTTGCAGATAATACCCACGACGAAGCAAAACTGGTGTCAGCAGCAGTATCAGTAATCTCATCCGCGGGGATGTAAGAGGTCTACAGGGACAGGCCCTTCGACAAGTTCAGGGGCCTGAACCTGTTTTTTAAACCGGACAAGCTCAACGTGAGTATCGCGTCTGCACGGCACAGGGGTCAGAAAGCCAACAGGATCTGCAAACGTCATCCTCGATCTCATGGAAAAAGGACCTCTCGGCCCCCGCACCCCCGAAGGGGGCAAGGCACTATGAAGTGTAACTTAAGATACTATTATTCATTTTAAAACCATTTTTTACTATTTTTCTTTGCCCCCTCCGGGGGTGCGGGGGCCGGAATATTCAGTTGGTGAAATATTTTATATTATTCTAAAGACCTGTATTGTACCGGAATACAAATTCACGTTTAAACAAAAACAATACTTTACAAATTAACCTTCCGAATTTAAAGCACTCTAATTATTATTTAACAGTTTTAACATAAAATAAGGAGCGGTTTAAAGGTCATGGCGTTTATAAGAAGAAAATCAGCACAGTTGTCAGGGATGATCCGCAGTGACCTTAAAAATGACCGCGACTTTACGCTATTTCTTTTTGTTGGAGTTTTTACCGGTATAGCCGGCGGAATATATTCAACTACATTCAATAACTTTCTAAACGATGTATTTAAACTCTCGGCTGACGCGAGGGGGATTGTTGAATTTCCAAGGGAGTTCCCCGGTATGACAATAATGTTTGTACTGGCGCTGTTCTCATTTCTCGGCGATGTAAAAATGGCTATGCTTGGAATGCTCTTCGCGGCATTAGGCCTGCTAGGCCTGGGGACCCTGTCGCATACTTTTTCAGGCGCGCTTGCCTGGATAATGATATTCAGCCTGGGAACTCATATGTTTTTCCCCCTTACGCCAAGTATAGGGATGCATCTCTCCGCGAAAGAACAGTACGGGGCAAGGCTGGGACGGTACAACGCCTACAACCTGGTTGCCGCGCTGATGGGATATGCCATTGTATGGTGCGGGTTCAGGTACCTCGGCCTGACATACAGCCTGGCATTTATCATAGCCTCTGTATTTTATGTTTTAGCCGCCGTTGTACTGGGACGGATGAAACCTATAAAGCCGAAAAAGTTTAAGCTCAAATTCATATTAAGAAAAAGATACACCCTCTTCTACATACTTAGCCTTGTTAACGGGGCAAGAAAGCAGATATTCCTTACATTCGCGCCCTGGGTGCTTATTCAGGTGTTCCACCTTACACCTCCGTTATTTGCCCTGCTTGGAGTTTTTATTGCCGCTGTAAGCATAATGACCCGGACTATAGTCGGTAATGCAATAGACAGGCTGGGTGAGAGGTTTGTACTTTCAGCCGAGGCAATACTCCTTGTTGTTATATGCTTCGGTTATGCCTTCGCCGAAAATATCGCGCCGGCAGGTATTGCTGTTATTATACTCTCAGTATGCTATATAATTGATAATTCATTAAATGCGGTTGAGATGGCAAGGTCAACTTATGTACGGAAGATTGTTCATAATCCCGAAGACGTTACCTCCGTACTGGCTGCCGGAACAAGCTTTGACCATATCATCGCTATGACAATCCCCTTCCTGGGCGGGCTGCTATGGATTTCATTCGGATATAAAGCCGTATTCCTCTCCGCGGCATGTATAGGGCTGCTTAACCTTTTCCTCTCGACAAAGATCCGGATAAATAT
>DAONFJ010000177.1:0-2500 GCA_035403545.1 Spirochaetota bacterium
ATCCCCTGGCGGTCCATCCTGTCGAGTGAGGAGTTCATAATCGCAAGCGCTTCGTCAACTCTCTTTCCTCGAAGATCAATTGTATTGTATGATGTCTGAATTGTTGTGCCTATATAACTTTCCGCTATTCCGCCGGAAACCACAGGTTTTTTGTATTCCCTGTTCTTTCCCCGGCCTCCGGTTCCGTGAGGTATCAGGTAGAGGTCTTTAACCTGGAAACGCGACCTTATTGTGCCTCCAAGAAGTACAAGCGCCGTTTTACCGGAACCGTCTATCTCTTCGATTGTTCCCTCTGCTTCGATAGATGCGATGAAAACCCTGTCCCCTTTTTTCGCGTCTTCCGGGACAAGTTCCTTAAGTGTGTCGGAATACTTTTCGCGAGACTCCTCGCTCATCTTTGAAGTGATTTCACTGCGGAGCTTCATTATCTCTTCGTTCAGTTTACCGGCGTCTTTCTGGTCAAACGCCTGGAGCTCTGTTATTCTTTTGGCGATCTTCTCCCTGTATGAGTTCAGTTCATCGATAAATTCCAGTCCCTTCGCTTTTTTAGTTTCAGCGATAAGACGGTTCAGTTCCTCCTGCCTTGATTTTATCTTCTCCCGGTCTTCGGTTATTTCAAGGGTAAGAGTCCTTACTTTTTCACGTTCATCCTTTATCTCGTCTTCATAGGCCTGAATCTTTTCAAGCAGCGCTTCAACGCTCGATTCCCTGCTGTCTACAAGTTCACTTGCACGGGATAATATTTTTTCCGGTACTCCGTAGATGCGGGCAATCTCCACAGCGTGGCTTACGCCTGGTATGCCGATGCGGAGTTCATATGTAGGTTTAAGAGTTTCAAGGTTGAACGTTACCGATCCGTTACGGAACCTGCTGTCGTTTACGGCGAGTTCTTTTAGTTCGGTATAGTGCGTTGTGACAACGATTCTGCTTCCGGTGTTGATCATATATTCAAGTATTGATTGTGAAAGAGCGGCTCCCTGGCGCGGATTTGTACCGACAATAATTTCATCAATAATTACAAGGGTTCTCTCATCGGCCTCTTTCAGAATCTCGTTTATAATTGTAAGCTGCCCTGAAAATGTCGAGAGCGACTGCGACAGGTTCTGGTCGTCGCCGATATCGGCCATTATATTGCTGAATATTCCTATTATCGAATCAGGGCTTGCCGGTACATGAAGGCCGTACATCGCAAAGAGCGTGCACAACCCTATAGTTTTAAGCATTACAGTTTTACCGCCGGTATTTGCCCCGGATATAATAAGCGCGCTGTAGTCAGTGCCGAGCTCGACATCATTTGATACGATAGTGCCAGGCGACATTATGTGCAGCAGGGGATGGTGCGCCCTGTAGAGTTTAAGTACCGGTTCGTCTGAAATTACAGGTTCGCTGCTTCTTGTCATTATACTGAATTTTGCAGCGGCATTTATAAAATCGAAAAATGTCAGAACACGGAGGTTTGACTCAAGGTATTCGCCGTGCGCCGCAACAGCGATAGTCAGCTCCGCGAGAATTTTCTGTATTTCAAGTGCAAGTTCCTTGTCGAGCATAATAATGCTGTTGTTTATATGGGTCAGCTCTGACGGTTCAAAATATACTGTTGAGCCGCTTGCGGAGATGTCGTGGACGTTGCCGTTTATTTTTCCCTTCATTCCCGACTTGACAAGAATTACATAACGGCCGTTTACAGTAGTAAAAGTTTTCTCCTGGATTATTTTTTCATTGTCGGGGGAGTGGATTATTTTACTGAGGCGTTTCTCAATGTCCTGTTTTGTCGAGAGGATCTCTTTTTTCAGTTTTTTAAGAATAGTGAACTTGTCCTCGTTAAGGTGCCCGTCATCCGTGATGGCCTCTGCCAGAATTTTATTCAGTTCGTTAAGCGGATTTATTCTTGAGTATTCATCTTCAAGAGATGGAAACTCCTCCCTGTGCGCGGCAAGGTATTTTTTTACCCTTTCGGAAGCAATAGTAAACTGCCTGATCTGCAGAAGTTCCTCAAGGTCTAAAACTCCCCCTTTGCCCGCGATTGCGGTGAGGCCTGATATATCGCTTATGCCTGTAAGCTGCGGAGGGGTTCCCCTTTGAATCAGTTCCTTCATGGCACTGATTTTTTTCATCTGTATTATGACTTTCTGTTCCGGGACAGGCTTCAGCCTGGAAGCCATTTTCTTTGCAGAGTCGGATACGCAGAGAGATATAATCTTCTCTTCAATAGCGGGCCATTCGAGTATATCGAGTATTCTTTTGCTTAGTCTGTTTTTCATAATTGTCGTTATATATCGTTTTTATTATTGGAGGCACAGCAGGGTTTTATGTGTCAATAATTTAATTGCCGGAATCAGGATTTACAGGATTTTGATACCGCGTGTTATATTTCACATCTCCGCAGCCTGCTCTGAAATTCTTTCTCTTTTTCGGTGAGGGCTATGTTAGTGAATTCAACAATCTCCTGAAGCCATTTAAGCTTTTCTCCGGTTGTGAGCTTCATGTATTCTTTTATCTT
>DAONFJ010000178.1:0-2486 GCA_035403545.1 Spirochaetota bacterium
ATATAAAGGGTATAATTCGGACTTGACAAGAACAGTATTTGTAGGGAAAATAGATAATGACCTTGAAAAAATATACAATATTGTGTATGAAGCTCAGGGGAAAGCTATTAAGGCAGTCAAGGCAGGCCTGGAAACTCAGAAGCTTGATAATGTTGCCCGTTCTATAATTACCGATTATGGTTATGGTGAAAATTTCGGGCATGGTCTTGGTCATGGCGTCGGCATCGAAATTCACGAAATGCCCGCTGTGAAAAAAAACAGCAGCATAAAATTAAAAAAAAATATGGTCATTACTATCGAACCGGGAATATATATTCCGGGAAGCGGCGGTGTAAGGATTGAAGACATGGTCCTTGTAACTGCCGGCGGAAGTGAAGTGCTGACTAAGTGTTCCAAAGAATTAATAGTTATTTAAGGGGTTTTTATGGTTTCAGTTAATGATTTAAAAAAGGGACTTGTTCTCAAGCTTGACGGCGATCTCTTTTCAGTTATCGAATATCAGCATGTTAAGCCTGCGCGAGGCGCTGCTTTTGTACGGGTAAAGATGAGAAATGTTAAAAGAGGCTCTGTCGTTGACAAAACATTCAGAGGCGGAGAAAAAATTGAAGATGTAAAACTCGTTAAGAAACCGATGCAGTATCTCTATGCAGAGGGCGAGGATCTTGTTTTTATGGATACTGAATCTTATGAGCAGGAGTCAATTCCTAAAAAAGCTATCGGTGATGCATTAAAGTTTATGAAAGAAGAGGATATCGTTGAGATAGCGATGTATGAAGGTGAAGCGGTAACAGTTGAACCTCCTCAATTTGTTGTCCTTAAAGTGACTTATGCCGAACCGGGACTTAAAGGAGATACTGCAACAAATGTGCTTAAACCCGTTACAGTTGAAACCGGCGCAGAGGTAAGGGTACCAATTTTTGTTAATGAAGGTGATTATATCAAAATAAACACTCAGACCAAAGAATATGTAGAAAGGACTAAACAGCCTTAATATGGAATTTCCTGGAAAATTAGGGGAACTTCTGAGTGAAAGTCCGGGAAAGACGGTCGGTGCTATTGCCGGCCTGATTCTTGGTATTCTTGTTCTGGTTTTCGGTATTCTTAAAATACTTGTGATTATTATTTTTATACTTCTGGGGATTATCATAGGGAAGATGGTTGATGACAGAAACTCTGTTATTGATGGTATCATGAATATCTTCAGAAGACGATAGTCCGGAAGTCTGGAATAAATGAAACAGTCAAGGGATAAAAATACCTTTCACCATCTCCACGAAGCATACAGATCTTTTCAAAAAAAGAATTATACCAACGCGATAATTATTCTTGAGCAGACAAAGGATTCAGGCCATGAGGATCACTATGCCCTTTTCCTTCAGGCAGTATGCATGCTTTATTCAAATAATTTTCCGGCAGCTAATAATCTGATGGAAAAGATTCAGAGGATCAGTCCGGCATATACTCCATTTATTCAGCTTAAATCTTTTCTTGCACTTAAATCTTCCGTAAAACGCGAGGATGCGCTCTCGGCATATATCTCTGCTCTTGAAAAAAATTCATCGGACAAGCTCCTCCGCAAAGGACTTCGGAAAGTTGAGGAAGCAGCAGATTTCTACAGATACCAGAGAGAAGCAAAAATTTCAGATCTCGTATATATCCCGAAGCCGGGGAAGAAAGATCTGTCTCCTGAATCTGACAGGTATGCACGCAGGATAGATATCAGCAGGGGAAGGAGCAGACTTTCCGGTATTAAACCGGTTTATGCAGCTGTTTTCCTTCTGGTGATTATAACTGCTGCTGCACTTGCATCTTTCTATATCTACAGAGACAAACTGAACTTTAAAAAAACAGATCAAGCCGTTAAGCTCGATAACGAGAGTCTGAGCAGGATTGATATGGTTGATATCAGCGGATCAGGTTACGGAATTATAAATAGAATTAATCAGGAAAAAACGCCCGAATTTTATTCATCAGGGGATGTTCTTCTTAGTGATTTCAATGAAGCAAGGATGCTTGTGAAAAAAGGTTTTTTCAACAAAGCAATAATTATCCTGAACAGAATTGCAAACAGTAACGCCAGCTTTCCCGTTAAGGAGAAGAGTGATTTTCTTATAAGGTTTATAATGGGATCAGATGAAAAGGTTTACGAAGAGATCGATCTTAAGCTGATAAACGAAAAGCCGTATTTATACAGAGGGAGCGCGGTAAAATTTACCGGTAAGGCTGCAAATGTTAAAGAGATCAAGAGCGGGACGGCATTCTCGGTAATGATTGGTTATGACGGAAATAATTTTAAGGGTGTCTGCGAAGTTTACGATTCTTCAAAAGGGATTGTTAATAATGGAGATATAGTAGAGGTACAGGGATTGTTTATACTGAATATAGGTAAGGTTGGAGCGCCATATATTTCAGCGGAGAAGGTTTCTGTAGTGAGTAAAAGCAGTATCTGATTAGTAATACTTAATGCTTAATTAACCCCAACGCCC
>DAONFJ010000179.1:0-2467 GCA_035403545.1 Spirochaetota bacterium
TGTTACTTATTCTGAGCTGTTCAGTATCAATAGTCATAAATCCGCCACCTTTAATTACAGCATCATCTTTAGGATTGCCGGCAGATGATCCATCAGGTTTTGCTTGTTCATGGTTCTCTTTCCATTTATCTAAAACCCATTCAAAAAGATTTCCGAGCATATCAGAAGCTCCGTACGGACTGTTGCCATCTGAATAAGCACCTCCGACAGAAGTTGAATCTGTTCCACATCCCCATGAAGCTTCAGAGCTGGCCATATTTATTTTGCTGCAATCAGGAGTTCCTTCATTTCCCCATGTATAAATATAGCTGTTTGTTTCACAGTCATCATTGCTATGAATTTCACAGCCTCCACGAGCTGCTTTTTCCCATTCACCTTCAGACGGGAGCCGTTTCCCTGCCCATGAACAGTAATTATATGCAGCTATCCAGTTGACACAGTTCATTGGATGGTTTTCTTTTCCTGTAGATCCAAGATTACAATACGGATTACCGCTCTTGGTTTCATATGTTTCGCCTTCAGCTCCGCAGCCACCTGCATTTATGCACTTTTCAAAGTCGGCGACAGTGACTTCATATTTATCAATGAAGTATGCTTTCATTGAAACTTCGTGATATGGCAGCTCGCTAAGCGGGCACTCTGTTTCAATATTTTCATTGCATCCTATCCACGCTTTCCCCTGTGGAATGAGAATCATGTCCTTTGTGACATCGACGATTGCATCATCGTCATTTACATTAACATCGGAAGTGTTTTCATCATTCAGATCATCATTTATCTCGATATCGTTTGTATCAGGTATTGTCTGATAATCGGCAGTTTCATCCGGGTCTTCATTCGATTTGTCATTCGTGACATCTCCGTAAATGCTTTCTTCTTTTTCTTTACCGCATGAAACAAGAAAAATGGCAATGGTAATAATTAAAATAACTGATAAAAAGTGCTTCATTTTTTCCTCCAATACCCAGAAATCGTGGAATTATAACAAACCGTTCCGATATTTCAAGTTGAGTACTATTTGAAGATATATTATGTGGTTAAAATGAAACGAAATGGTGAAAATAAAATTTGACACAGTGAATAATAGTTGTTAGATTCTATTTGTTGCAGGAAATAATATTTGAGAAATAATTAATGATTCATCGAATTAAGAAGCATTCAGGCATGAAAATTGCTTCATTCATTCATTCATTCATTCATTCATTCATTCATTCATATCCTTTTCATTTACGAAAACTTTGTATGGACACCCTCATTGAAGTGAAAAAGATAAACTTGTTTTTTTAAATTTAAGGGTTTTAATTTAATTAATTCGAGGAGTTGAAAATGAAAAAGATATTGATAATTGCCATAATAGCTATCTTTTCGCTAATAATTTATGCAAATGAAGAAAGTAAAGTAGAAGGACTTAATTACTACGATCTTATCAATTCTCTTGATAAAGTTGGACTAGAGTATGAAGTTCAAATCAGTTCGACTGTTTTTACTACTGAAAAATCCATGACAATTAAAGAATTTATAGACAAATTGGAAAATATTAACGGAACCACAAACGGAACCAAAAGCTTGACTTATTTAGTAGATAACAATTGCGATCAACTTAATTTTCCATGGTATCATTGCGATGCTGATTTTTATGGAACAAGTTGGGATGGTGTAAGGCACAGATTGCATCATAGAAATAATACTGATTATTGGAATGCATTCAATCTTGATAATCCTGATTCAGATGTGTATTCGTACACATATGCCAGCACTAGCGGTTTACAGGATTGTGCACAGGAGTACAGTTTTTCATCACTTTGGATTCCAGGTGTTGGGAGCTTGCCTGGGCATTGGGTAACAATTAGAGTGTATGTCGGTAATGAGATTTGCACGAATGTTTATTTTAATGCATAATTATTAAGTATTTCTGTGTGGGCAAGCATTTCTATTGATGTTTGCCTACTTTTATTCTTATATGAGGAAAGTATGAAATTCTTGAGTGTTTTAATTTTTTTTTTATTAGTTTTTTCATGTTCAAACGATGTTTCATCAGGCAAAGATGCTGATGTTTGTAATGAAACTGATTATGAAGATGATTTCTCAGATACCGACTTTGATTATGAAAACTGTCTTGATGAGTGGGAAAAGGCTGATTTTCTGGATAAAGAAGAGGTTTTTAATTTCAATATTTCTGAGTCCAAGAATAAAAACACATGGATTGATGCTGGAAATTATCAATCCATGTATTTTGAAGTATCTGAAAATTCTGCCGTCAGTGATATAATTGTCGATGATAAAGGTGCAATTTATATTCTTGGTTTGTTCGTTGAGGGCGAAAAGGAATCATTTTTTAAAAAGATAAATGATGATGGATCTGTCAACAACTATTATTTTCACGCAGAATCAACGCCTTTTTTCTATGATATTAAAAAATACAAATACAAAATGCCTCAAATGGTTGAAAACCCATATGATGGAACAT
>DAONFJ010000180.1:0-2423 GCA_035403545.1 Spirochaetota bacterium
AAGAAAAAATTCTGAAAAAATTCAGACAGGAACTGTTTTCCTGAAAGCTCATTTGGGGAGTAAATTGATTTTATTCGCTCTTCATAGGGAACAGTCGTCAACCTAAGAGTGGTCTAGAGCGAGATTATCAAATTACATTTTGGGGGTGTCTAAAAAGTCAAAGATACATTGTTAATAATTAAGAAAAAATGGGGATGAAATGGCTGTTTCATCCCCTTGTTTATTCTCCAATCTGTTATAAATTAGAGATATAACAAACATCTTAATGGCTAAGATAGTATTTAAGCAGGACAAAAGCAATCAATTGTTGTTGCTTCCTCCAGAAATAGGGAGTTTAATACCAGAAAATCATATTGTTAGAGTCGTTGATGAAGTTATCAACCAAATCAAATTGGCTCCACTTTTTGATACTTATAAAGGCGGCGGGACTAGCAGTTATTCGCCAAGAATAATGTTAAAAGTACTCACTTATGCATATACTCAGGGGATCTACACAACTCGTAAGATAGAAAAGGCATTAAGGGAGAATGTAAATTTTATGTGGATAAGTGGGATGAGTACTCCTGATCATGGTACAATCCACAACTTCAGGGCAAAAAGGATGAAAGAGGCTATAGAGAATATTTTTAGTTCAGTAATAGATGTTCTTATTCAAAGGGGCTATATAAAGGCAGAAAATCTTTTTGTTGATGGGACCAAGATTGAAGCTAATGCGAGCAGGTACAGCTACATATGGAAAAAGAATGTAGAGCGGCACGAAAATATGACCAAAGAAAAAGTAAAGAAATTGTTATCTCATATTGAACAGCTTCAGAAAGAAGAAGATGCCGAGTATGGGTCACATAATCTGGAAGAGCTGGAAGGTAATATAACATCTGAGCAGGTAGATAAACTGGTAGAAGAGATAAACCAGAAATTATCAAAAGGAACAAAATCAAAACAAGCAGCCAGAGATGTAGCAAAGCTGAAGAAGGATTATATTCCAAAGCTGAAGAAGTACGAGCAGCATAAAGATATGCTTGATGGACGCAACAGTTGTTCTAAGACTGACAAGGATGCTACGTTCTTTCGTATGAAAGAGGACCATCTGGGAATGGGTCAGTTGAAGCCTGGGTACAATGTTCAGATAGCAACAGAGGATCAGTTTATTTTAGGTTACGGGATATATCAGAAAGCTGCCGACACCTCCGTATTTATACCTTTCATTGATAAGGTAAAAACACAATTAAGAGGAGTTCCCAGGAATATTATAGCAGATGCAGGGTATGGAAGTGAAGAAAACTATGACTATGTAGACCGCAACAATATTGGTAACTACATAAAATACAACAACTTTGACTATGAGAAGACGAACGAATACAAGAAAAAAAACTTTATATCTGATCGTTTCGTCTATAATCAGGAAAAAGATCAGTATCAATGCCCTTCAGGCCAGATATTAGATTTTGAATATATCAAGAAGGCCCAAACAGATAATGGATACAAATCAGAAAGAATAGTTTATAAATCAAGATGTTGCGAAGGGTGTCAATACAGAGAAAAGTGTTGTAAAGGAGCAAATAACAGAACCATAGAGATAAGTCCTAAGCTAATAGAGTACAAGAATACTGCACGAAAAAATCTGGAATCAGAAACTGGTAAAATATTGCGCACTAAAAGGGGAGTTGATGTCGAAAGTGTCTTCGGTCAGATAAAACATAATAACCAATATAGAAGATTTTACTCAAAAGGGCTTAAGAATGTGAATACAGAATGGGGTATTATGAGCATTGCACATAACATTAAGAAGATGGCCAACTAGGCAACCTCTTTAAACTTGTATTTAATAGAAAATTGCACAAAAAGTCACTTCAAAGAGTAAAAATATCTATAAAACTATACTTTTACTTTTTCAACACCCCCTGGCTGGGATTCCTGATCATTAATATTATTAAGTAGTTTGCCTCCCAGCCGGGGTGGTTGATTCATCTGTCACTATTACCCAATTTTACTATTTAAATGCTTTTGAATTTCACTTTTCAAAAGGCAGGATGCTGAAATACAATTCTGTTTTTTAATCTTATTATAAAGAATCCAAGAAAATCCAGATATTTATCCCTGCTTTCATCCTCCTGAATCTGTTGATTTTCCACATGTGAATTAAGTAAATATTCCAATCAACCACCCCGGCCGCAGAATCTTCTTTTAGTACGCTAATAATCAACTTGCTGCGGCCACCCCTCCTTCAAAAGGAGGGGAAACTTATATATCACAATTCTTATAAATATGCAATTCTTAGGTTGACCGCAATGCCCCATAGAGTTTGGGTAAACAAAGAAAATCAATAATTTATTTTTTAAGTGAGTATGTTTTCCTGAAAGCTGCATAGACAGAGCAATATTTCTAAAATTTCAGGTTAATTCCTGCGGCTGTATCTGCGAATA
>DAONFJ010000181.1:0-2420 GCA_035403545.1 Spirochaetota bacterium
TTTTATGATGGCAGTCTATGCACGCCAGACCCTGTTCTGCATGTACCTTATGCGATATGGTAACCGCACCGACATTCCCCTTGTATGGAGACACTCCATCGGCCTGTTTTCCATAAGCGGTAACCTTGGTTATCACTACTTCATCAGTATCAACCGGATTGCCTCTATTAACCCATGGATCGGAATCACAGGCCAGCATCACGAGAGAAAAGATACACAATAACACAGGGAAAAGTTTAGAAATTTTCACATGACTTCTCCTTTTATTTATTTAACTTACACTGGCAAGTTCATTAATATTATTAATACTTTATATCGATAAAATTAATAAATAATATCTGTCAACAACTTTAAACATCATGCTTTGCATAATATAAACTATCAGTTAATGCTTTAATGTGTCATATTTAACATATTAAAGCGAATAGTCAACTACATAACATATCTTTTTTGACATAAAAATTATTAATAGTCAAATATTTATCCTGCAGTCATAAAAAAAGAAAAACATATTTTGTGATACCAGTTGGAAGTATAACAAAAAAGATGCGGTTAATTGTGAACAGGATTAGAAACTTAAGAATATATAAATAAATCAGAAATCCGTATTGAGCGATATAATGAAGGATTTGCAGAGAAAATTACAAAAGTGGTAAGAATTTTCTGCCGGAACAGGGTAAAAATAAGACGCGAAGAATAATTATTCCAGCCGCATCAGAGCGCAGCTGGAATGTATTTACTGCAGATCTATGGCAGTTGCATTACTATTTTTCAATTTTCATTTTAGCATTTTTCCAGTCAGCTAACAACGTTTGATTGATGTCAGGATAAGCAAGCGATATAAGTTTTCTATAGGACAGGTAACTTCTGCTTCCGGTATTACAGTATACGATAATTTTTTTATTTTTCGGCAGTATTCCTGATTCTGAAGCAAACTTCTCTGAAGGGATGTTGATAGCTGTGGGGATATGGCCCTGCCTGTATTCAGATGCATCACGTACATCAACAAGAACGTAGTCTGATTTGTTACCGTCAATTATTATTTTGAGATCATCCGGTTTGAGCATCCTGGTTTCTATTTTCTTTCCATACTCGGAGCCGGCAACGATGGGAAGCACTCTTTCTTCCCACACAGGAAATCCCTCACTATAAACCGAGACATTAGTATAACCGAGAGGTATAATTTTTTCGGCAAGCTTCTTGCTCTTACCGCACTGAACTCCGTTGCAGTAAATAACAATGAGCGTTGATTTATCAGCAGGAAGAAGTTTTTTGTTTTCATCAAAGTTCTTTTCAGGGATACTGACTGCACTTTTTATGTGTGCTTCCTGATACTCCTGAGGTGATCTCGCATCAATAAGCAGGAAAGTTTTTTTCTGCGCGAACAATTTTTTTAACTGATTTGTATCAATAATTTTAAATTGAGCTTCAGCAAATAAAGCCGTAGTAAAACCTAAAAACAGTAAACTTATGAAAAGAGTGAAAATAAAGTTCCCCTTTTTCATGTAATTTTTTATCCTCATAATAATCTCCTCCTAAAATTTAATTAATCGATACATTATGATTTTTCCCTGTCAATAAAATTAAATTTATTAATATTCAATATCAATATTGTTAAATAAACTGATTCTCTTTTACCGTAAAGTTTCTTTTCATTTATCAAAAAATGTCAGTTAACCGG
Organism: Spirochaetota bacterium; assembly: GCA_035403545.1. Taxonomy (GTDB): domain Bacteria; phylum Spirochaetota; class UBA4802; order UBA4802; family UBA5550; genus WRGT01. Next base: position 1,682 of record DAONFJ010000181.1, read on the forward strand.
CAGAAAATTTTCGGGCAGCACAATATTAAAACGGTCGGGGCCAGAATTAAACCAGCAGAAAAATAAATCTTCTTAACCGTTCTGCAGTAAACGCAGAACACCGGCCTCATTTGCCGGTTATAATAATCAGAAAAGATTTTTTTTAAATGCAGCAGAAGTTAAAACTCTGGAACAAGATGCAGAAGAATTATCAGATAATTTAATTTTCAATCACAGTTGCTTTAACTACAATTTTTATCAGTTTATTATTAGGATCATTTGTATACACCCTGATTGTTCTCATCATTTCACCAAGGTTCGTTTCAGTGTTAAGTTCAATTTCAAGTTTACCACTCTCCCCGGAAGGAATTTCTCTTTCCGACAGAAGAGTACCGGTGCAGCTGCAGCTTGCTCTTACTCTTTCAATCACAAGAGTATCTTTACCGGTATTTTTAAAAATAAAAGTGTGTTTCAGCACTGCTTCTTTGTTCACTTTCCCGAAATTGTAAGATGTCTCTTCAAATACAATTACTGATTTTGCTTCACAAAATATCACCGGCAACAGCACAATAAGCAATATGCAAAACAGATATTTTTTCATTTCAAAATCCTTTTCTTTCGGAAATTTTCATTAAAACAGCAGATAATCCTATTAACCCGCCGGCGGTAATAAGGTACACTAAAAGTATTATCAGGTAAAACGGGGCATTATTCTTAACAACTTAAAAATCTGGGTTGCCCGGGGCTCGAACCCGGGACC
>DAONFJ010000182.1:0-2345 GCA_035403545.1 Spirochaetota bacterium
GTTTACATTCGGACATGATTCGTCCTGAATCCGTATATGATTCGACAGTAACAGGGGGCATAAAACGCCATGTGGACAGGTTGAAACCGTTTGCGCTATGTGTTATAGAACTTCTTCCCTTTCTTTACCATATCGCTTAAAATCTTTGCCGGACGGAACCGTATGACGTGTTCTTTTTCAAGTGAATTCATTGTATTCAGAATTACCGCTCCCCCGGTATGGTCGATGTAGCGGAAAGCCTGGGATAATATCTTTTTGATTCTAGAACAATTATCTGACATGATGGAAAATTTTACTTTTGCGACAGACTCCTTTGTTATATAAAGTTGAACCCCAATGTGAACAACAAATTGAATAATATATTTCTACGTGAAGTTAATCAACAAGCATCTCTTTGATGACACCCTTGACTTCTTTAATTGTTTCATTATTAATTTTACCGATTTTTTTAATGAGCCGCTGATTATCTATTGTTCTTATTTGATCTAACACTATCCATCCTTTTTTATTCTGAACAGTCACTTGAACTCCGGTTGGATATTTATGGGACTTAGTTGTCATTGTAGCAATTATAACTGTTTGAATATTCTGATTCATTTCATCTGGTGATATAACAAGGCATGGACGAGTTTTTTTAATTTCATGCCTTATTGTCGGATCTAGATTCACCAGATAGATGCTATATTGTAAAATCTCCATTTCTCACTATTCCCAGTCATTCAGATCTAATGAATCATCAATGATAAGTTTATCATCATAAGCAGTTCTCATTTTCTTAAATGATTCATTCCATCCTTCTCGGGCTTTATGAATTGGTTTAAGGATTATTTCATCTTTTTTATCACTGATTATAAGTTCTATCTGATTTTCAATATTCATTTCTTTTAATATCTGATTTGGAATTCGTATTCCTTTTGAATTTCCTATTTGAATTACTTTTGCTATCATAACAACACCTCATTTATGTAATTACAAAGTAATAATCATTTTAATTAATTGCAACTGAAATTTAAAATAGAAACGCGAACGGAATATTTATACGGAGATAAGATTTTGGCGGACTATTGAAGGGGTTCAATTTCATATAACGCCATGGCTATACGCAGAAAATTGGGGATAGTAGTGTGAAAAATTAAGAAAAGCGACAAAAGATGTATCCAGGCCTATATGTCTAAAGGACTCTTAATGCATCTTAGTTTACTTTTGCTGACATGAGTATAAATCATTGTGGTATTCGGACTCTGATGTCCCAGTAATTCCTGAATATATCTGATATCAATACCCTGCTCGAGAAGGTGAGTTGCAAAACTGTGTCTCAGCGAATGAACTGTTACCTGCTTCTCAATCTCAGCATTCAGAACTGCCTGATGAAAAATATGCTGAACAGATCGTCCGGAAATGTGGCTTCCTCTGTCCTGTCCGGGGAAAAGCCATGTTTGCGGATGGTATATCTCCAGGTATATTTTTAACAGTTTTGAAAAAGTCTCAGAGAGGAGTGTGGTTCTGTCCTTTCTTCCTTTGCCGCATTTTAAATTGATTAAGCCTCTCTCAGTATCAATATCACTGATTTTAATAGTCACCGCTTCATTAAGCCGTAGCCCGGCAGAATAGATAAGCATAATAACTGTTTTATGCTTCAGGTTGGTAATGCTGTTCAGAATCAGGGAAACTTCATTTTTGCTTAAAATAACAGGCAGCTTTTTATCCCGTTTAGGAGGAGTAATTTCATAAATAAAATCCCTGCACAGTATCTGGCCGTAGTAGAATTTTAATGCATTTAAAACAACCTGAACAGTTGATGCGCTTAATGATTTGTCTGTTATGGTTGAGTAAAGAAACGAAGTTATATCTTCCTGAATTATTCCGTCAGGTATTTTTTTCGAATGCCTGAGGAGTTCCGAGTTGTAAAACATATAGCTTTTTATAGTACTTTGGCTGTATTTTCTGACAATGAGTTCTTTTCGAAGATTAAGGAGGCACTCATCCGCTGTACGGAGAGGTATTGATGAGCGGTAAATATCAGTTTCACCAATAAAGATTTCGTATTTCTGATTTAATGCACCTTCCAGTATGGAATCAAGATATTCCTTTTTATCCGGAATATGCCATAATTCGGCAGCATGATCCCAACTTCTTCCGGGAATCTTCCTTATTAACGATAATAAAGTTATATCAAATGGAACCTTTACTGTGAAATTATTATCAGAGGAGGACTTGATGTAAATTTTCTTTTTATTCATATTATTATATGGCTGGATGTTTTTGTAAATAAATTCAACTCTTTTTTTAATATGAAAAATGTAATTTAGCTGTTTCCTGCCCGGTCATCGCCCTGAATGCAAATC
>DAONFJ010000183.1:0-2278 GCA_035403545.1 Spirochaetota bacterium
CGGGTTCGATTCCCGCTACCCGCTCATAAAAGCCCTGATTATTTCAGGGCTTTCTTATTTGTATCTAACTTTGCTTATTTAAAATAAAGCCTGATGTTAGATAAGTATCAGATAAAAGTTTATTTTTATTTTTTTTACTAACCCGTCCGCCTTGACCTGGTGAGTTATTGCCGGAGAGAAAAAAATCAATCTGCTGTATAGTTTATTTAATCTCTGTTTTTATTTTTTCATTACGCTTTTTTTATTCATATCAATAATTTAACCTTCCCGGCGTGGCTTCGATGGTAAACTGTATCATCGGTATATGTAATCCGTTGACAATCTAAAATAAAGTGATTTTACCCTTTATTCAGCAAGCAGCCTGTATCCCACACCCGGTTCAGTTACAATAATTTTCGGATTCGCAGGGTCTTTTTCAATCTTCTTCCTCAGTTGAAGAACATATACCCGGAGATAGCTTGAATCTGCATGTGCATTCATACCGGACAGCTCCTCCATAATCTGGTTATGAGTAAGGACTTTGCCGGCATTCCCTGCAAGTATTTTTATTACGGAGTATTCTGTGGGAGTAAGTTTTATCTCTACACCATTTCTGGAAACAATTCTTTTTATAAAATCAATGACAAGATCTCCAGCAGCGATTATACCCTCAGCTGACTCAGGGATAGTATGCCGGAGAGCTGCCCGGATACGCGCCAGCAGTTCCCCCATGCTGAACGGTTTGGTGAGATAATCGTCAGCACCATTGTCGAGAAGTTCAATTTTATCCTGTTCTGAATTTTTTACAGAAAGCACAATCACCGGAGTTCTGCTCCATTCCCTCAATCTTCTGAGAGTTTCAATACCACTCTGATCCGGTAATCCCAGATCGAGTACTATGAGATCCGGTTTGGAGAGTACAGCCTGGTCAAGCCCCTCCTGCGAAGTTGTTGCCTCCTTCACCTGGAAACCATGAGCATCAAGACTCAATCGAAGCATGCGCCGGATCTGTACCTCATCATCAATTATAAGTATTACCGGGCCTTTACTCATACTTCATCCAATAAATTAAAATTTCAATTCCAGGTCTCAACCGGAAGCGTAATAGTAAACTTCGCTCCCCCGTCTGCATTATTTTCGGCACTTACATATCCGTTATGTGCATCAACTATACCCTTGCAGATTGAGAGCCCCAGGCCTGTTCCGCCGGAAAATGAAGCTGCTCCCCTTTGAAACTTATCAAACAGAAACGGAATCTCTTCAGGGATCAGCCCCGGGCCGTTATCTTTCACTGAAATTTGAAAACTGTTTTCTGAAAGCTGTATACTGATAGTAATAACAGTTCCTGAAGGAGTATGATTTACCGCGTTATAAACGAGATTTATCAAAGCCTGTTCCATCAGTACAAAATCAATATTTACCATAGGAAGGCTATCGGGAATGTCAATTAAAACTTTATATTCCGAGAGCTCTTCTTCAAGGGTACGGAGAACCACGCTAACGAGATCCCCCATATCCTGCTTCTGCTTATTAAGTTTCATCATCCCCGATTCAAGGCGGCTCATATCAAGAAGATTATCAACCAGCCTGTTTAATCTTCCGCTTGCCCTGTATATCTCCCTTATAAGGGCATTTCTGATTTCCGGTTTAGATTCAACAACATTATCGAGCAGGCTGGTTGAAGCACCGGTTATCGTTGTCAGAGGGGTACGGAGTTCATGAGATATGGAGTTGAGCAGTATTTTGTATATACGTTCTGATTCTGCCAGTAGAAAAGAATTCTTGCTTTCAATCGAGAGCATCACTCTTTCAAGCTTCATCGAAACCTGGTATACTATGCTGTTAAAAAAATTATCCTGGTCAAATGAAAATTCTGAACCCTTTTCTGACTGAATGCAGAGTACACCCATCACTCTACCCGGAGAATTAAGAGGAATGTAAGATGCTGATGCCTGCGGCAGAGTATCGGTGTTTAAACCGGCAGATTTTCTGTTTTTAAAAACCCATTCAGCGATTCCCCTGCCTCCTTCATGCATAATAAAGGAACTATATTTATGCTGTGTATCAGACAGCCCGCCGGAACTGTTCCTTAGTATAAATGCTGTTTTCACATGGAAATACTGTTCAATATATTTTACGGTTGTAATTACAATTTCATCTATATCAGATGCATTCTCAAGAACTTTAGAAAATTCATATATATCAGAAATAGTTTTCTCTCTTATCCGCAGAGCCCATTCCTTAGAATGAAGTTTTGATGTCAATCCCCCTACAATCATAGCAGATATGAAATATGCGA
>DAONFJ010000184.1:0-2255 GCA_035403545.1 Spirochaetota bacterium
ATTTTGCAATAAAAAAAACCTGTCCCCTTTCCTGCCAGCGACAACCCCCGTATATCCAAGAACGGAACAATTGCAGGAATAATTAAGCTCAAGGCAAAAGGATCGGGGTCCTTTTGCTTAATTCTTCTATATAGCTCTCTCGGGTCTGTGATTGCATATATAAAAAAATCTGTCCATCGCAGTGATTTTATAGTTTCAACTATCATTGCATATACCTGTATTCAATTTTATCCGGATTATAAAGAAGTCCGCTCCCTATGCCGTTACTCCCCGTAAAAAGATTTTTCATAGACCCGAATATTTCCCGGAACGGGGATTCATCCTGGTCATACACCGGAGCATCAGCATCGAGGGATGAAAGTTCCTTCGCTTTCAATATTGCGTCTTCGAAAGTTCCAAGCTGATCTATAAGTTTATTTTTAAGAGCAGATTCGCCGTTCATGACACGACCGTCAGCAACAGGACGAATATCCTCCTGGTTCATGTTTCTTCCAAGCGCAATATCCTTAATGAATTTATTATACGACAAATCTATCATCTCCTGGATAAGGCTTCTCTCTTCCGGCGTCATATCGCGGTGGCTGGCGAGAATATCCTTGTACTTGCCGCTTTTTATTACATTCATCTGTATTCCGAATTTATCAAAAAGACGTTTAAGATTCGGAGAGTATGCTATTACACCGATAGATCCGGTAATTGTTCCATAATTTGCCACAATAAAATTGCATGCTGAGGCGATGTAATATCCGCCTGACGCAGCTACATCACCCATTGACGCCACAAGTATTATATTTTTTTTCCTGAGTTTCCAGAGTTTCTCATAGATCTCCTGGGTTGCCGCGACCGTACCACCTGGAGAATTGATTCTCAGCACTACAGCTTTGATGCTGCTGTCTCTCTCGATTTCACTCAATCTTTTAATTACCGCTTCAGCTCCGCGAGGTACACCAAAGGGGCTGCCGGTTCCTGACATCTCAATCGCTCCCTCAACACGAACTATACCTACACCGGGGCCGAATTCGGGTAATGACATTTTAATATCGGACTTGGTCTTTTTTTCAATTTTAAGGCCGATATCAACAACTGCAATAACCGCGATAATCGCGAGCAATGCAAGAATAGCAACCATGATCTTTCGCTGTCTCTCCATATTAAACCTTTCCTGCGGGATTAGTTTAGGAACTGCTGTCCCCTGTACCCGTTTCTAAAATAATTTACGACGACATCTAACAGCCCCCGCACCCCCGGAGGAGGCAAAGCAATCCTTCCTTGCCAGCGACCGGGGTGCGGGGGCTTAATGTAAGTATCATTCACCTGATATACACAAAAATAACAATGTTCAGCAGAGGGAAACATAAGCCGGATTCTGTTTAAGCAGCTATTTATCTTGTGTGCATGTTGCCATACACATCTTTGCAGCCTACCCTCAGCCTGGAGCGGGCCGCCCTCATACGGCTGACTACTTGGCTTTGCATCGGATGGGGTTTACACTGCCATTTTCCTCGCGGAAAATGCGGTGAGCTCTTACCTCGCCATTTCACCCTTACCTGACCTCACCCCCCAGCCCCCCTCTCCATATGGAAAGGGGGAAGGAAAAATGAAGAGGCGGAATATTTTCTGTTGCACTTTCCATCGCCTCGCGGCGCCCGGGTATTACCCGGCATCCTGCCCTTTGATGTCCGGACTTTCCTCACTCCCCGTAAACGGGGTCGCGCAACTGCACGTTTCCCTCTGCTGAATACTATTATAAACTCTTTCTTTCAATAAGTACTTTATAATAAAATAAAACTTGAATTATTAGTCAATATTTAAAATATTTTGAAACTGATTTTAAAAAAATAAAGCCCATAAAATAAGGGCTTTATTTTTTTGCTATAGTTTATTTTTTTACGCAAGCTGATTAAAGCTTAGAACATCGAATTTGTAGAAATACTTACATTTCTGATCTGCTCATCATCCCCTTTAATTTTTCCATCGCCATTCTTATCCTCATATGTAATGAGATAATTAAAATCCACGCTGACCCCTTTAGCAACGGCAAGTCCTATTACTCCCCCTATTACAGTGCTCTCTGTTTTCCACTGAATCTTGGTTACATTATTCTGCACATAATAAGCTCTTGCCTTGGAAATTAGGGGAATAACATCCTTATTAAGAGAAATTTCACCCTTTAAAGATTTATCATTCATCTCTTCTTCTCTTCCCCACCTCAGATCCTGATACTCCGCCTTGCCGGTTATGAAATCAAAAAAATT
>DAONFJ010000185.1:0-2144 GCA_035403545.1 Spirochaetota bacterium
TTAATTTAAAGCAGCTGATGATAAACGGAATAGCAGCGAAAGCTTAAATCCGGAACAATAATAAATAAACAAATCGGACCATGTAAAAGGATAACTTATGTTTCATAACAGAAAAATGTTCACATCACTCATCATACTTGCACTGTCACTATGTATCTCCTCACCCGCCGGCCTGCAGGCCGGGATCAGGGATAACCTGCTTGCTGCTGCGAAAAGCGGCAACACTGATGAAGTTAAAATACTTCTGCAGAAAGATGCAAGCCCCAATGTAAGGGACGATGATGAGTTTGCGCCGCTGTACTACGCTGTCGATTCGGGAAACTATGACATGGCAAAAATTCTTATCAATGCCGGTGCCAATGTCAATATGAGATATAAAGACGACACCACAGTTCTAATAAGGGCATCTGTGAAAGGTTACGACGATATCGCTAAAATTATTATCAAAGCCGGGGCCAATGTTAACGCCAGGGACAACAAGGAAAAGTCTGTGCTGATTTACGCGGTACAGAACGGGCGGATTGACATTGTGAAGATGATTATCGCAAAGGGTGTCAACATAAACTCAAGCGACAACAGAGGGAGATCCGCCCTGATGTATGCCGCCGAATACGGTTATTACGACCTGATTCAGCTTCTGGTTAAAAAGGGCGCCAATATCAAAGCAAGGGACAATGAAGATAAAACAGCACTTACTCTCGCGCAGGAGGGAGAGCATACCGAGGCTGCCCTTCTTCTTGAAAAATTTATTAAAAAGGAAAACAACTGATGCAGATTATTATTCCCGGAAGCGACACTCTTGATATAAAAAATCTCCTCATAGACTATAACGGAACAATTGCCGTTGACGGAAAACTTTTACCAGGGGTAGCGGATATTCTAAACGAACTTTCCCGGCAGTTAGACATACATGTCATTACAGCGGATACATTCGGTTTTGCCGAATCTGAACTCGAACAGGTAAAATGCACGTTCAACAGGCTGGCTCCGGACAATCAGTCCGAGGCAAAGCTGCTCTATCTTTCAACTCTCGGAAAGGAGAACACGGCATGTATCGGAAACGGTAAAAACGACCGGTACATGCTCAAAGAGTCCGCACTGGGTATCGCGGTCGTTCAGAGAGAGGGTGTATTCACAGAAACAGCCATAATGTCCGATATAATCTGTCCCGACATTTTCAGCGCACTGGACTTATTCAGAAACACAAAAAGGCTTATCGCGACGATGAGGGATTGAGCTTTTTATAAGATATATTCTATAACAACAGCTTACTCCCCTTTCCGCCCGATGGGCACCTTTCCCCATAAATTTAATCATTACCCACATCTTCTGTGTAGCCCCCTAAATCCCCCGGAGGGGGACTTGAAGATTGCTTTACAAATAAACATCTATAATTAATATTATATTTATGAATTCAATTATGTTTTATCTGAAATAAGAAAATATTTAACTCCATTCATATCCTGATATTTTTTGAAGTCCCCCTCCGGGGGATTTAGGGGGCTGTTGAGATGTGGGTAATGATTTCCCCATTCATGGGGGATGTGGCCGGAGGGGGAAAGAAGAGGTAACAATGAAAATTAAACTATCAGCAGTCATTTTGGTCTTTATAATAATATTTGCCGCATCATGCAAAACGCCTGATACAAAGCTCACTCCTCCGCGGGAAGAGTCCCGTAAAACTCATTACGGCAAGGCTGTTATTACAGAAATTATTGATTCTAAAGATAATACCCGGGATGACAACCGCGGTTATGTAGAGATATACTTTAATTTTATCCCTTCAGATCAGAAAGCTGCTGAGAATTATCTCTGCAGGGAATGTCCCGACAGAAGAGTAAAACTGTTTTATGACAACAGGGACAGCTTTCACCTGAACTGGGTAAAAAAGTGGGAGATCAAACCGGGAAACGAATATCCTGCTATCCGCCATGAAATGACAAGGGATGATAAATCGACGCCTGTTTCACACGAAGTAATCCTTGAACCGGCTAAGAAGTAGCCTGTATACCTTTAATTTATCTTGACAGTAAGGCATGGTAATAAGTTAACGTTGCTGGTGTATTAAAATACAAATCTAAATTTATTGTATGAGATTCCGGTATTTGCATGAATTGACGACGCAAAACCGGAATGACAGAAAA
>DAONFJ010000186.1:0-2099 GCA_035403545.1 Spirochaetota bacterium
TTACAAAAAATCAGATTCTTGTACAGAGTGGTACGGCGATGCTTGCTCAGGCTAATGCAAAGTCTCAGGGAATATTGCAGTTACTTAGATAATCAGGTTTATTATCATTATTTTTATCCCGGCGGGCTTGGGAGAGCCGGCCGGGTTTCCCTTTTGGGAGAAAAAATGAGTTCTTTGAAAATGAAAATTATAGCGAGCATACAGTATTGAAGAGAGGGAGTTGTCATGCTGAGCCCGTCGAAGTATGACATATTTGCGTTAGTCCCCTTCGACAAGCTCAGGGCGACAACTCTCCGGAATCTTTTTAATACTGTATGGTCGCTGTAATGAAGGCGTCTGTATTCCCTATAGTATGAGTACAAACCTGGTATCAAATGCCTGATAAGGATGTCAGGCAGTTTTAAGTCCTGTAGGAGGGACTAAAACATCTAATTAAACAAAGGAGTGTTTAATATGATTATCAATCATAACATGAGTGCGATTAACGCAAACAAATCTTTAAAGTTCAAGCAGTGGGATACAAACAAGTCAATGGAATCTCTTTCTTCCGGTCTTAGGATCAACAAAGCCGGTGATGATGCTTCAGGACTTGCAGTATCTGAAAAGATGAGAACACAGATTCAGGGATTAAGACAGGCTGAGAGAAATACTGAGGATGGTATGTCTTTTGTTCAGACTACTGAAGGTTATCTGAACCAGACAACTGAAATACTTCAGAGAATCAGAGTTCTTGCCGTACAATCTTCAAACGGTATTTACTCAGATCAGGATAGACAGCTTATCCAGGTTGAAGTTTCAGCTCTTGTTGACGAAGTTGACAGGATTGCATCACAGGCAGAGTTTAACAAGTTTAAACTGCTTCTTGGTGATTTTTCTAAAGCGGGTCCGAAAGCGAGTATGTGGTTTCATATGGGTGCAAATATGAATCAGCGGGAGAGGGTTTATATTGGTACTATGACTGCGAATGGTCTCGGTCTCAAAGAAAAAAGCGGCGCCTTTATCGCTGATCTGGCATCTGCTGGCAGCGCGAACAGAACTATCGGTGTGGTTGACGATGCTCTTCACAAAATTTCGAAGCAGCGTGCTGACCTTGGCGCATATTACAACAGACTTGACTATGCAACAAGAGGTCTAATGACTGCCTATGAAAATATACAAGCATCAGAAAGCCGGATCAGAGACGCTGATATGGCTGAAACAATGGTTGACTTAACAAAAGATCAGGTTCTAGTGCAGAGTGGTACTGCGATGTTAGCTCAGGCAAATATGAAGACAAGAACCATTCTTCAGCTTCTTGGCGGTTGATTAAAAAACAGACGATTATTTTTAAGTAGGGAATACAAAAAATCCCGCCCAAAAGGCGGGATTTTTTTTAATATAAAATTCAGATTTTTAATAATCAGAAGACATTTCAAGAGGAAAACTTATACCTGCTCTTCCTATAAATCCCGACATATCGAGCTCGTAATCATCAGAATTCTGAACGCCTGCATCTCTGTATCCGCCTTCTATAATAAAAGAGAGATTAGAATCTGATCCGAGTTTTATCTCTACGCCGCCCATTACCTGCCAGGTAAATCCTTGAAACCTGTCGCTGAATTCAGGATGGTCATACCATGTCCATGAATACCCGGCTCCTCCTGTAAGATAAGGCATAAATCCGTATGTCTCCATCATGTCAGCAAGTCTTACCGTCGCTACAGCAAGGAGCGGAAGTGTGTATGCATTTGTTTTTTCAACTTTGGTTAAAGTAACATCACCAGCAGCCTTAGCAGCATCTTTATCTTCCCATTTTACCCATCCAAAACCTGATTCAGCACCAAGTGTAAAGTATTTGTCTAATCCGATATTCAAAGTAAGTGCTGAATCAAATCCTGCTTTGTCCGGTGCATCGGGATACTGAACTCCGCCCTTTACATGAAGAGTTGAGTTTATTGCAAAGGCAGAAACAGAAAACGCAAAGATCGCCAGTGCAACTAATATTATTCTTTTCATCTGCAAACTCCTTTTAATTATTATTATATTAAAGAATACAGGTTATAATAAAAAGTCAAGTATATTCAAAATTATATTTGTTGTATTAGAGTAAAATACTAAAT
>DAONFJ010000187.1:0-1767 GCA_035403545.1 Spirochaetota bacterium
ATTTCGGGGTGTAGCGCAGTCCGGTTAGCGCACCTGCTTTGGGAGCAGGGGGTCGTGGGTTCGAATCCCGCTACCCCGACTTAGAAATCAGCCACTTACGATTAATTTCGTAGGTGGTTTTTTCTTTCTATACATTTTTATATACATTTCTAAAAATAAAGAAAATACTAACAAACGTATAAGTAGTATAGAATAGAGCCCTCTATATGCCGTTTTTGACTTCGGATTAGCCTCTTTTAGGATAAATTTTATCTTTCTCCACTTAGTGTTCAAACTCCCCTATTTGCTTTGTATTGCGCTTAAACGCATTAATTGTTTTGGTGATAAATGAATTAATTTTATGGTGATATATTTTATTATTCATTTTAACAAAAAACTTTTAGTTATGGCAAGACAAGTCGGTCATATCAAGTACAAAGGAACTTTAGGTGAAGTTCGACATTTCAAGATTAAAGGTTTGCAGGGTGATTTTGCCGGGTTGAAAGGCGGTCCTTCCGGTGATCAGGTAAAAACCGATCCATCCTTTATCAGAACGCGTGAAAACATGAATGAATTTGGCGGATGTGCAGCAGCTGCAAAATCTGTTCGAATTGGTCTCTCTCAATTGATGAAACAAATGAGCGATCCTCAGTTGACCGGTAGAATAACCGGTATTATGAAAAAGATCAACCTGGAAGATCTATCTGAAGCCAGGGGTGTTCGGGCAATCCTGATTTCAACTCAACGGAAATATTTGAAAGGATTGAACTTCAATAAAAACTTGGTTTTAGAAAGTGTTCTTTATGCTCCCTTTTCTGTAACTCCGGATGTTGACAGGTTAAGTTCGGATTTAGTTGTACCGGCATTCAATATTGCATCATCGATTAACATCCCTTCGGGTGCTACTCACTTCCGTTTGGTTAATGCTGTATCTGTTTTATCGGATTATGCTTTCAATGCTACTACAAAGGTTTATGAGCCTGTTGAAAGTGCTTTGAATGAAATCTCATCCATCACCTACTCGGAGTATATTGATCTGAGTACTGCTCAAACAACTGATATCACTGTCACCAGTGCATTACCAGAAGGAACAATTCTGACAGAAAATGTCTCAGTAATCAATAGTGTTGGTATTGAGTTTTATCAGAAAGTGGGTGAAAACTACTTCATTTTCAAAACCGGCAACTGCCTGAAAGTACACGATTTGTTCTAAAAAATGATCGTAACATAAAAAGGACCCTGTCAGCAATGACAGGGTTTTTTATTGCCCCCCTATTTAATGATATGGGTCGAAATATGGTGCTAATATGTACGGGATAGGTACGGTATATCTACGGATTAAATCCTACGTGTAAAGTCAGCTATTAAAGCCATGCGATACTGCGACAATAAGTTGAGCATGGAACGGTTCCTTTGCTCCTGCTCCCCGATGGCGGAGAGAACCTCCACCAGATGGCTGAACTCGGCAGAAAGATTATCAACCAATTCAGCATATCGGCTGACAATGGAGCGAAAATCGCGGATGGTGAGGAATGGTATGACAGAACCCTTCAGATATTGGCTGAAAACCTGACTTTGGAGCAGGATTTGGCAAAGCGATTTGAAACGCTCAACATCATCGGATGATTGAAATTCGACTGCAAAACAATTCGGACAGGGATTTGCCAGCGGTTTCCCGGCATTTAATCCTTTTGAGAGTATAAATATGGCATTAGAAGAATAAAACATGCCTTCACGATGTGAAATAATACGGATAGCTTCCATAACATAAAAAGAATAATGGGTAAA
>DAONFJ010000188.1:0-1628 GCA_035403545.1 Spirochaetota bacterium
CAGTTGCAAATAATGATTCAATACCAAGCATTTCGTAGAGGACAAAATCCTGGTCTCTCCTGTTTGTTATAAGTGACATTGTTTATCTACCCCCATTTTTTATTGTAACTGTAATTTCCGCACATGGACTTCCGTGCGGAATTTAATTTATCAATCCCTCAACCGGCAATGCTGAAGGGGATAAGGAAACTTTTATTCGTATATCTTTTCATCAGGTTCAAAAGCAGATACCGCGTCGAGTTCAACGTCCCGTGTAGTATCTGCTTTTTTGTTCCTTTCGTTTTCTTTATACCACTCTGTCTGGATTATGTGCTGCATGATTTCGTTTGATCCGACCCAGATCATGGAGAGTCTTATATCGCGGAGTATTCTTTCAATCGGGAAAACATTGGTATAGCCGATGCCGCCCATTACCTGCATGCAGTTATTGACAACCTGCCATGATCCCTCTGTGATGAATTTTTTTGTCTGTGATACCATCCTTCTTATTCTGCCGGCACTGGCTTTTCCTGAATCAATTGCAAGCGCTGTTGTGTATGCCATAGACCTCATCGCGTCCATAGTCATGGCGCAGTCTGCTACCTTGAAGCCGACTGCCTGGAAATTCATTATAGGCTGGCCGAATGCTTTTCTCCTTGATGTGTATGAAGTTGCTATCTCAAGCGCGGGACGGACAGATCCTATGGTCATAGCCGCAGTACCCAGCCTTTCGGGAATCATGTTTGTCATGAATACATCGAACCCGTTATTTACTCCGTTGAGCGCGTATCTTTCAGGGACGCGTACTTCGTTAAGGAGAAGTCTTCCGGCTCCGCCGCCCCTGACACCCATAAGCCCGTAAATGTATTTTGATTCGACACCCTCTGAACGCGGAACCATAAAGCAGGTCATTCTTTTGTGGGGAGGTGCTGACGGATCTGTAACCGCGTAAAGCATAAACCAGTCCGCGCCCTCCGCGCCTACGATAAAACGTTTCTGGCCGTTTATAATCCAGTCGCCGCCGTCTTTACGGGCTGTTGTTGTCGCGCCGAAAAAGTCCGATCCGCCTCTGGGTTCAGTGAGGCACTCTGCGGCAAAGACTTCGCCTTTCAGCAAAGGTACGACAATTTCCTGCTTCATCTCTTCTGTCCCGTATTTGATAATTGCTTCACATACTATGTCAGCTCCGACTCCCCACAGGCATGCGAGAGAATAACTTGCGACTCCGATTTCCTCTGCGACCATTACATCCTCAGCCCAGCCGAGGCCTCTGCCGCCATACTGTTTGGGAAGCCTTATCCCTAGAAGGTTCCTCCTGCCGCATTCCTGAAGGTATTCTTTCGGGAACTGTATTTCTTCCGCATCCATTGCAAGGATCATCTCCCTGGGAACCCATTTTGTTAATTCCCTTGCCTCATCCCTGAGTTTCAGCTGTTGTTCAGTCATTGCAAAATCAAACATAACATTTCTCCTTATTGAATAATAGTTAATGTTTACTTTAACTTTAATTACTCTTTTGTCAAGGCTTTTTATATTAAAATTTTGCGGGAGAAACGGCAGGTTATGAAATTATATCAGTAAAACAGCCCGGATGCCTGAATTTACCGGCATTCCAGTATAGGTTTGTAGACAGCGATTTATTTTCAGGG